>NZ_JBFATL010000003.1:177472-327094 GCF_040678315.1 Streptomyces sp. NPDC052721 | reverse complement strand
CTCGATCAGCAACGAGTCGAGGCTTCCGCGACAGCCGCAATCCCATGTCTGACCAGCGGAATCCGCACACGAGGTTCGGAAAGAGAACGACCTCTTAGGCAGCCACTTTGGCGCGAGCCTCGAAGATCATGGCCCCAACGTCGTGCTTTACCGGGCAGGTCCACAGACTGCCCGACGCGCCGCAAGCTTATGGGGCCATGATCACTCGCGCCAAAGCAGCTCCAGCCCAAAGCCGCTCCACCGACCTTGCGCTTTAATAGCGCGCATCCCGACTACTCGTCCACGGAGATAGGGGATACGTAGTTGGCGCGTGGACGGTCCCCTTTCCCATGTTCGTCGACTTCAAAAACGACGTGCACGCCAACAGGGTTAAGGGAGTCCCATTTCACGCCGTGCCCTTCTTGGACTGCCGCCCCTGGAAAGAACACATCGCTGGGATAGTCTGGGTGCGAGATGAAACCGTAAGTCCCGCGCCAGGCCTTGACGATCCCTCGGGGTGACGCGTCGCTACCGCCTGGTTTTGGCTTGGCCACATTAACCAAGTCCTCACAAAGGCTCGACACTTCTTCACTGATGCCCGCTAGGCGATACAACCTACCGACCCGCCCAGGGAAGTGACGCCATGCAGCGCAGCGCTCAAAAAGGACAGCGTGACGCTTCACCCCCTTCAGGATACGGACCGCATCATTTTCGAAGGCGGGCGGGAACAAGCCGAGTTCGCCAATCGCTCGCAGGAAAGCATTGGCGCTTTCAAGGAGCATTTCGGCTAGCCGTTGATCCCAAGCCCCCGAGTCCAACTCCTTAATGCCTTGAGAGAACCCTGCTGACGCCTTATGAGCCGCTTCTATGGGCCGCCGATCATCTTCAAGTAGCGACTCAGACCATCTGCGCCAAGAGTCGACGAGACTGGTGAGGATTATCAGTCGAAGCCTTCCTCGACCAGTCATGTTTTCTAGAGCCCATTCAAGGTGCACCTGGGACTCTTCGTAATTGCGGGCCCACAGATTAATCTTACCCAGTAGCTGTGCGGTGTCAGCAGTTTGAAAGTGCTCGTGCGCTGACTTGGCCAGAGGTAGAGCGGCATCCACGTCGTGGCCGCGGCCGGCAAGGTGCCCCGCAAAGTAATAGGAGATAACAGCCTTACCGGACTCATCAGCCTTACGCAAGGCCGAGCGGTAAAGGGAGCTAGCCTGGTCGATTTGGTCGTTTTGGGAGAGGATGAAGGCTTCCACGCGATCCACCTCCCAGAACTCGGGATTCAGCGCCCGGGCACGCGTCAGATAACTCTGAGCACGGTCGATTGACCCCGCGCGCGACTGCGCCAAAGCGAGCCTTAGCAGGTGAGCTGTGGGCTCGTCATGTGGCGAACGAACCCTCACAACGCTGGGGGCGAGTTGGCGCTTACTCTCGTCCGCACGACGTTGCTCCTCTGAGCGCTTGAATTCTTGCTCTCGCAGCAGTGTCCTACTGATGTCAGCTTTTGGCGGCGGCGCGACTCGACGCAGGAAGTGTTGAGCCGCTTCAGTTATCTGAACCCGTGAAATCAACTCGTCATCGGGATCTGGCTTCTGACTTACCAGCGAACCCGCACTTAACTCCTTGACTGCTAGATTCAGGGAATCGATTGGGGAGTCGGTCAGGACTGCCAGCTCATCAAATGTCGAAGATCGATCGAGAGCATAGAGAACGGACAGGATGGCTCTTGGCGTTTCACTCAGGGCGTCAAAGACCGACCGGACACAGAAGTCGATCAACTCATCCTGATCAGTCAAAGTGGGATGAGGCTCTCGCCCGGATTCAACGGAAAGGACATACCATCGAATGGCCAAGGGGCTGAAGCGTAGCCGAGTGACAATCTGCTCGACGGTTTCCTGTTTCAGGCTTGCTAGGAATTCAGCCCGCCCTCCGCGCACCCTGGCAAACGACCTGAAGAGCGTCTGCGCGTCTTTCTTCTCCAGCGGAGGAAGAGGGATGCGGCGCTCGATTTGCCCCACGCCGATCCTGCTCGTCATGAGGTACGTGACGTTATCGGGTAGGGTTTCGTAAAGCGTTACAATCTCGCTACCACTAACGGTTTCAAGGTTGTCGATGATGAGTAGAGTCTCAATACCCTGGAGAGCTTCGGCCAGCTCTTCAGCACCGCCCTTAAAATCGTCTGCTAGCACCTTACCCAAGGTCTGAGTGGCACCTGTTATATCGCGTACCGCACCTGCAATCTCGACGACTCCGTTAGCCGTTAGCCGCTCCGTCTTCAAAGACGTCCACAGAATGCACTCATAAGGGGAATCCGGATTGTCAAGGAGGGAATAGGCTACGTCAGAAGCGAGAGCTGTCTTACCGATACCGCCTTCTCCCGTAATGGTGATCATTGGCTCGCGGCGCCTCAAAAGGTGCTTCACTATGACGCTACACGCCTGAGACCTTCCGATAAGGCCAGTGTCGTCGTAATCGAATGGCGGAAGGTTGTGAAGAATTCGATCAGAGTATCGTCGATCTGCGCCGTTGAACGCTGGTTCCCACTCCGGCTCAGCACTCAACCTGTCCAAGGTGTCGCGCATTGTTGGCCAGAATCGACTCTTGAATTCTCGACATGCACTTACCGCCTTCTCGGCGTCACCAGCTTGTAGTGGGCGTCCGTGCATAACGCGGTTGCGGATCGGCACCAGGGTGTCCATCCGTGGCGTGCCGAGGCGCAATTCTCGGGCCAGTTCCACAGGGAGCGCTTCCCGATGGCGGTTCAGAATGTCGTACGCCTCACGCATGTCGAGGTATTCGACAATCGAGAGCTCGTCGTCAGTGGCGTCAGCGTGACGGCGTTCAGCTGCCCGGACGTAGCTGTCACCCAGGGCTTCGGTCTCACTCATGTGGTCGAGAATGAACCGCAGGATCATCTGCCGTACGTCAGATTCGAACGAGTCCACGAGGACGTAAAGTCGTGCACGCGTCATGCGAGTGTGAAGCAAGGGACCCCCTCAGCCTTGTAGACCTCAGGCTAGGTGAAGAATGACGCCATGTCAGGCGAGTCGTCGCAGGAAGGGCGGGGACTTGCGGCACGCAGAGTGCATGGGGTCGCACGCCCCGCGCGTGGGTCCCAGACCTGTAGCCAACCTAGCGAGCACCAATGGCAGAAGTCTTCCCTGGAGCGGTCCAGCGGCTGGCGGCACGGCAGTGAGCTGTCGCTCTCAACCGCTGCTGCAGGAACGGTGGGGCATGTCAGACCCCTGCCAGCTCGTACGGGTGCCTCGTCTACGTGTTCAGGCGACATCAAGTCTCGACGGGGATGCTCGACCGCACCCCAAGCGCTCAAATCCAGTGGGGACAGCGGGGAACCACGGGGATAGCAACCGAGCCCGATGATGCCTCACCTCAGCCGTTCGCCCAGGTCAGTGCCCGCACCGGCCGCGCGTGATCGCAGCATCCCAAGCTGAGGCCTCGTTGCTGTGATCGGAGGGGCCCGAAGGTCTACGGCCAGTGGTACGCAAAACTGAGGGATCCCACCGAAAGGCGGCAGTAAAGTGGCGCCAAGTAGCGAGAATAGGGTGCAAAGTGGACTTCTCCGACCAGATTAGCCGACTGACGCGAGCGCATCAGCTTGGAGCGGAGTTGTCAGCCGACATGCAAGCTTGGGGCGGCAGCAACGCTTATGGCGTACGAGCAAGCATCGCCGAAGATCGGCTCAGCTGGGAGCTACAGCTCCAGGTACCTCCACCCTCCGCCACTCGCCGATTGGGGCTTCCGCTTCGGAGAAGCTGTCAACCACCTCCGACCCACCCTCGACAATCTGGTCGTGGCCATAGCGCGGCAGTCTGGTGTGACGGATGAGAAGCAGCTCAAAGCACTCATGTTCCCCATCAGCGGCACGCCTAAGGAGTGGAAGAGCCGGCAGAAGGCGTTGACTTGCTTGGCCGACTGGTGCCGCGACGCTCTAGAGCAGGTGCAGCCGTTCCAGAGGCCCGAGCACGGCGGCACCCTGGATGAAGATCTGCTGTTGGTTCTGCGCGACCTAGACAACAGCACCAAGCACCATCTACAGGTCAAGCCGGATCTGGCACCGCAGAGCATCGAGCACGCACCATCAGTCGAGTTCGAAACTGAAGAGGGGGCAGCCGCTAGCGTGCCGCCCGACACTGAGGTGGTTGTTGCTCCCTTTGAAGATGGCGCCGTCCTGCTCCGGCATCGGACCAACGGCCGCATCAGGTCTGTCCAGGGGCGGTACAGCATCACGGCTCAGGTCCAAGTCGTCTTGCCCGATGGCCGTGCCTTCGGCGTCACGGACCTGCTGGCAGCCCTGTGGGAGTACACGCGAGTAGTTATGGAGCATGTGATCGGCACGGCGGAGCAGGCCGAAGACAAGTCCGTGGCCTAGCTGGGCGGTCCGTCTCGGTTTCGGTCGCTTTCAGCCGCGTGCGCCGGAGGTCCGCCGGCCGCCGAGCTCGCCAAGGTGTAGATGTTCCTCAGCTATGGCGTAGCCATGGAGTGGTGGGACATGGAAGAGGGACGGATCACCCCGCATGGCGGGCTTCCTCCGCCGACTGAGGCCGTTCATGTGATCCGCGGCTTGGCCGTCTCTGGGCCGTCCGAGGTCGCTCGACAATGGCCAATGACGACCAACGACGACCACCAGGCGCATGGACCCACCGTCTCTGAGCAGCAAAACTCAGGTCACCAAGATCCCCGGCAAGACCCAGGGCAAGGAGAAATCTCTTGCCTTACCCATTGAGACTCCACCGACCTCACGTCTCCGTACCCCCGTCGGACCGACTCTCAATGCCATCCCGGAAAGCCGCTGTTGGCTCTCCGCCTCTCCTACTAGGTTATTCCATCCTCGAGAAGATCTCGGAGACGGGCAGATAGCAGTGACCAGTCTGGCTGGCGTGCTTCCTCTTGTGAGACATCAGGTCGTCCAGGCGGATGCGTTGGTCCAGCACAGCCATGAAGTCGCCGCCGTCCATCGTGATGAACGGCGTGCTAAGGCTGTAGATCGCCAGGGCATCGGAGGTGAAGCCGCTCATGCTGACGTACAAGCCGAGGGTGTTCTTGCCCTTGCGCTCGATGTTGGTTTTGAAGACGTCCAGCTCCCGTCGGCCGATGCGCTCCTTCCACCACTTAGCCTCAAGAACGTAGTAGTCAGTGTCGAAGGAGAACGCGCCATCGATCTGCTCGTACTCCATGATGTAGGCCGCCCGCGGCTCCAAGTCGTACAGGGCGAACAGCTCGTTGATGAAGCCCTCGAAATCCGTCCCCCGCTGGTGCTTGTCGGTCGCCGCGTGCATCACGATGAACCGTTGCCTCAGATCGTCATGAGCTTGGGCGAAGACCCGGCCGTCCTGGTCCTTCTTCGCACTCTCGGCTATGGCCGCCGCGTGCTCCTCGTGTTCCTTGATGATGTCCTGCTGCTTGCCAGTCCAGCGCCGCAGTTCCGCGACGGCCGCCGTGGCCTTGGCCACCATGATGTCACCATCGACCTGTCGCTCGAGGTTTGGAAACCGGTCCATGGCGGCGATGTCGAGCATGAGCGCCACGGTCACGTCCAGGTACCGGGTCTCATTGGCCCGCAGCAGTTTGACCAACTGGCCGGAGACTTCGCGCTTGGTGGCCTGGAAGTTGAGCTGCGGCAGGAGCTCGCTGTGGTCCTTCAGCATCCCGCGGACGTACAGCTCAAAAGGATCTTTGTTCCAGTAGATCAACCAGAGAGCGTCGGCCAGTGCGTTGTACGCGCTGGGGTTGATCGTCTTCTTGCGGGCATCAGGCTGCTGCACCTGCCCCCTCCTCCACACGCACTGTCACCGACCTATCACGGTACCGCGCGATCAGTCGATGACCAGCCTGTAGCGAAATGGCATGATCCAACGCATCGTGATGACCCGTCATCCAGTCGGCGCCAGCGGGCCGATGACGCAAGCGGATGGCAAGTGACAGAGGCGGCTTGTCCTGGCTGTCATCGAGACGGACTGACGAGCCTCAGGCCCGGAAGTGGGCCGCCACGTCGTCGAGCATGTCCAGGTAGTCGCCCGCACCAACAGTGCCCCCGGCCGCCTTGGAGCCGTGCAGCGCCGATGTCAGGATAATGCCGCGCAACTCTGCTGGCTGCCTCGGTTCCGCGTTCTGAAAGTGCCAACGATTGCCGTGCGCACAGGCGTTGCGGAAGTGGCGCACGAACTGAAGCAACGGGCTTGTCCTGTCACTCAGCCCCGCGCGCTGGATGGCATCACCCAGGCGGGCTGCACCATGCATCGTAGCGAAGTTCAGCAGGTCCTCACCGAGTCCAGCACCCGCAGTTGAGCTGGCCTTGGCAAAGATGTCCGTCAGCCGCTCCGCAGAGTGCGGCGTACCATCATTGCGGTAGATGACCAGCGGTGAGTCAGCGGTTTGCCCGTACAGGTCGCGGTAGATGGCCATGAGCGGCTGACGGGGGTCAGCTAGCGGAAGTATGGCCAGGCTGAGACCGCAAAACCCAACCTTGAGTTCGTCAGCCAGCTGCGCGATGCGTTTCGCCTCGATGCCCATGGCGCGGCATGTTAGGGCTCTCCTGCTCCCCTGCCCAGTGACCACTTGGCGACCCCGACCGCCCGTGCTACCTGGACCTGTCCCTGGCTCCGGCACCCGGAACCGACCCTGCCGTCTACCGTCGCCGTACCGGCGGGGCACTTGACATCCATGGCTGACATCAACAGCGACGGACACCAACAACGCGTGGCGGTGGTAGACGTCAGCTCAAGCCTCGCAGCAATCGAGGCACACGCGTGCGTGGTCGGTCAGCGCACCCGCCATCGTGGCTGAGTGTCCTCGGCTGAGGCGCCGACGGAGCGCATCGAAAGTGCCGGCCGTCAGCCGAGAGCGCCGAAGTAAGGGCGTCTCTGGGCCGTCCGAGGCTGCACAACAGTGGCCGGTGACGACCACTAGGCGCACGAACCCACCGGCCCGCCCTCCGGGAGATCCACGGTCTGAGGCAGAGATGTGGCGATGAACGTCAGCTCGCTGCACTGGACGCCCTCGCAACGATGCTGGAGGAGTGCGCGGCCACCCAAGGCACTTACCTATGGTTCGCGGGTGACTGAAGCTCATGCGACGTCCACTGTGTGAGTGTCTAACTGCGTGACAACGTTGACGGACAACGGCGGACGAGCACGGACGTCGGCGGACTATCAGCGCAGGTGAGGAGCACACCGGCCCCAGGCCGAGCCCTTACCCAAGTTGCTTCGGGACGAAGAGGTCGAGGCCGTGCCAGGTCATGCCGTCCAGAGCTGGGCGTCAATTGTTCGGTCATCGATCCGAGCCGATGCCACGGTGTGGCCAGTGTCCAGGAGGGCCGCGTTGGCGATCTTGAGGGCCTTCCGCTGTGCTGAGACCTTATCGTCGGCTTCCACGACCAGTCGGATCGTGTGAGTACCCGTGTCAGCATTGCGAGTCCAGAAGAGCTCGCCGTGCTTCTGCCTGGGGTCATAGTCGGCCAGAGCTGAGTTGAGTTCGCTGAGGTAGTCCTTGGTGGGTTCCTCATCGAAGTCGACGGGCAGCGTGACCAGGTAAGTGTCCATCCTCGCAACCTATAGGGGCCGAGCGCGTCACGTGGGAGGTTCAGGGCGGCCTAGCAGGTTACGAGTCACGGTGCTCACCGTCGCCCAGTTCAGAGTGAGGGGGAGAAGGCCGGCGGACTGGTCGTGGTGGAACGGTGAGCCCGCACGGGCAATCCCTGATGGAACGCGACCGTGATGGCGTCGGCGACATCAAGGGCAGAACTGGGCTGCCTGGGCGTTCTAGCCAGTTGCCGGTGTGAGGTTTGGTTCGTGGTGACGATGAGGGTCGTCCCAGAGTGCCCTGCATGCTCCACGGCATGCGTACACGGCGGCCCGCAGAGCGCCTGGCCGTAGGTTGGCCTGCGTCGCAGCCGCTAGCGGTAGCTCGTGCCGCCGGCGACCAGGCGTCGTGACCCCTTGCACCCCCAACACCATGTCTCCCTCCTCGTCGCCCACAGGCTACGGCCAGCGCAAAGTAGAGCGCGGCGGGTCGTCCAGGCCGTCCCTTGGCCGACGTTGTCAGTCGACGCCGACCGACAACGGCAGAAGCCCACCGCATCTGCTGTCCCGCTGGTCAGCGGTCCTCAGGAGCGATGAAGGTCGCTCACCGCCAGGAGGTGACCGCGGCTGACTGCAACGCGGAGAACATCCCGCAACGCCCTGGTCAGTTCCCTCGCCAGCCGTTGCAAGTCTTCCGGGCCGGCGTCCTGGTCGTCGAGGGTGGCGGAGGCATGCTCCAGCAACTCGGCCGCCGTCCCCAGTTGCACCGCTTCGATGTTGTCCGCCAGGCGGGACATGTAGCCGGCCTTGTCGTCGGTGTCCAAGTAGCAGGGCTTGCCCTCCGGCCCCGACCACGGGAGGAGCCGCAGTTCGTTTGGTGCCGTCATAGTTGGGTTCCCTTCTCATTGGTCACGTCGTGGGTGGTGAAGACCGCGTCGACGCGATCTCCTGGGAACACGAGTAGCGCGGCCTCGACGACACGACCGGTGGCGTCGGTCGCGACCCGTGTAATCGCGAGGGCTGCCGCGGTTGGGCCGATCCGGAGGGCGGATGCCTCGTCCGATGTCGGTGGGCGAGCACATACCGTCTCCCGGACAGTTGCCGGTGCCGAGCCGAGGACGGCGAAGCGCGTGGCCGTGTCCCGCCACGAGGAGTCGTCGCCCAGCACCCCGGCCGGCGCCAGGTCGCGCGGGATGTAAATGCGGGCCAGACCGTTCGGTGACTGTCCCATCTGGCTGATGCAGAAGAACTCGGCGAGAGGGCTGCCCGTCGGCACCCTCAGCAAGGACGTCAGATGGCCGTCTGCCTGCACGGTGGCGGTGCGAACAGTTACGCGCATGGCCGCTTCAGCGGCGGTCCATGGATCCAGCGTTCCCCACCCCCCGACGTACACGACCTTGCGGAGGCAGCGGCGGACGAAGTTGCCTTTCCCGTGGATCTTCTCGACAAGGCCTTCGCCCTGGAGTACTGCGAGCGCACTTCGCAGTGTGGCCGTACTGACCTTGTATCGGTCGGCGAGGTCTGCCTCGGACGGCAGGCGTTCACCCGGTTTGACTGCGCCGGTTGTGATCTGGCGCCGGAGATCGTCGGCGATGTCGTGATGGCGTGAAGGCACGGGCCGGGTCACCGCCTTCTCTGCACGCGAACGACGGCGAGCCGGGTTCGCGTGTGTATGGTCAGCAGCTCGCCCGACTCGAAGAGAAGCCGTTTGGCCCCTTGGGGAAGTTGGAATAGGTCCATGACCCGGCACGCTCTGCCGCCCAGTTGAATGACGTCGCCCCGCTGCACGGTGGTCGCCGTGACCTCGACCGTGGAGACCAGCGCGCCACCCGGTGCCCAGCCGCTCACCGCTGCACCTCCCTGGGCTTTGAGTGGCCCGGGATCGAGTGACACGGGCACGCGCACGTCTCGTAGACAACCGGTAGGTCGATCGGCGCGGAGACGGGAGAAGACTCCGTGCAGAGCGGGTGTGTGCCGATACGGCAGGTGGTCGACCGGTAGGGGACGGCAGAGGCTTCGGTGATGCGGAGCTGTTGGCGTGGAGTCATCAGCGGGCCCCCGCCAGGGTCGACCAGGCTTCAGCCGGCAGATGGGAGGCGACGACCACCGTCCGTGGCCGTACTCGTTGCTCCCAGGCCAGCACGTAGGGGCGGACGAGTGCGTTGTCCTCCCCCGCGAGCGGGAGTCGGTGCTTGGCGATGTCGGAAACCCGACCCAGTGGCCGCCTCGACGCATCGGCGGACGGCGGGCAGGCTGGGGCGACCGTCGAGCGGGACGTCGTTAAGGGGCGGCGGTGCCTGCCCTTGGGGGCGTACCGCGCTCTGGTGAGCGAGACGGCATGGCGGATACGGTTGAGCACGCTGCTCAGCTCCTATCGCTGATGGCTCGGTCCCCCGACATCGCCCGTCGCGGGGACCGCTTTGTGTACGACCGCCCAGAGGGTGCGGCCGTTCAGGCTGGTGGCGAGGAGGCCGAACCGATCGGCCTCGGCCACTACTTCCAGGGCCTCCCGCCATAAGTCAGCGGAGAGCGCTTCCGGTATCTCCGCTTCGACCGACGTGTAGCGGTCGTACTCCTCCACACGCGTGGGAAGCCCGACAGCGGACAGCCGGGCGGCGATGGCCGCCACGCGAGATCCCGAAGCGGGCACAGGGCAGCCTCCGTCAACCGGCGATCACTTTCAGTAAAGCTAGTTAACTAGATGAGCTAGTGGACTAGATTTTCCATATGCCTGAGCAGCCGCCCTATCTCCGCATCGCCGACGAGCTCCGGCGCCGGATCGCGGAACACGTATGGGAGCCCGGGGACCGTCTGCCGTCCCGCGCCCAGATCGGCCAGGAGTACGGGGTCGGCGAGAACGTGGTCCGCCGGGCGCAGGAGTTGCTCATCTCCCAAGGTGTGTTGGAGGGCCGCGCCGGTTCGGGCACGTACGTCGCCGAGCCCCGGCAGCGGGTACGGGTGGTCCGTTCGTCCGCCCGTGAGCGGCCCGACGGGTCGCCGTTCCGGGCGGACATGAAGGCCGTGGGCAGGCAAGGGGATTGGGAGAGCCGGACTGAGGCCAAGGTGCCGGCTCCGGCGGACATCGCGGCGCGACTCGGCATCGCCGAGGGTGACCTGTGCGTCCGGACGACGTACGAGTTCCTGGGTAACGGCAGGCCGGTGCAGTTGTCCACGAGCTGGGAGCCATACGACCTCACCGCCGGCACCATCATCGTCCTCCCCGAGGGAGGCCCGCATGCCGGGGCGGGTGTCGTGAACCGCATGGCCGCGATCGGGATCGCCGTCAGCCACGCCGTGGAGCAGCCCGAACCGAGGCAGGCGACCGCCGAGGAGGCGTCACTCCTGGGCATCCAGAAGGCCGCGCTCGTCACGCACATCCGGCGGACGTACTACAGCGACGAGGGGCGGCCCGTGGAGACGGCGGACATCGTGGTGCCCGCCGCTCACTGCGAGATCGTCTATGAGATTCCGATCAATCGGTGACGGTTCTGGGCCGTTGCACTCCCAGTGACTATCCATCACACCTCCCGTACCCCTGTGGCTCCGTCAGGATTTCGTGTTCGAGGGCCGGAGTCGGTGCCCGAGTGGTCGTGTCCACGCGTACCGCCTTGCCGATCGATCTGAGTCCCAGCGTGGTCCATGACAGTCCGGTAAGGCAGTACCAACTGTGGTACCAACGCCCAGCCTCGCTACAGCTACAGTGCGCGCCACGAGGGGGGAAGTCAGCCTCGTAAAAGAGGCTTTTTGTGATCTTGATGCCTCGATCCGGTCTCTACCGGATACTTGGCCGCCACCAGTCGAATGCGTGTCGAAGGCTGGTCCACGAGACGCCGAGCACGGGAAGAGGGGCAGGTCAGGAAGGGTGCGATACGCGACCCACCGGGCGCCTTCTAGGCGCTTGGCCGCAGGTTCGAGTCCTGCCGGGGGCGCCAGGCACCGCCCTCCCGCTCGGGAGGGCTTTTTGCTGGTCATCGTGAGCGTAGGCGCACGTGGAAGAGCGCCGGACCGCCCCCGGTGATCACCGGAAGGGCACGGCGCCGTCCGGCTGTCGCCGGATTTCCGCGGGTGGTTGCGGTGCATACGGTGTGCCGTTCCGGCAGCGACGGCCGGATCCGGGAAGCGCAGGTTTCCGGTGGCCGGCGCGGGTCGCTGATCCGCCGTCCAACGGGGCGGTCGGTTCACCGCTGATGTCGGCGGTGGTCGCGGTCGGTGCTCGGTGTCGGCGACGGTGCGACGCGCTCACGACCAGGGCCGACCGCATCCCGGCCAGACGGCGCCCGGGCCGGCTGCCGGGGCGCGTCGCAACGTCACCGACGAGCCACCGGTAGCGTCGTGGCGTGGACCTCGCTCAGCCGCCCTTTTCGGGGTTCCAGCCGGGGGACGTCGATCAAGGACCGTCGCCGTGGTCGTCACCACGGCGGTGACCACGGCGGTCGCCGCGGCCGAGGTGACGGTCCGGCAGGTGTCAGGTGTGAGCGGGATCGTCGCGCGCCGACGTCGGGTGGTGGTGCGGCACCGCGCGGTGTTCTTCGCCGGGCGCCCGGCCGTCTCGGTGTCCCGCCCGGGGCTGTCCGCGCCCGGGGCCACCGCGGTGAAGGCGCGCGGTCGACGCTCGTCCTTGACGAGTCCGAGCAATCGCCGGTCCGCTGGCGCCTGTTGTACGCGTCGCCGGCGCAGGCGACGGGATCGGCGTCGCCCGGCGTCTGCGCGTCTCGCCGGGCGCCTCGGCCCGTCTCATCCGTATCGGTAGATCCGGCTCAGGTCCTCCAGCTGGTCCGGGGTCTCCTCCCACGGTGGGAGCCGCTCGTGGCGGGCCACGACCCGCCGGTGCTGCTTGTCGACGGCACCGGGTGGGTCGGCAGGCAGGTAGCGGTGGTTGCGGTGGGCACGCTGCCAGCGGTCCCACAGCAGGTCCACGAAGGCGTGATGCAGCCAGAACACCGGGTCGTTGACGGACGCGCTGCCGAGCATGGCACCGCCCACCCAGCGGTGCACCCGGTTGTGGTTGCGCCAGGAGGCGCTGCCGGTGCCGGCTCCCCAGCCTTCCAGCTTGTTGCGGAAACCCTTGGTGGCGGTCGAGTCCCAGGGCGACACGTCGTAGACGGGGTCGTCCAGCGCCCGCTTGACGTCTCCGCTGGTGGGCAGCTCGATGGGGGCGGCGGAACGGCCCAGGTCCCGGGTGAGGAAGTTGGCGTCGGTGGTGTTCTCCTTGATGGTCCAGTGGCCCGCCGAGTAGGCGAACGGTCCGGTCATCACCTGCCGGTCGGAGCTTCGCCCGTTGCCGCCGAGCAGGTCGCTCGTCCAGGGCACGGACGTCTTCGTACGGTCCCGGGTCCAGTCCCAGTACGGCACGGTCACGGACGAGTCCACGCGGCGCAGCGCCCGCTCCAGCTCCAGCAGGAACCTGCGGTGCCAGGGCAGGAAGGACGGCGCCATGTGGGCGGTGCGCAGGCCGTCCTCGCCGTCGGGGGTGTAGTAGTCCATGTGCATGCGCACGAACTCCTCGTACTCACCGCGGCGTTTGAGTTCCAGCAGCGCGTTGACGAACCGCCGCCGCTCGCTTGCGGTGAGCGTGCTGACGTCCTTACGCACGTACGCCATGCCGCCCTCCCCCGTGGGTATGTCCCCCCGCCGGCTGCCCGCCGGGGGAGCCCGGGACCGGGCCGTGCAGCCGCAGTCCGGGGGCGAGCTCGTCGACGGCCGCGCGGGTGGCCTCCAGCGGCGTCCGGTACGACGTGTAGTGGTCGACCATGCTCAGCCAGGTGCCGTCGGCCCGCCGCATCAGGTGGAGCGGGTTGCCGTCGACGGTGATCCGCCAGTCGCGGTCGGTCGTCTCGCGGCCGGCGACCGGCACCGGGACGCCCTCGATGCGGCGGCCGCGGTAGGTTTCCTCGAAGCGACTGCGGTCGGGGTGCTGTGCCGGGGGCGCGGGACGCGAGGCGGTGCCGACCGGTGCCGGTGTCAGGACCACGGCGCAGGCCAGCAGCCCACGAGCCACCTCTCTGCGCGACGGTCTGCCCGTACCCGCTGTGATCCGCCGCTCCGTGCCCACCGTCACCCCGTCGGCACCGACGACCATCGCGCGCTCCTCGTCCAGTTTCCGTCATGTCCGTACCGTTAACCGGGAGAGGACGCCTGGGGTCACCGTCCGAAGGGGTCGTCGTCCGCTGACGCGCGGCGCGCGGGCGCCGGCGTGCGTTCGCGCCCCCACCCCGCCGCGGGGGCCCAGCAGTCCCCGTTCTCACACGATCGGGGGCCCGTCCCCAGCACGCCACGGGCCGGATCCGCGGATGGGCTATCGACACGCCACGGGCCGGATCCGCGAATCAGATACCGACACGCCACGGGCCGGATCCGCGAATCAGATACCGACACGCCACGGGCCGGTCCCGCGAATCAGATACCGACACGCCACGGGCCGGATCCGCGAATCAGGTACCGACACGCCACGGGCCGGTCCCGCGAATCAGGTAGCGACACGCCACGGGCCGGTTCCGCGGATGCGGTACCGGCCCGTGGGGGAAGGATCTCGTCAGTGGCGCACGGGGAGACCACCGAGCAGGCCACCGCTCTGGGTGAGGGAGGAGGCGGCGCCCTTGACGGTGCCGAGCGGGGAGTCCTTCTTCTCGGTGTCGAGCGCGACCGACTGACCCTTGACCGGCAGCACGTTCTGCGTGGCGACGGGACCGCCGGTGAGCTTGTTGAGCGTGCCGTCGAGGTTCTGCGGCGTCAGGTTGGCGCCGGAGGCGAACGCGGGCGCGGCAGCGCCGGCGAGGGCCAGGGAACCGGCGACGACGGCGGCGGCCTTGAGGGACTTCATCTTGTTCCTTTCTTCGGTGACTCACGTCACCAGGTGATGTCCGACGCCGTGCCTAACGAGGTCCGGGCGGGCCGGAAACCCCCGCCTCCACAAGACATATGAGATCCCGCGGCGTCACCCGGTCGACAGGGACGGGGCGGACGCGGACGCGGACGCGGAGGCGGACACAGAGGCCGTGGGCAGGACGCCGCCGAGGATCCCGGTGATCAGGCCGACGAGGTCGGTCACCAGACCGGTGGCCGCGGGGAGTACCTGGCCCAGGTTGGTGGTGACGGCGTTGACCAGGTTGCTGATCGACTGAACCACCGTCTGCAGGTCGCCGGAGAGGTCGCGGACCGTGGGCTGCTTGGCGCTGCCGGCCGCCGCCGCGCGAGCCGGGGCCGCGGGCAGGGAGGAGCTGGACGTCACGGTGGGGTGGGGGAGCGCGCTGGACGTGGCGGTTGCGGTGGGGCTGCCGGATGCCGTGGGGGCCGCGGGCTGCGTGGGCGCCGTCGTCGGCATCGCCAGGGCGGCCGGGTGCGCCGCGGCCTCGGCGACGGCCTTCTTCGCCGCGTCGCCGAGCCGCTTCGCCTGGTCGGCGGGCAGCGTGCCCTTCTTCAGTGCCTGGTCGACCAGTTCGACGACCGGGTGGAGGACCGGGTCGGCGGCGCTGAGGGATCTGACCTGGGCGAGCAGCTTCTCGGCTCCGGGGACGGCAGCCTGGGACGCGGCATGCTCACGTTCCTGCACGGAGTGGGCCGCGAGGGCTGCCGGGCCGGTGACGGCGACGAGGACCGCGGCGCAGGCGGCAGTGGACGCGAGACGACGTGTCGGGAGAACACGCATGGGGGGTTCCTTTCGGTGGACGTCGGGACCTGTGCTCACCCTCGAACCTTTGCTCGCACGCTGCAACCGCTCGCACACCGTGCGTAATCCATCCGGGGAGGGTGAACCGGACCGCCCGCCCGCGAGATCACCTCCATGACATCGACACACTTGTCCGGTTTCTCCGCATTAGTCGGGAAATCCACTAGAGTTACGGATCTCTCCGGCATATGCGAAAGGCTCCGCCAGTCATGCGCAAGTTCCTGCGTCCGCTGCTGCGTACGACGGCGGGCGCCGTCGCTCTCGCCGCCCTTCCGGCCACGGCCGCCGCCAGACCGGTCGCGCCGCCCTCCCCCGAGACACCGCGCCTGGCCTTCGAACAGCGCTACCACGCGGTCCAGCACGGCGGCTTCGTCCGCGCGGCCAACGCCACCATCAGCTGCCGCGTCCCCGAGGCGCCCGACTGCGGCGCCGTCCGCGACGGACGGACCGCGGTGAACGGCGACTTCGACATGTTCTACGTCGACGTCGACCACGACCCCAACACCTACAACTCCTCCCGCGCCGAGGTCCGCGTCCCCGCGGGCGGCCGGGTGACCTACGCCCGGCTGTACTGGGGCGGCAACCTGCGCGTCGGCGAGCAGAAACCGCCGCAGGACAACGGGCGCGTGCTGATCGCCGAGCCCGGCGGCGAGTACAAGGAACTCCTCGCCGACACGGTCGTGGGGCACCGGGTGGCGCAGGGCGCGGACGCTTTCCAGGCCTCGGCGGACGTCACCGAACTGGTCCGCGACAGCGGTTCCGGCCTGTACACCGTGGCCCAGGTCAACACCGCCATGGGGCAGTCGGCCGCCGGGGCGTGGGGCGGCTGGACCCTGGTGGTGGCGTACGAGAACCCCGCGGAACCGCTGCGGGAGCTGTCCCTCTGGGACGGCTTCGACTCCCTCGACTCCCCGGTGGACATCCGGCCGAGCGACGGCCCCGTGCCGGCCGGCGCGGGCGGACACGTCGGCCTGGTCGCCTACGACGGCGACCGGGGCGTCGCGGGCGACTCGCTCACGCTCGCCACCGGGCGCCGGAGCGAGCCCGCCGCACTGGGCGACGCGGCCGATCCCGCGGACGACGTACTGAACTCCACGATCAGCGAACCGGGTGACGAACCGGCCCGGCGGGTTCCGGCCTACGCCAACACGCTCGGCTACGACTCGGATGTGTTCGATCTCGGTTCGGCCCTGCGCGACGGCGGTGACCAGTTGGGCTTCCGGCTCGTTTCCCACCGGGACGCGGCATGGGCCGGCGCGCTCTTCGTCGCCGTGGACGCCCGGAATTGAGGCGCGTTTCCCGACCGGAGTCCCGAGTGCCCCCCGTGAGCGAGGTATCCCGCGAATGCACCAGCCAGCGCCCGGCTCCCGGCCACGGGTCCTGCACCTTGCCCAACCCGTCGACGGCGGTGTCGCCCGGGTCGTACGCGACCTGGTGCGGGCCCAGCTCGCGGCGGGTCTGCGCGTCACGGCGGCCTGCCCCGGCGGCCCGCTGGCCGAGGAACTGCGCGGCCTGGGAGCCGACGTGCGGGACTGGCAGGCCTGCCGGTCCCCGGGACCGGGGCTGCCGGGCGAAGTACGGCGGCTCGTACGCCTGATCGGCGAGGTACGGCCCGATCTGGTGCACGCCCACAGCGCCAAGGCGGGCCTGGCAGGCCGGCTCGCCGTCCGCGGCCGCGTTCCCACCGTGTTCCAGCCGCACGCCTGGTCCTTCGAGGCGGTCGGCGGACTCACCGCCGCGTTCGCGCTGCGCTGGGAGCGGTGGGGGGCGCGCTGGGCCGACCGGGTCGTGTGCGTCAGCGAGGCGGAGCGCACCTCAGGCCTGCGCGCCGGGGTACGCGCCCACTACACCGTCATCCGGAACGGCATCGACGTGGACCACTTCGCACCGGCTCCGTCCACCGGCGCGGCCTCCGGCTCCCCGCCGGTCACCGCGCACGCACCGCGAACCGCCGACGGGGGGAACACCCCACCAGGGGCACCCGCGCCCGGCCACGAAAGCCGCACGGGTCGTGCGGACGGGAGCACCGAAGGTGAGTCCGGGGCGCCCCCCGTCGTGGTCTGCGTCGGACGCCTGTGCCGGCAGAAGGGGCAGGACGTACTCCTGCGAGCCTGGCACGACGTGCTGGAGGCGGTGCCGGACGCGCGGCTGGTACTGGTGGGTGACGGGCCCGACCGGGATGCCCTGCGCCGAAACGCCCACCCCTCCGTGCGGTTCACCGGTGCGGTCGCCGACCCCGTGCCCTGGTACCGGGCCGCCGATCTGGTGGTGCTCCCCTCGCGCTGGGAGGGCATGGCGCTCGCCCCGCTGGAGGCCCTCGGCTGCGGGCGGCCCGTCGTCCTCACCGATGTCGACGGCGCCCGCGAGAGCCTGCCGGCCGCCCTCGCCACGCGCTGCCTCGTCCCGCCGGAGGACCCTGCGGCACTGGCCGGTGCGATCACCCGGCTGCTGTCCGATCCGCCGCTGCGCGCGGCGCTCGGTGACCAGGGCCGCCGACACGTCCTGTCCGCACACGACGTGCGGCACACCGCCGAACAGGTCGCGGTCCTCTACCGCGAACTCCTCGGCGACCGACCACCCGTGCCCTCCGAGTGCAGGGAGCCCATCCACTCGTGATTGCGGAAAACACCGTCCCCTCCCCCGGCGCGCAGCCATGGGACAACGGACTCACGCCCGTCTCGGTCCTGCCGTCCCGCGCCGACAGCGGCTTCCGGTTGCCGCCGCGGCGCCCGCCGGAACGGCACGCCTCCCCGCTGCCTCTGCTCGCCGCCGACCTGATCGCCGCGCTGGTGGGCGCGGTCGCGCTCACCCCGGCCTCCGGCAGCCCGCTGCTGGCCGCTGTCCTGGTGTCCGGCGCGCTGCTGCTGCGACCGAACTCCACGCGACCGGTGCCGGGAGTCCTCGACGAACTGCCCTTGGTGTGCGGGCGGATCGCGGTGACCTGGCTGGGCCTGGCCGCCCTGCTGGCCGCCCACGACCCCGGACGCTCCCTCGCCGCCCCCACTCTGCTCCTCGGCTGGACGCTGCACGCGGTGGCGGCCTGTGCGGGCCGCGGCACGGTGCACTGGCGGCGCCGGGTCGCGCTGCTGCGGCGCCCGCACACCGCCCTGGTGATCGGGCCCGCCGCGACCGCGCAGCGGGTGGCCGCGTCGCTGCTGCGTCACCCGGGCTGCGGGGTGCGGCCGGTGGGCGTCGTCACCGACAACCCCGACGGCAGCACGGGCCTGCCCGTGCTCACCACCGACGAGGAGGTGGAGCGGGCGCTCATCCAGAACGGGGTGCGGGTCGTACTCACCGTCGCCCCGGCCGTGCGCACCGAGAAGGGGCCGCTGCTGCGGGCGCTCGCGGAGTCCGGCTGCACGGTGTGGGAGCTGGACGCGGACTGCCCCCCGTACGAGACGCGCGACCAGCTGGCCGGGTTCGCCGTCCGGCGCCTGAACCTGGGCCCGCGGCGGTGCAGCGTCGGCAAGCGGCTGCTGGACGTGACGGTGTCCGGGGCGCTGCTGGTACTGGTCAGCCCGGTACTGCTGGTGTGCGCGGTCGTGCTCCGGCTCACCGACGGACCCGGCGTGGCCTTCCGGCAGGAGCGCATCGGCAAGGACGACCGCCCCTTCACGCTGCTGAAGTTCCGCACCCACCGCCCGGTCGACGACCACGAGTCGGCCACCCGCTGGAGTGTCGCCGGCGAGCGGCAGATGAGCCCCTTCTGCCGTTTCCTGCGGCAGACCTCGCTGGACGAACTGCTGCAACTGTGGAACGTCCTCTGGGGTGACATGAGCCTGGTCGGCCCGCGCCCCGAACGGCCTTACTTCGTCACCCAGTTCAGCCAGACCTACCCCGGCTACGCGGCCCGGCACCGCATGCAGACCGGCATCACCGGGCTCGCCCAGATCAACGGGCTGCGCGGGGACACCTCCATCGAGGACCGGGCCAGGTTCGACAACGCCTACATCGACAACTGGTCGCTGTGGCAGGACGTCTGCATCCTGCTGCGCACCGCCGTCACGCTCGTGCGCCCGACGGGGAGCTGACCGATGTCCCTCGCCCCGCCGCTCCGCCGCCCCGCGCGGTTGTCCCCGGTGCTGGCCGTGGTGGCCGTGGTCGCGCTGCTCGCGCTGCCGGTCCGCCCCGGCGGTGAGGGTGGCGCGGGCCCCGCCGACCTGCTGTCCGCGCTGGTCGTCGGCCTCTGCGCCGTACGCCTGCTGCGGACGCGCCGCCGCCCGCTGTCCCGCACGGCGGCGGTGGTGCTCGGCCTGCCGGTGGCCGGTCTCGCACTCGCCGCGATGAACGCGGTCTCTGCGGGCGCCGCGTTCACGGGCCTCGGCCGCTATCTGCAGGTCTTCGTCCTGGTCCCGGCCGCGGTCGTGCTGCTGATCCGGGACGGGCGCGACTTCCGGCTGCTGGCCTGGTCGTTCGTGGGCCTGGCGCTGTGGCAGGGAGCGGTCGGGGTGCACCAGTACCTCACCGGTACCGGCGCCTCCTACCAGGGCGAGGACATCCGCGCGGTCGGCACCTTCGGGCCGACGGACGTGATGGGTATGGCGATGGCGGTGTCCTTGGGGCTGGTGTGCGCGGTGGGCCTCGCCCTGGGCCGCTCCTCCTGCGGGGTGCGCGCGACCGCCGCGGGATGCGCCCTCGCCCTGCTCCCGCCCCTCGCCCTGTCCTTCAGCCGTGGCGCCTGGATCGCCACCGCCCTCACCGTCACCGCCCAGCTGGCGCTGGCCGGTCCGCGCCGGGCACTCAGGATCGGCGCGGCCACGGTGGCCGCGGGCGTGGTCCTGGTGGGCGGGCTCGGGGTGGGTACGGCGATGCTGCAGGAACGGATCGACAGCATCGCCCGGGTCACCGAGGCACCCGACCAGTCGGTCACCGACCGGTACACGATGTGGGCGGCTGCCGCCGGCATGTGGCAGGCGCACCCGCTGACCGGGGTGGGGCTGAAGGGCTTCCCCGAGTACCGCGACGGACACGCCTCCCTCGCGCTGTCGTCCGGCAGTGACACCGAGGGCGCGGGCGCCGCCTACCGCCGTCAGCCACTGCTGTCTCCGCACAACATGTACCTGCTGGTGCTCGGCGAGCAGGGCCTGACCGGGTTGCTGGGCCTCGTCGGCGGCTGGCTGGCCCTGCTGGTGTGCGGGCTGCGCGGGCTACGGCAGGTCCGCGCCGTCGGCGGGCGGGGCCTGGACTGCGCGCTGATCGGCTGCGGGCTGCTGGTCTGGCAGCTCGTCGACTTCGTCTACGCCGACATCGGGGGCCGGTCCACCGTGCTGACGGGGGTGTGCCTCGGCCTGGTCGCCTGGTGGGCGCTGGTGGGCGGCCCCGGGGCCGCCACCGCCGACAGCGCCACCGTGACGTCCGAGCGGGGAACGGTTCCGGGGGAGGCCGTCCTGCGATGACGGTGATGACGACCCCTGCCCCGGAGATCCTGACCGATCCGCCGGTACGGCGCACGGCCCAGCCGGCAGCGTGCGGCCCGGCCCACCTGACGGCTGCGGGCCAGGTCCTCACGCCGGTCCGTGGCGACGTACGCCTGCCCGGGCCGGGACCGGTCCGTGTGTCGGCGCGGGGACCGGCGGCGAGCCGGGTGCGGGACCGGAGGCAGGTGCGATGACGAGTCCCAGGACCGGCGGGGTACCGGGACCGGAATCCGGTGCGGCACAGGCGGAGACGGCCGCTCCGGCGCCGGGTGAGGAGGCATGCCCCGGCGGGGCCGGGCTGCCGGAGGCCCGCTCGGCCGTACAGGCCGCTCCCGCCCGGTCACGCGCCTCGACGGTGCCTCCCGCTCCGGCCGGTCCCCATGCCTCACCGGCACGCCCCGGCCCGGTGCACCCCGGCGCCTCGCCCCCGCCGCTCACCGCGGCCCCGCTCACCGCCCCGGGCGAGAGCGCCCGCGCGGTGTCCCTCGTCACCGAGGAGCCGCCGGTCACCAATCGGTTCCTCGCCAGGACCACGCTGGTCACCGCTTCCCTCTCCGTCGCGGCGGCGCTGCTGGGGCTGCTGCGGGACCAGTCGCTGGCGCGGCTGTTCGGGGCCGGGCAGGACACCGACGCCTTTCTGGTCGCCTGGACCGTACCGGAGTTCGCGGCCACGCTGCTCATCGAGGACGGACTGGCCTTCGCGCTGGTCCCGGCGTTCAGCAGGGCGTTGGCCCGACGTGCCCAGGGCGTTCCCGGGGACCCGGTCCGCTCGCTGGTCGCCGGGACGCTGCCCAGACTCACGCTGGCGTTCGCGGCGGTCGGCGCGGCGCTCGCGCTGGCCGCGCCGTGGTTCGTCGCGGCTCTCGCGCCGGGTCTGCCCGACCCGGCCCTCGCCGTGGACTGCACCCGGCTCACCGCGACCTGTGTGCTGAGCTTCGGCCTCGCCGGGTACTGCGGCGCGGCCCTGCGGGCCCACCGCCGGTTCCTGGCCCCGGCCGCGATCTACATCGCGTACAACACCGGCATCATCACGGCGATGTACGTCCTCGGCGGCCACTGGGGCGTGCGCTCGGCCGCGTTCGGTGTCGCGGCCGGCGGCTGTCTGATGGTGCTCGTCCAACTGCCGTCACTCGTCGGTCAGATGCGTGGCCGGCGCAGCCCGAGTGCCGCTCCGAAGGCCGTCACCGAGGTCCAGCCGATGGACGTGCCGCTGATGGCCACCGTGCTGCTGTTCGCGCTGTGCCGGCAGTCGCAGGTGCTGATCGAGCGGTTCCTCGCCTCCGGCCTGCCCGCCGGGGCGATCTCGCACCTGAACTACGCGCAGAAGGTCGCGCAGATCCCGATGACGCTGTCCCTGATGCTGTGCACCGTCACGTTCCCGCTGGTGGCGCGGGCGCTGGCCGACGGCGACACCGAGCGGGCCCGGGACCGGATGGAGCGGGATCTGGCGCTGGCCGCCCCTCTGGTGCTGTTCGGCGCCACGGCGGTCGTGGCCTGCGCCCCGCAGCTGATCGCCCTGTTGTTCCAGCGGGGGGCGTTCACCGCCGAGGACACCGCGGCCACCGCCGACGTGATGCGGGTCTACGCGCTCGGGCTGCTCGCCCAGACAGTGACGGGCGTCCTGGTCCGCTCCTACTTCTCCGCGGGACGCGCCACCTGGTACCCGGTCGGTGCGATGGCCGCCGGCATCCTGGTGACCTTCTGCCTCGGCGCCTGGACGGTCGGGGCCGGGCAGGTGACGGGGATCGCCGCCGCCAACGCCACCGGCATCACCGTCACCGCCGTCCTGCTGCTGGCCGGGACGGGGCGCCGCGGCGTGCCCATCCGGACCCGGCCCGTGCTGCGGGAGCTGAGCCGGCCGCTGGGGGCGGCGGTGGTCGCCGCGCCGGCCGGCGCCCTGGCCGCGGGCCTGCCCGCGACGCCGCTCGCCGGGCTCGCCGCCGGGGCCGCCACCGTGACCGTCGTTTTCCTTCTGCTCGGCACGGCCCTGGGTGTCCAGGGCTTCGCGCCCGCTTTCCGTCCCGTCCGCACCCTCGCCCGAAGGCTCGCCCATGTCCTCTTGCGTTGAGTCCCAGACCCGCACCGACTCCACGGCCGCCCTCAGATCCGGCCCGGTCCCGTGGATCGCCATGTACCACTCCGTCGGCGACTGCTCCGACGATCCGTACCGCGTCACGGTCAGCCCCGCCCGGCTGGACCGGCAGCTGCGCTGGCTGCGCGGACGGGGACTCAGGGGCGTGTCGGTGAACGAGCTGCTCGCCGCGCGGGCGCGCGGAGCCGGGCACAACCTGGTCGGTCTCACCTTCGACGACGGGTACGCCGACTTCCTGGACAACGCCCTGCCGCTGCTCGCGCGTTGGCAGTGCACGGCCACCCTGTTCGTGCTGCCCGGCCGGCTCGGCGGCGTCAACGCCTGGGACCCGCTGGGCCCGCGCAAGCCGCTGCTGACCGCCGACGGCATCCGGCGCGCCGCCGAGGCGGGCGTGGAGATCGGCTCCCACGGTCTCACCCACGTCGACCTGACCCGGGCCGACGACATCACCCTGAAGGCCGAGATCACCGAGAGCCGCGCCCTGCTGGAAGAGCTGACCGGCAGACCGGTGGCCGGCTTCTGCTATCCGTACGGCAGGACCGACCAGCGGGCCGTGAACGCCGTCCGGGAGGCCGGCTACGGCTATGCCTGCGCCATCGACCCCGGCGGCCTGTACGGGCCGCACGCCCTGCCGCGCGTGTACGTCGGCCAGAACGACGTAGCCGTACGGCTGTATCTGAAGCACCGGCTGCACCGGCTGCGCCGCCGTCCCGTCGAGGGGCGGCGGTGAAGGCACTGCACGTCATCACGGGCCTCGGGACCGGTGGCGCCGAGCAGCAACTGCGGCTTCTGCTGCGGCACTTGCCGAACCAGTGCGATGTGGTCACGTTGACCAGCCCCGGCCCGGTCGCCGACGGGCTACGGGCGGACGGGGTGCGGGTGGTGCACCTCGGCATGACCGGTAACCGCGACCTGGCCGCGCTGCCGCGGCTGGCCCGCATCATCCGGCGGGGCCGCTACGACCTGGTCCACACCCACCTGTACCGCGCCTGCCTGTACGGGCGGATCGCCGCCCGCATGGCCGGGGTCCGCGCGGTCGTCGCGACCGAGCACTCCCTCGGCGACACGCAGTTGGAGGGCCGGCCGCTCACCGCGGGCGTACGCGGGTTGTACCTGCTGGGCGAGCGGCTGGGCCGGGCCACGGTGGCCGTCTCCCGCACGGTCGCCGACCGGCTCGTCCGCTGGGGCGTGCCCGCGCCGCGCATCACGGTCGTACCCAACGGCATCGACCTGGCACGGTTCCGCTTCGACCCGGTGACCCGGCTGCGCACCCGTGCCCGCCTCGGACTGCCCGACGACGCGTTCGTCATCGGCGGCGTCGGCCGACTCGCCCCCGGCAAGCGCTTCGACGTCCTGATCCACGCCCTCGCCCGGCTCCCCGGCGACTGCCGGCTGCTGCTGGTCGGCGGGGGCAGCGAGGAGGGCGCCCTGCGCCGCACCGCGCGGCAGGCGGGGGTCGCCGACCGGGTGCTGTTCACCGGCGAGCGGCCGTACGTCCCCGACGGCTCGCCCGGACCCGACCTGCCCGCGCTGGCCGCGGCGATGGACGTGCTCGCCGCGCCGTCCCCCGAGGAGTCGTTCGGCCTGGCGGTCGTGGAGGCGCTCGCGGCGGGGCTACCGGTCCGGTACGCCTCCTGCCCCGCCGTGGAGGACCTGCCGCCCGAGGCCGCCCCGGACGCGCTGCGCGTCCCGTGCGACGCCGGCGCCTACGCCCGCGCGCTCGCCGAGGTCCGCAGGACCGGCCCCGGCCCCCGCACCGCCTGCGCTGCGGCCGGGCACTACAGCATCACCCACAGCGCCGACCGGCTCATGGACGTGTACGCCGCGGTGCTGGGCCCCCAAGTCCCGACCCGACAGGGAGTCAGTCCGTCATGACCGAGAACCATCCCCGGCAGCATCGCATCTCCTCCCTCTTCCGGGCCCGGGCCCTCCCGCCCTGGTCGCTGGTGGCGGCCGGCGTCCTCGCGGGCGGGCTGGTCGGCGGCGCGTACGGCGTGCTGAAGACTCCGACGTACACGGCGACCAGTTACGTCGTCGCCGTACCGACCCAGAAGTCCGACACCGCCTCCGCCCTGGGCTTCGCGCAGGCGTACGGCCGGGTCGCCACCCAGCTCGCGGTGCTCGACGACGCTCAGGTGCCGGCGGGAGTGTCGGTGCGCACCCTGCGCGACAACGTGCGGACCGCGACGTCGCCGGACGCCCCGATGGTCGCCATCTCGGCCAGTTCCGCCCGCCCGAAGCAGGCCGTCGCCATGGCCAACGCGGTCGCCCGTGCGCTGACGCGGCAGGCCAACCAGTCCAAGGCCGACACGCACGTGGAACTCCTGCTCTTCTCCCGGGCGGTGAAGCCGACCGCGCCGGCCTCACCCCCCGCGACGGTGACCGGCCTGGTCGGGGCGAGCGCGGGCGGGTTGCTCGGCGGCCTCGCCCTGGTGGTGCGGCCCGGGCGCAGGCCGGAGGAGGATCCCGCACACGCGCCCTCGGTGCCCGGCCCAGCCGTCGCCGCCGAAGCGCACGGCCAGCTGTGACGGCGACGTACACGGCGCACCCGGCGTACACCGCCGAACTCGTCAGCGACGAGGACGCTTTCGCCGCGCTGGGCCCCGCCTGGGAGCGCCTGCACGAGCGGTGCGCCGCCGCGACCCCGTTCCAGAGCCATGCCTGGCTGCACTCCTGGTGGCTGTCGTACGGCCGGCCCGGGCGGCTGCGCCTGGTGCTGGTCCGCGCCGGCGGTGAACTGGTGGCCGCGGCACCGCTGATGCTGGTCCGCCGGCCGCTGCCCGCGCTGGTCCCGCTCGGCGGGCCGATCAGCGACTACGCCGACGTGCTGCTGGACGACGCCGACGGCGAGCGCGCGGCCGGCGCGCTCACCTGCGGGCTGGCGGAGGCGGCACGCTCGACGCTGATCGATTTCCGCGAGGTGCGGCCGGGCGGTGCGATCGAGCGGGTCTACGACCGCTGGCGCGGGCCGCGCCGCGCCGTCCGTGACTCCCTGGGCCTGGAGCTGCCCGCCGTGACCATGGACGGGCTGGTGGCCCGGCTGCCGTCGCACAGGGCCCAGCGGGTGCGGGCCAAACTGCGCAGGCTGGACGCGCTGGGCGTGCGGCGGCGGGCGGTCGGGCCGGAGGAAGTGGACGCGGCGCTCGGCCGGTTGCTGGAGCTGCACCGGCTGCAGTGGCAGGGACGGAAGGTGACGGCCGAGCACGTGCGTCCGCGGTTCCGCGAGCATCTGGTGCGCGCGGTGGGTCCGATGGTGCGCTCGGGGAACGCGGTGATCACCGAGTTCCGGATCGACGGCGAGGTGGTGGCCGTCGACCTGACGCTGCTGTCGCGGAACATGGTCGGCTGCTATCTCTACGGCGCCCATCCACGGCTGCGTGAGCGCAAGGCGGACGTGGCGGTGATGCTGCTGGAGGCGTGCGCCGAGAACGCCGCCCACGCCTGCGCCGGCGGTCGGGGCACGCTGAGCCTGCTGCGCGGCGATGAGCCGTACAAGCACCACTGGCGTCCCGAGCGGGTTGCCAACCAGCGGCTGTTGCTGGCCAGGCGGCGCACCGCCCCGCTGTTGACAGCCGCGCTGTGCGACGCGGCCGCCCGGCAGCGCGGCAAGGAGGTGCTGCACCGATGGAGGGACCGCCGTCAGGGCTAGCGGGTGCGCGACCACCCGTCGGGGCGGACGCAGATCCTTCGGCCGAGGTGGTGTGCGACCCAGTCGCCCAGGTTCAGCGACAGGCACGTGGCCGGGAACTTCAGGGTGGGCGTGGCAACCGCCGCGTTCGCCGGAGTCGTGGCCGGCGTGGGATTCTGGAGCACCGGGGCCGGCTGATCGCCAAGGCCGTACAGGGCCGCCCGGTAGAGCGCCGACGCCCCGGGGTTGTCCGGGCACTGCCACACGCCGTGCGGGCAGTAATCGGTCAGCGTGTTGTACAGCGGTTTGTGCTCGCTGATCCAGCCGAGCATGCGCCGCATGTACTCGGTGTTGTCACCGTTACGGAAGAGCCCCCATTCCGGGTAGGAAATGGGCTTGCCGTGGGATTTCGCGAAATCCACGTGCTGCTGGAGGCCGTAGGGTTCCCTCACCTGCTCGTCGAAGGAAATACCTGCCGGCTGGTCGTAGGAATCCATGCCGACGATGTCGACCGTGCCGTCCCCCGGATAGCACGCGGTCCAGGGAACGGCGTCCCAGCCCCGGCTCGGCGCGAAGTCGAACCGGAATTCCTGGCCGGGCACCGAACGCATGGTGGTGACGATCCTGTTCCAGTACGCCTTCCAGGCCTTCGGGTCGGGACCGCAGCGATGGGTGTAGGTGGTGCCGTTCATCTCCCAGCCGAGCACGATCACCGTGTCCGGGACGCCCAGCTTCACCAGCCGCTCGGCCAGGACCCGGAAGTGGCGGTCGAACGCGCCGAACGCGGCCAGCCGCAGCAGCCGGCGCACCTGGGCGTCGCTCAGGTGGTCCTCGTTGTGTTCTTGCATCGGCACGTTGAGGACGAGCGTCCGGTCGGCCTTCTCGCGCCGCCACTGCGCCCAGGGATCCAGGAAACCGGGCGGGCCTTCGATGTCCCGCCAGCTGTTGCCGGGGAGGTAGGTGTGGGCGACCTTCAGCTCGGTCCCGCCGAGCCACTGGCTCAGCTCGGTGATGCGGGCCACGCCGCGGGCGCCGGAGCCGAGGAAGGCACCGAAGGGCGGGGTGCCGGCCCCGGTGTGCGCCGTGGTGGCCGACGGCGCCGGCGTCACCGTCGCGGCGGGTGCGGCGGGTGTGGCCGGTGCGGCGGTGGCCGATGTGGCCGACGCCGCTGTGGTCGGCGCGGGAACGGGAGGGCCGGCGGCCCGCCACACCCCTGTCGCGGTTCCGGTACCGGCCGCCAGGGCGATCGACGCGACGACCGCCGCCACGACCACGGCCAGACGCCGGGAGCGGTCCCGTCGCTGCTGTGGAGCCATGCCTGCACCCTTCTCCGCTGGACTGCTGCGCTCTCCCCTGCATTCCTCTTATAGACACACAGTCATATCTATATGAATTTTGCCAGTGCGGTTACGGCTTTCAGACGGGCCGGAACCATCGCACGGGTGAATCACCCGCCACGACCGACCACGAGGAGGAAAATCCGTGTCGCTACTGGACATCCGGGTCCCCGCCGTGTTGCTGCGGATCGACCGGAACCCTTTTCACCATGGAACGCTGGGAGCCGTGCGCTCGCTCGGCAGAGCGGGAGTCGAGGTGCACCTGGTAGCGGATTCCGCGGGAAGTCCCGTATCCCGCTCGCGTTTCCTGCGTCACCTTCACGCCCCGCCACCGCCCGGGGCCGGCCCGCGCGACATCACCGACACACTGCTCAAGCTGGCCGAGCGCATCACGCGGCCCGCCGTCCTGGTTCCGCTGGACGACGCCGGCGCGATCGCCATCGGCCGCATGCGCGGGGAACTCGCGTCCTCCTACCTGCTGCCCGCCATGCCGGGCGTGCTGCCCGAGCACGTCGCCGACAAGGCCGGCCTGGCCACCGTGTGCGCCTCCGTGGGCATCCCGCATCCGGAGACACTGATCCCCGACAGCCCGGCGCAGGCCGCCGCAGCCGCCCGGCGGCTGGGCCTGCCGATGGTGGCGAAGTGGAGCCGTCCCTGGCTGCTGCCGCCCGGCAGCGGACTGCGCAGCACGGTGCTGGTGGGCTCCGCCCGGGAAGCCCGGGAGCTGTACCTGCGCACCGGCCAGGCCGGCAACACGCTGCTGCTGCAGAAGTACCTTCCGCCGGGCCCCGACCGCGACTGGTTCTTCCACGGGTACACCGATCAGTGCGGCACCGTGCGGGCGGGCGGCTCCGGCCGCAAGCGACGGGCCTGGCCCCGCGCGGCGGGACTGACGGCGGTCGGTTGCTGGACGCCCAACGCCCAGGTGCGCGCGCTCGCCGAGCGACTCACCGGCGAACTGGACTACCGGGGCGTGTTCGACCTCGACTTCCGGCGCTGCGCCACCACGGGCCGTTACCACTTGCTCGACTTCAACCCCCGCCCCGGCGCCCAGTTCCGGCTGTTCTCCGACACCGACGGGCTGGACGTCGTACGCGCCCTGCACCTGGACCTGACACGCCGTCCACTGCGGGAGGGGGCACCACAGGCGGGGCGGGAGTTCGTGGTGGAGAACTACGCGCCGCTCGATGCGCTGCGACCGGCCCCACGCGGGCGCGAACTGGCCTGGTACGCCCCGGACGACCCGGCACCCGGCCGGGCGATGTGGGCCCTGTGGTGCCGCCATGTGACCCACCGGCTGCGGGAGCGGCTGCGCACCGCCGCGACGGCTCCCGCTCCACCGCCCGCGATGCACCGGGCGGCCGATCCATCCCTGACCGACGAGAAAGCGAGCAGTTGCTGATGTACGACCTTCTGGTAGTGGGCGCCGGCCCCTACGGCCTGTCGATCGCGTCGCATGCCGCGGCCGCCGGGCTGAACCTGCGCATCCTCGGGCGCCCCATGGCGGCCTGGCGGGACCACATGCCCCGCGGCATGTTCCTGAAGTCGGAGCCGTGGGCCTCCAACCTCGCAGACCCCGAGAGACGCTGGCGTCTGGACGCCTACTGCGCGACACAGGGGGTGACGGCACGCCATGCCGAGCCGATCCCGGTGGCGATGTTCGCCGCGTACGGCCTGTGGTTCGCGTCCCACGCCGTACCCCCGGTGGACGAACGGACGGTGAGCCGGCTGACCGCCCGCCAGGGCTGGTTCGAGGCGGTCACCGAGGACGGGGAGGTGCTGCGCGCCCGTACCGTGGCGCTGGCGGTCGGCCTGATGCCGTTCGTGGAGGTGCCGTCCGCACTGCGCGGACTGGACCCCGCGCTCGTCTCGCACAGCAGCCACCACAGTGACCTCGGCCGCTTCCGCGGCAAGGACGTCACGGTGGTCGGCGGCGGCCAGGCGGCCCTGGAGACCGCCGCCCTTCTCGCCGAACAGGGCACGCGGGTACGGGTGCTGGCCCGTGCCGAACAGCTGCGCTGGAACGACGTGCCGCCGCCGTTGCGGCGTCCCTGGCGGGAGTCGGCCCGCGCCCCGCACAGCGGTCTCGGCTGCGGCTGGCGCAACTGGTTCTACGCCGAGTGCCCGGGCCTGTTCCACCGTCTCCCGGAAACGACCCGGGCGCGCATCGCGTCCACCGCGCTCGGCCCCGCGGGCGCCTGGTGGGTACGGGACCGGGTCGAGCCCGCGGTCGAACTACTGCTCGACCGCGAAGTCGGCTCGGCCCAGGCGATTCCGGGCGGGGTGCGGCTGGAGACGGTGAGCCGACGCGGGCAGCGCCTCTCCCTGGAGACGCAGCACGTGATCGCCGCCACGGGCTTCCGGGCGACCGTGGACCGCCTCGCCCTGCTCTCCGCCGAACTGCGCGGGAGCCTCGCGACCACGGCGGAGGGCGCCCCCGTGGTCGGGCGCTCCTTCGAGTCCTCGCACCCCGGCCTGTTCCTGGCAGGCCTGCTGACCGCCTCCGCCTTCGGCCCGGCCATGCGTTTCGTCCACGGCGCGACTTACACGGCCACGACACTGGTGCAAGGGGTGCGCCGCCGGCTGGACACCCCGGCACCGGCCGGAACGGTCCCAGCACCGGCACCGGCGGCCTGGGTACGCGCCGAAGTACCGTCCGTGGCACGCTCCTGACGGAGGCTGCGGGTGCCGGGCGTGGTCCGGTACCCGCAACGGCGCACTACCGGCGGGCTGCGGTCCGGCCTCGCCGGTACAGGACGACGCCACCGGTCGTCAGCAGCGCGGCCACGCCCGAGGCCATGAACGTCAGGTCCCCCGCACCGGTGCGGGGCAGGGAGGGTGGCTGCGCCGGCGGTGACGCCGGCGTGCTGGGCGGGGTGGCCGGCTGCGTCGTGGGCGGGGTCTTCGCGGGCGGCGTCTTCGTGGGCGGCGTCTTCGTCGGCGGGGTCTTGGTGGGCGGGGACACGGGCGGCGTGCTGGGGGGAGTCGTGGACGGCGTGTCTCCGTAGCCCACCTCGGTGCCGTGCACATGGACACCGCTTGAGGCGTTGCCGTCCCCTCGGCCGAGGAAGCCGCCGTCCAGACCGTCGCCGCCCCCGCGACCGAGGAAGCCGCCGCCCAGTCCGTTGCCGTCGCCGTGCCCCGGGAGGCCGCCGTCCAGACCGTTGCCGTCGCCGTGCCCCGGGAGGCCGCCCTCCCGGCCGCCGCCATGACCGGGCGCCGGGGCACTGCCGGCCGTGCCACTGCCGTCAGCTCGCACCGGGACGCCGTCAGCCGTGTCGTCCTCACCGTAACCGGCAGCACTGGCGTGAGCGGTGCGGTTGCTGCCGGCGCCGCGCGGCCGGCTGTCACCGTGTGCGGCGCCGCGCGCGGTGCGGGGGTTCGTGCTGGTGTTGCAGGACTTCCCCGTGGACGCGTCGGGCTCGGCGCTCAACCGGAGGGAGTCGGCACAGCTGCCCTCGACGTGGTCCACCGGAACATCGGGGACGGCGTGGCCGGACGGACCGCCGAGGGGGCCCGCCGGAGCCGCCTCGGTGTGCGAGCTCGCGAACGCCGGGATGACGTACAGCGACAGGATGCTCGTCGCGGCGCCGGCCACGACCATTCCCCTGCTCAGGTTCTGTCGCATTCTGGTCGTCTTTCTGATCGAGGAAGGGGGAGGTCGGGGCGGACTTCGGGTCGGGCCTGACGTGCTGCTGCCGAATGATTCTCAGCGCCTGCCCTTTTTCCTGCCGTTGCGCCGAGAAGCGGCTTCACGTCTGCCGTAGTTCCGTCGCCACTTGATCTGCTGACTGGTCCAGTAATGCGATCCGGTGAAATGCCAGTAGCGACAGTCCGAACATCGGTAGATACGGTCGGGGATCTTCTCCAGCAGTGGCTGCCTCACCAGCCAGACCCGCGCCTCGGACTCAGTGCGAAACGACGCTTTTCCCGATTCCGGACAACGCGGCAGAATGATCTCATCAGCCACATTCCCTCCGAGGCATGACATGGTCGCCCCTCTTCAGCCCGAGGACGGGACCGATACTGCATCAACAATGAATTCACGCTCAAGCAGCCGACACCCTTTCGGGCTAGCGCCGAGAATGTTTCATCCACATGGCCCAAGGAGTGCAGCTGATGCGATAAACAACTCAGCGGCCATCACAGTGATGGCCGCTGGCGCTTCTTCAATGGAGACGGACAAGGATTATCTGCACACAAAAAATTGTTCCCCTTGACGCCGGCCTCCGTGCCGGCTCGGCACCCAAGGGGCAAGCCCCCGCCGCAGGACCCACCCCCTGAACCAGTCACCCGCTCACTTGGCGTGGCCGACCTGAGTGCAGAAATTGCCGAGGTTCGTCACGTTGTCACCCAGGACGGCAATCGGCATATTGACCGTCACGAGCGAATTGAACTCCTGTTCGCAATCCAGAGACTGCGCGTTCTCCACGGCGGGGCGGGGCGCCTGGCCATCGCAGTCCGCGGCCTGTGCGGCCCCGGCGGCCGTCAGGCCGATTCCGCTGATGACGCTGGTCGCCAGCATGACCTTCCTCAACCTGCGCATCCGTACCTCCAAGTGTGGTGCTCGCGGCCACGACTGACCCGTCGCCGCGTGAAGTAGCGAAGAAAGAGGGACATCGGGCTCTTACCGACGTCCCATGTCTGCGACGGTGATGGATCGGACCTCTTCCGTCGCACAGAAGGACGAGGAGCGGGTCCCGCCTGAAGGCGGGACCCGCTTTGTCCGGCGTCCTGAAATCAGTCCTCGATGGACCCGATGACCGTGCAGAAGTTGCCGATGTTCTGCGTGTTGTCGCCCCCTGCAACAGGGGTGTTCGTGAAGGCGGCGCCGGCGTCGAACGACTGGTCGCAGTCCACCACCTGCAGGTTGTGGACGTACGGCAGCGGGCCGTCGTAGTCGTGACCACCGTGGGCGCTGGCGACCCCGCCGCCGGCCAGGCCAATGCCGCTGACCATGACCGCTACGGCCGCGGCCTTCTTGAGCTTCTGCATCGTCTCTCCGATGTCCTCACGCACACGACCCTCCTAACGGACCGTGTCTGACTGATTACAGACGATAACACACGCCTCACTTAATTCGCGATTCCTGACACACCCGAATGAGTGTCATGAGCCTCGCTTATCGGTCTTTCCTGGTGCTACAGGAGGGGCGCAAGTCAGCGGACGCCATCCGGGTGAGCACGACCCGGAAATCGGCGAGACGGCACGACACCAACACCCGAAGGCCCACAGCAAAACGCCTCCGACAGGTAGCGGCACCAGGAGTTCGCATTCCTCGTACGCACCGTCGGAGGCGCTTTCCCTACCGCTCCGGGGTTCGACACCACCCCAAGGAGCGGAGACCTGCTCAGTCCTCGATGGTTCCGATGACCGTGCAGAAGTTGCCGATGTTCTGGTTGTTGTCGTCGCCGGCGATGGGGGTGTTGTCAAAGGCGGCGCCGGCATCGAAGGTCTGCTCGCACTCAACGGGCTGAAGGTTGTCGACCAGGTACTTGCCGTCGTAGCCGTGGGCGCTGGCGACCCCACCACCGATCAGACCCATGCCGCCGACCATGACCGCTACCGCCGCGACCTTCTTCAGCTTCTGCATCGTCTCTCCGATTTCCTCACACACACGACCCTCCTTACGGATCGTGTCTGACTCGTCACAGACGATAACACGGCCCCCTCTTAAACCCCTATTTCCGACACACGCTATTGCGTGACTCCAAACCACTTATTCACGTATTTAAGAAAAAGAAGAAGATCGCCCGGTCGGCCTCAGTCATCGTGGCCGGCCGAGCGATCGCGCGGGCCCGTCTCGCGGTCGCCACACCGCTCATATGACGGTCGCCGCCCTCCGCCCATGCCTTACGGCTCCATGGACGGATGGCGGCGACCACACGCATCAGACGGATGTGGGCGAGGCGCATCAGCGGACGATGCGGACCACGGTCCTCTCGCGGTCAGGGCCCCTGCGATCAGCGGTCGATGGAACCGATCACCGTGCAGAAGTTGCCGATGTTCTGCGTGTTGTCGCCCGTGGCAGCGGCGGGCGTGTTGGTGAAGGCGAGGCCGCCGTCGAACTCCTGGTCGCAGCTGACGACCTGCAGGTTGTGGACGTACGGGAGCGAGTCGTCGTAGTCGTGGCCGCCGTGCGCACTGGCGACCCCGCCGCCGACCAGGCCCATGCCGCCGACCATGACCGCTACCGCCGCGACCTTCTTGAGCTTCTGCATCGTTTCTCCGATTTCCTCACGCACACGACCATCCTTACGGAACGTGCACGACTCGTCACAGACGATAACATTCGCTGCGCTTGGCCCCACATGCCCGACACACCCGGTTGACCCTCGCCGATCGAGTGGTGCGGGGGCCGGCGTCAGGGGGTGCAGACCGTGCTGTTCGCGCCGCCCGTCCGCACCGTCGCGCAGGCGCGCGGAACTCGGGGCACGGTGACGCCGACGCTCTGGCCGACCTTGGCCCGGACGGCTTCGTGCGCGCTCAGCAGCACGGTGCCGCCCGCGGTGATTCTCACGCCGACGCTCCGCGCCTCGGCGCAGTAGATGCTGACGGTGACCGTACTGGTCACCCGGGTGTCGTATTTCTGGATGCCGACGGCACAGGGGAAGTACTGCCGTGCGGCAGCCTGCGCGGGCACGGCGGCGAGGAGCGGCACGGAAGCCAGCAGCGCGATGACCGCCAACCGAAGCATGCGATGCGGCAAGGGTCCTCCCAGGGTCACTGGGGCGGCCGCCCGCCATGGGTGGTCACCCCGGATCACGGCACACAAATGTCCCTTATGCGCCCTTTCCGGGAATGTGATCACGGGAGCGCGCACCACGCAACGCATGTGGGCCGCCCGGCCGATCACTCGAAAAGGCGGCGTAGCCTCCGCCGGCCGGCCTAGGAGACCACGTCCTTGCGCGCGAACGCCCGGAAGGCCAGAGCGAACAGCACGAGCGCGTAGGTGAGGGAGAGCGACGTGCCCTGGATCATGCCGGACCACTCGGGGCGGGGCTGGACGGCGTCGGCCCAGGCGAACTGCCAGTGCGCGGGCAGGAAGTCACGCCAGTGGCCGAGGGCGGTGACGGCGTCCAGGACGTTGCCGACGATGGTCAGGCCGACGGCGCCGCCGACCGCTCCGAGCGGGGCGTCCGTCTTGGTCGACAGCCAGAACGCCAGAGCGGCGGTGACCAGTTGGGACACGAAGATGTACGCCACGGCCACCAGGAGCCGCTGGGCCGCCGTACCCGTCTCCAGCGCGCCGCCGGTCGGTATCTCCAGCGGGCCCCAGCCGTAGGCGGCCGTGCCGGCGGCGAGCGCCACGAGCGGCAGCAACACCATCGCGGCGAGGCTCATCCCGAGCGCCACCACGAGCTTGGACCACAGCAGCCGGGCCCGGGGCACCGGCGCGGCGAGCAGATAGCGCAGCGAGGACCAGCTCGCCTCCGAGGCGACCGTGTCCCCGAAGAACAGGGCGACCGGGATCACCAGCAGGAAGCCCGCCGAGACGAAGAGGTTCACGGCGGCGAAGTTGGCGCCGGAGGCGGTCGCCGTGTCCATCAGGGTGACCTGGTTGTTCCGGCCGCCCGGGTCGCCGCCGATCGCGAAGGCGATCAGCAGCACGAACGGCAGCGCGACCAGGATCGCGCCCATGACCAGCGTGCGGCGCCGCTTGAGCTGGCGGACCAGCTCGACCCGCAGCGGCAGGGTGCGCCCCGCCTGATAGCCGGAGGCGACCTCGGTGAGCGTACTCATGCGGAACCTCCGATCAGGGTGAGGAAGGCGTCTTCCAGGCGGCGGTGCGGGCCGACGGAGGCGACCGGCACCTCCAGCCGTACCAGCTCCACGACCAGCCGCTCGGCGGAGCCGCCCGGTTCCAGGCGGATCAGCAGCCCGTCGTCGGTGCGCACGGCGGAGGCGACGCCGTCCAGCGCGCCCACCTTCTCCACCACCGGCTCCTGCACCGGCACGGCGGTGCCGACCAGCAGGGTGTCGCCGGAGCCGACGATCTCCCGGACCGGGCCCGCCTGCACCAGCCGGCCGCGGTCCATCACCACCAGGTGGGTGCAGGACTGCTCCACCTCGGCGAGGAGATGGCTGGAGACGATCACCGTACGGCCGCCGGCCGCGTAGCGGATCATCACCTCGCGCATCTCGCGGATCTGGGGCGGGTCCAGGCCGTTGGTGGGCTCGTCCAGGATGAGCAGGTCGGGCAGGCCCAGCATGGCCTGGGCGATGGCGAGCCGCTGCCGCATGCCCTGCGAGTACGTGCGGACCGCGCGGGCGAGCGCGTCGCCGAGTCCGGCGATCTGAAGGGCCTCGTCCAGGTGGGCGTCCTCGGGCGGGCGGCCGGTGGCCCGCCAGTACAGCTCCAGGTTCTCCCGGCCGGACAGGTGGGGCAGGAAGCCGGCGCCCTCCACGAACGCGCCGACCCGGGAGAGCACCGACGCGCCGGGCCGGACGGCGTGGCCGAAGACGCGGATCTCGCCGGCGTCCGGCCGGATGAGGCCCATCAGCATGCGCAGGGTGGTGGTCTTGCCCGCGCCGTTCGGTCCGAGCAGGCCGAGGACCTGGCCCTTCTCCACCCGGAAGGAGAGGTCCCGGACGGCGTACCGGTCGGTGGACCCGGCGTACCGCTTGCTCAGGTCCGTGATCACCAGCGGGACCTCGGCCAGCCCGGGGTCGGGCGCGGGGACGGCCGTCCGGCGGCGGGTGGTGAGCAGCAGGGCGAGGGCGGCGACCGCGCCGGCGACGGGCAGCCACCAGACCCAGGCCGGCAGGGGCGCGGCGGCGGTGGTGACGGAGGGGGCCGTCGGCACGCTCAGGTCTCCCTTCAGGGAGACGGTGTAGGTGGCCGGGGCGGCCGGGGAGGCGTAGCCGAGGTCGGTGGAGGCGAGGACCAGGCGGAGCCGGTGGCCCTTCTGCACCTCGTGGTCGACCGCCGGGAGCGTGAGGGTGACGTCCTTGCCCGTCGTGGCGCCGGTCACCCGGACGGGGGCGACGAGCTGGGCGGGCAGCACCTGCTGCGTGCCGTCGGGGCCGACGTCGTAGACCTTGCCGAACAGGACGGCGTCGTCGCGGGTGGAGGTGATGCGCACGGTGGCGGTCGGGGTGCCGGTGATGCGCAGGTCGTGGGTGAGCGGCGCCGAGTCGAACCGCGCGTACTGGCCGGGGAAGTCCAGGGAGACGCCGACGCCGAGCGCGGAGAGCTGGGCGAGGCCGCCGGAGCCGCCGAGACCGGGCAGCGCGGAGACGCCGGGCGGGCTGGCCCCGGCCGGGTTGGCGACGCGCTGCGTGCCGCCGGTGAGGGCGATGGAGCGCGGGTGGTCGCGCAGGCCGGGGTAGGCGGCGGCGCTCGCGCCGCGCAGCTGGGCGGTGCCGTCGGTGGAGTCGACGCCGCCGGTGCGGGTGATCCGGAAGGCCGGGCCGGTGCCGGTGCCCTTGTCGCCCTTCAGGTACCGGTCGAACCAGGCACGCACGCGTGCCTCGACCCGGCTCGTCTCCATGTCGCCGCCGTCGTGCCCGCCGGCGATCCAGTCGACGTCGACGGGGGCGCCGTTCGCACGGATCGCCTTCTCGGCCGCGTCGGCCTGGCCGAGGGAGAACAGGGAGTCCGTCTGCCCCTGCACCAGCAGCGTGGGCACCTTGACGCGGTCGCCGACCGCGGACGGTGAGCGCTCCTCCAGCAGCTTCCGGGCGGCCGGGTCCGGGGTGCCGGACTCGGCGACGCGGTCGTACATCCGGCACAGCGCGGGCTCGAACTTTCCGCAGCCGCCGCCGGTGTTGACGAAGATGCCGGCCCACAGCTTCTTGAACACGTCGTTCGGGAACAGGGCGTCCGCGAGGTTCCAGTAGGTGATGGCCGGGGCGATGGCGTCGACCCGGTGGTCGTACCCGGCGGCGAGCAGGGAGACCGCGCCGCCGTAGGAGCCGCCGGCCACGCCCACGCGCGGGTCGCCGGGCTTGTCCAGCCGCACCTGGGGCTGCCTGGCCAGCCAGTCGATGAGCCGGGAGACGTCGGCGACCTCGCCCTTCGGGTCGTTGAGGCCGATCTTCCCGGTGGACCTGCCGAAGCCGCGCGCCGACCAGGTCAGGACCGCGTACCCGTCGCGGGCGAGGTCCTCGGCCTGCCGGCGCATGTCGTCCTTGCTGCCGCCGAAGCCGTGCGCGAGCAGGACGGCGGGGTGCCGGCCGGCGTCGGCCGGGGTGAAGTACGAGGTGTCCAGGCGCACCCCGTCGACCGCCATCACCCGGTCGCTGCGGCGCACGGCCCGCGGGTCGTCGGAGGCGACGGCCGCCGTCCACGTCCCGGCCCCGGCGAGCACCACGACGGCGGCCCCGGCGGCCAGGAGCCGGCGGGGCCGCCGAAAGCGCCGCAGGGCGGGCAGTCGAAGATCCATGCGTCAACGGTACGGGGCGGCACTGACAAGCGCTGCCGACCTGGGGGTGAACGGCGGACCCTCCCCTGGGAGTACGGGTCCGCCGTCTCCTACCGCAGCCGTGGTACGGGTGACAGCCCGGTCGCTCCTGTGATCAGGCCTGCGCGTCGTCCGGGATCGACACCAGCCAGTGGGTGTCGCGGCGCGGGCGCAGGTACAGGGCCCAGTACAGCGTCGCCGCCGCGGTGATGCCGCCGGTCCACAGGAGGTAGCTCGTCTCCTGCTGGGTCAGGATGTAGGCCAGGACGGCGATGAGCAGGACCGGCATCACGGGCCAGAGCGGCATGCGCCAGGCGGGCGTGTGCTTGTGGGAGCCGCGGCGGGCGAGCAGGGCGGCGACCGCGACGAGCAGGTACATGCCGGTCACCGAGACGCCGGTGACGCCGTACAGGGTGTCCAGGTTGACGAAGCAGAGCACCGCGCCGGGGACACCGACCGCGAGGGTGGCGACCCAGGGGGAACCGAAGCGGCCGAGCTTGGAGAAGACGGTGTTGACCGGGCCGGGCCAGGCCTTGTCGCGGGCCGAGGCGAACAGGACGCGGGAGTTCTGGATGACCATGACGATGCCCGCGTTGATGATCGCGAGAGCCACGCACAGGCTGACGAAGGTGCCGACAGCGGAGTCGGACCAGGCGGTGACCATGGAGCTGATGTCGCCGCCGGTCAGTTCCTTGAGGTCGGAGGCGCCCATGGTGATGGCGGCGACCGGCACCAGGATGACCACGGTGGAGATGGCGAGGGTGGCGAGGACCGTCCGGGCGACGTTGCGGCGCGGGTTCTCCAGTTCCTCCGAGAGGTAGACGGCGGTGGAGAAGCCCTGGGTGACGAAGAGGGCGATGGCGAGCCCCGAGACGATCAGCATGGCCGTCACGGTGTCCGTGTGACCGTGGGCGCCGGCCACCTGCATCGAGACCAGGCTGCCCACCCCGCGGTGGCTGTGCGAGAAGCCCAGCAGGGCGACGACCCCGGCGGCGATGACCTCCAGGACCAGGAAGATGCCGGTGATCCAGGCGTTGGCGCGCAGGTCCAGCAGGCCGGCGAGGGTGGCCAGCAGCATCACTGCGGCGCCCGTCATGGACGGGTCCAGGTGGACGATGGGGGCGAGGTAGTCCGCGGTGCCCATCGCGATGACCGGGGGCACGATCATGACGACCAGCAGGGAGAGCACGAAGACCAGCCAGCCCGCGAGGCGCCCGGCCATCGTGGAGACCATGGCGTACTCGCCGCCCGCGCTGGGGATCAGGGTGCCCAGCTCGGAGTAGCAGAACGCCACGGCGATACAGAGGAGGGAGCCGATGGCGATCGTCAGGGCGGTGGCGGTGCCGAGGGAACCGAACAGGTCGGGGACGACGACGAAGAGCGTGGAGGCGGGCGTGACGCAGGACAGCGTCAGCAGGGTGCCGCCGACGACACCGATGGAACGCTTCAGCCCCGGTGCCGGGGCCGTCTCGGTGTCTACCACGGACTTCTGGAGCGTGTCGGTCATACGGCGGTTCCGATCGACGTGAGCGGCTGGGGTGGGGGTCGGGAGCGCTATCGCCTCCGGCGGATCGTCCTACGTTCGTCTCGTCCGCTCCCGGCGCTGCATAGAGAACCCCGACGAAAACCGCCACGTCAATGGCCGTTTACCTTCGGAATCCGCACAGCCGGGTGGCTGTACGCCGCATCACTTTCCCAGGCTGTGACGCCCCAGAGGTGTATCCATCAAGCCCGTTACGCTTGTGACCTTGCTTTCAAAGGTCATCCGCAGGAAATTCCTTCGTCACCCGTTTCGTCCGCCCTGAACGGGAACCGCAGCCAAGGTTTCAAAAAAATGTCAGCCGTCCGGTATCCGGACGGGTAAACGGGTCGCGTCCATGTCAGTGGCGGCCGATAGAGTCCCCCGCACAACAGACACACAGCTTGGGGTGGGGACATGAGGAAGAGGCACACCGCCGCCTGGGTGGGATGCACGGCGGCGGCGCTGGTGGCGGCCACCGGCTGCGGCACGCAGAGCGCCAGGACGGCCGTCGAGGCGGTCGACAAGGCCGACCAGGCCATGGCGGCACTGACCAGGGCGACGGACCGGACGGAGCGGCTGGGCTCGGCCGAGGTGCGGATGACGACCGACCTCGGCACCAGCGGCCCGATCTCCATGGACGGCACCTACTCCTGGGGCGACGGGTACGCCTTCGACGTGGAGATGGACACCAAGGCCGCGAACATGCAGGCCGTGAACCACTCCCCCACGACGCACGTCCTGTTCCTCAAGGGCGTCTACTACTACGACGTCGACGCCTTCCCCTCCGGCCCGTACCAGGGCAAGGACTGGATCAAGGTCGACGGCTCGGTCCTCTTCGGGAAGAAGGGCGCCCAGGCCCTCGCCGGGGACAACGGCAGCCCCTCCGCCTCCATGAAGGGCCTGAAGTACGCCAAGGACGTCCGGAACCTCGGCACGCAGACCGTGAACGGGAAGCACACCACGCACTACCGCGGCGTGATCGACAGCGCGCACATGGGCAAGCTCAAGGACGTCTACGGCGAGGGCAGCCCCATGAGCAAGGTGACCGGCGCGAAGTCTATCGTCATGGACGTGTGGGTCGGCTCCGACGGACTCCCCGTGCGGCTGAAGCAGAAGATGGGCACCGTGACGGTGACCATGGACTTCGACAAGTTCGGCAAGACGGCAACCGTGAAGGCCCCGCCCGCCGGGCGGGTCGCCGACCTCACCGACGTGGTCAAGAAGCAGCAGCAGCGCTGAACGCGCCGGTGCCCCGCCCTCTCCCAGGCAGAGGGCGGGGCACCGTGCTGTCCGGCTCAGTGGTTGCGCGGGAAGCCCAGGTCCACGCCCGCCGGGGCGTCCGCCGGGTCGGGCCAGCGCGTGGTGACGACCTTGCCGCGGGTGTAGAAGTGCGTGCCGTCGTTGCCGTAGATGTGGTGGTCGCCGAAGAGCGAGTCCTTCCAGCCGCCGAAGGAGTGGTAGCCCACCGGCACCGGGATCGGCACGTTCACGCCGACCATGCCGGCCTCGATCTCCAGCTGGAAGCGGCGGGCCGCGCCGCCGTCCCGGGTGAAGATCGCGGTGCCGTTGCCGAACGGCGAGGCGTTGATGAGCGCCACGCCCTCCTCGTACGTCTCGGCGCGCAGCACGCACAGCACCGGGCCGAAGATCTCGTCCTGGTACGCCTTGGCGCTGGTGGGCACCTTGTCCAGCAGCGAGATGCCGATCCAGTGGCCGTCCTCGAAGCCCTCGACGGTGTAGCCCGTGCCGTCCAGCACGACCTCGGCGCCCTCGGCGGCGGCGCCCTGCACGTACGAGGCCACCTTGTCGCGGTGCGCCTTGGTGATCAGCGGGCCCATCTCGGACGCCGGGTCGTTGCCCGGACCGATCTTGATCTTCTCGGCGCGCTCGCGGATCTTGTCCACCAGCGTGTCGCCGATGGCGCCCACCGCCACGACCGCCGAGATGGCCATGCAGCGCTCGCCCGCGGAGCCGTAGGCCGCGCTCACCGCCGCGTTGGCCGCCGCGTCCAGGTCGGCGTCCGGCAGGACCAGCATGTGGTTCTTGGCGCCGCCCAGGGCCTGCACGCGCTTGCCGTGGGCGGAGGCGGTGGTGTGGATGTAGCGGGCGATCGGGGTCGAGCCGACGAAGGAGACGGCCTTGACGTCCGGGTGCTCCAGGAGGCGGTCGACGGCCGCCTTGTCGCCGTGCACGACGTTGAAGACGCCGTCGGGCAGGCCGGCCTCGGCCAGCAGCTCGGCGAGGCGGACCGACGCCGACGGGTCCTTCTCGCTCGGCTTCAGCACGAAGGTGTTGCCGCACGCGATGGCGATCGGGAACATCCACATCGGGACCATCGCCGGGAAGTTGAACGGCGTGATGCCGGCGACGACACCCAGCGGCTGCCGGATGGAGGAGACGTCCACGCGGCTGGCGACCTGGGTCGACAGCTCGCCCTTCAGCTGCACGTTGATACCGCAGGCGAGATCCACGATCTCCAGGCCGCGCGCCACCTCGCCCAGCGCGTCCGAGTGCACCTTGCCGTGCTCGGCGGTGATCAGCTCGGCGATCTCGTCCCGGTGCGCGTCGAGCAGCGCCCGGAACTTGAAGAGGATGGACGTGCGCTGGGCCAGGGAGGACTGGCCCCAGGTCAGATAGGCGTCCTTGGCCGCCGCGACGGCCGCGTCCACCTCCTCCACCGACGCGAACGCGACCTTCGTGGTGACCGCGCCGGTCGCCGGGTCGGTGACCGGCCCGTAGGCACCCGACGCGCCTTCGACGGTCTTCCCGCCGATCCAGTGGTTGACGATCTTCGTCATGTCCGGAGACTCCTTCTCACAGATGGCGGCGTCGGGTCGAGACGTGCCGTTCGTACAGCTCACGTGCCTTCACCGCGGACGGTCGGGTCGCGGTCTCGGCCACAGGAACATCCCACCAGGCCTGCGCCGGAGGCGCCCCCGACACAGTGTCGGACGTTTCCGTCTCCACGTAGACACATGTGGGAGTGTCGGCCGCGCGCGCCTCCGCGAGCGCCGCGCGCAGGTCCCGTACGGTCTTCGCGCGCAGCACCCGCATGCCGAGGCTGGCCGCGTTGGCGGCGAGGTCGACGGGGAGCGGGGCGCCGGTGAAGGTGCCGTCCTCGGCGGTGTAGCGGTAGGCCGTGCCGAACCGCTCGCCGCCCACCGACTCCGAGAGCCCGCCGATCGAGGCGTACCCGTGGTTCTGCACCAGCAGGATCTTGATCGCGATGCCTTCCTGAACGGCGGTCACGATCTCCGTCGGCATCATCAGATAGGTGCCGTCGCCGACCAGCGCCCACACGTTCCGCTCGGGCGCGGCGAGCTTCACCCCGAGGGCGGCCGGGATCTCGTAGCCCATGCAGGAGTAGCCGTACTCCAGGTGGTACTGGTCCACCGACCGCGTCCGCCACAGCTTGTGCAGGTCGCCCGGGAGCGAGCCGGCCGCGTTGATGATGACGTCCGACTCGTCCACCAGCGCGTCCAGGGCACCGATGACCTGCGGCTGGGTCGGCCGGGCGTCGATCTCGTCGGCCTCGAAGCAGGCGTCGACGCGCTGCTCCCAGCGCTCCTTGTCCTCGGTGTACTCGCTGACGTAGGAGTCGGCGGCCCGGTGGCCGTGCATCTGCAGCCGCTCGGTCAGCTCCTCCAGGCCGCTGCGGGCGTCGGCGATCAGCGGGAGTGCGGCCAGCTTGTGGCCGTCGAAGGGCGCGATGTTGAGGTTCAGGAAGCGGACGTCCGGGTTCTCGAAGAGGGTGCCGGAGGCGGTGGTGAAGTCGGTGTAGCGGGTGCCGACGCCGATCACCAGGTCGGCGGTGCGGGCCAGCTCGTCGGCGGTCGCGGTGCCGGTGTGGCCGATCCCGCCGACGTCCTGCGGATGGTCGTACCGCAGTGAGCCCTTGCCGGCCTGGGTGGAGGCGACCGGGATGCGGGTCGCCGCCGCGAACTCCGCGAGGGCCTCCTCGGCGCGGCTGTGGTGGACCCCGCCGCCGGCGATGACGAGGGGCCGGCGCGCCGCGCGGATGGCCCGGATCGCCTCGGCCAGCTCGGCCGGGTCCGCGCCCGGCCGCCGTACGGTCCACACGCGCGTCGAGAAGAACTCCTCCGGCCAGTCGAAGGCCTCCGCCTGCACGTCCTGCGGCAGGGCGAGCGTGACCGCGCCGGTCTCCACGGGGTCGGTGAGGACCCGCATGGCCTGGAGCGCGCTCGGGATCAGGGCCTCCGGACGGGTGACGCGGTCGAAGTACTTCGACACCGGGCGCAGGGTGTCGTTGACCGACACATCGCCCGCGTACGGCAGCTCCAGCTGCTGGAGGACCGGGTCGGCGGGGCGCGTGGCGAAGACGTCACCGGGCAGGAGCAGCACCGGGAGGTGGTTGATGGTCGCGAGGGCGGCGCCGGTGACGAGGTTCGTCGCGCCGGGGCCGATCGACGTCGTGACCGCGTGCGTGGACAGGCGGTTCGACTGGCGGGCGTAGCCGACCGCCGCGTGCACCATGGACTGTTCGTTGCGGCCCTGGTGATACGGCATCACGTCCGCGTACTCGACCAGTGCCTGGCCGATGCCGGCGACGTTGCCGTGCCCGAAGATGCCCCAGGTGGCGCCGATCAGCCGCTGCCGTTCGCCGTCCCGCTCGGTGTACTGGGCGGCGAGGAAGCGGACGAGCGCCTGGGCGACGGTCAGCCGGATCGTCATCGGTATCCCCCTGTGCTTTCTACGTGGTCGGGGTGGAAACAGATCCGCCATTCCCGGGTCCCGCCCGGGCCCGCCATGACGTTCAGGTAGTACATGTCGTGTCCGGGCTGGGCGATGGACGGGCCGTGCCAGCCGTCGGGGACGAGGACGGCATCGCCCGAGCGGACCTCGGCGAGGACGTCGGCACCGCCCTCGCGGGAGGGGAACACCCGCTGGTAGCCGAGCCCGTTCGGGCCGTCGATCTCGAAGTAGTAGATCTCCTCCAGCTCGGACTCCTCGCCCGGCCGGTGCTCGTCGTGCTTGTGCGGCGGGTACGAGGACCAGTGGCCGCCCGGCGTGATCACCTCTACGGCGATCAGCTTGTCGCACTCGAAGGAGTCGGCGGAGGCGAAGTTGCGCACCCGGCGCGAGCAGGTGCCGCTGCCGCGCTCCTCGACGGGGACCTCCGGCGCGGGGCCGTAGCGGGCGGGGAGTCGTCGCTCGCACTTCGCTCCTGCCAGGGCGAAGCGGCCTCCCGCGCCGGAGGCGATCAGGACCCGGGCGTCCCGGGGCACGTACGCGAAGTCGGAGACATCCGCGAACACGCTCTCCCGGCCCAGGAGTTGGAACTCGTCATGCTCCATATGTACGGTACATCCGCCTTCCAGCGGAAGCACGATCCACTCACTGTCCCCAGTGGTGAACGTATGGCTGCCACCGGGCGCCAGCTCGACGACACGCAGGCTGCTGTGTGTCCAGCCGGCCACCTTGGGATCGATGTCGACGGCGTACGGGGGATTCGCGGTGGCGCCCCGGGGCAGATGCAGGTCGGTGCTGGTCATGCGGCCCTCACAGCAGTCCTACGGCGGTGTCCACGGCGGCGGCCACATCGCCGTCCGCCGGGTACAGCAGCGAGCGGCCGACCACCAGGCCGCGCACGGTGGGGAGTTGGAGCGCGCCGCGCCACTTCTCGTAGGCGGCGACCTGGTCCTCGGGCGAGTCGCCGATGTCCCCGCCGAGCAGCACGGCGGGCAGCGTGGAGGTCTCCATCACCCGGGCCATGTCGTCGGGGTTCTCGGTGACCGGCACCTTCAGCCAGGTGTAGGCGGAGGAGCCGCCGAGGCCGGAGGCGATGGCGATGGACCGGGTGACCGCCTCGGCGGACAGGTCGTTCGTCACCTTTCCGGCACGGGTACGGCGGCTGATGAACGGCTCCACGAACACCGGCAGCCGGCGCTCGGCCATGGCGTCGATGACGCGGGCGGTGGACTCCAGGGTGGTCAGGGAGCCCGGGTCGCTGTAGTCGACGCGCAGCAGCAGTTTGCCCGCGTCGAAGCCGAGGCGCTCGATGTCCTGCGGGCGGTGGCCGGTGAACCGGTCGTCCAGCTCGAAGCTGGACCCTTGCAGACCGCCGCGGTTCATGGAACCCATGACGACCTTGTGGTCCAGGGCGCCGAGGAGGAGCAGGTCGTCCAGGATGTCGGCGGTGGCGAGGACGCCGTCGACGCCGGGCCGGGACAGCGCGAGGCAGAGGCGTTCGAGCAGGTCGGCGCGGTTCGCCATAGCGAGCTTGCGGTCGCCGACGCCGAGCGCGCCACGGGCCGGGTGGTCCGCGGCGACGATCATCAGCCGCCCGTTCTCGTTCAGCAGCGGCCTGCGGGCCCGACGGGCGGCGGCCTCCGCGATCGCCTCCGGATGCCGGGTGCGGATCCGGACGAGCTCGGCCACGTCGACACGGTGGCACGGGGTGCCTGCGGTGCCTTGGCCTGCGGCGCCTTGGCGGGGGGCGGTCGGGGTGGCGTCGGGACGGGAGGGTGCGGTGCCTTCGGGGGAAGGGGTCGCGGAGCCTTCGCGAGGTGCATTCGCGGTGGCCTCGCGGGGAGGGGTCGCGGGGGAATCGGCACCGGAGGGTGCGGAACCCTCGCGTGGAGTGGTGGCGGTGGGGCCGGGGCGGGAGGGCGCGGCGCCTCCCCGGGGAGCGGACGCGGGGGAATCGGCACCGGGCGCCGGGGAACCCTCGCGGGGAGCGTGCCCGGCGCCTTCGGGGCCGGGGGCGGTTCCGCCCTCGGGGTGCGCGCCCGTGACGCGGCCGGCCCTCACAGCACCGCTCCGGCGTCGAGCGCGGCGGCCACCTCGTCCGGGGTCGGCATCGCGGAGGAGCACTCCAGCCGGGAGGCGACGATGGCACCGGCCGCGTTGGCGTGCCGCATGATCGTCTCCAGGTCCCAGCCGGCCAGCAGGCCGTGGCAGAGGGAGCCGCCGAAGGCGTCCCCGGCGCCGAGTCCGTTCAGGACGGTGACGGGCAGGGGCGGGACCTCGGCGGACTCGCCCTTCTGGTTGACGGCGAGGACCCCCTTGGGCCCCTGCTTGACGACGGCCAGCTCGACACCTGCGTCCAGCAGGGCGCGGGCGGCGGCATGCGGCTCGCGCACTCCGGTCGCGACCTCCACCTCGTCCAGGTTGCCGACGGCGACGGTGGTGTGGCGCAGGGCCTCGGCATAGAAGGGGCGGGCGGTGCCGGGATCCGACCAGAACATGGGGCGCCAGTCGAGATCGAAGACGGTGATGCCCGCCTTGGCCCGGTGGGCGAGGGCCGCGAGAGTCGCCGTACGGCTCGGCTCCTCGCTCAGGCCGGTGCCGGTGACCCAGAAGATCCGGGCCTCGCGGACGGCGTCCAGGTCCAGCTCGTGGGCGTCGATCTCCAGGTCGGGGGCCTTGGGCCGGCGGTAGAAGTAGAGCGGGAAGTCGTCCGGCGGGAAGACCTCGCAGAAGGTGACGGGAGTCGGCAGGCCGGGGACGGGGGTGACCCAGCGGTCGTCGACGCCGAAGCCGCGCAGGGCCTCGTGGAGGTAGGTGCCGAACGGGTCGTCGCCGGTGCGGGTGATCACCGCGGTGCGCCGGCCGAGGCGGGCCGCTGCGACCGCGACGTTCGTCGCCGACCCGCCGAGGAACTTGCCGAAGGACGACACCTGGGCGAGCGGGACACCGGTCTGCAGCGGGTAGAGGTCCACTCCGATCCGCCCCATGGTGATCAGGTCGTAGGCCATCGGCTTCCCTTCGTCATGGCTCTCCCCGGCTTTCTAGTCCCGCATGCCGAGCCATGTCAATGTTTTGTCCAGACATTCGGACCAGTTCCCCTCCGGCGGTGCGGCAGGAGGGGCGGTTTATGGCTGCTGTGTCACAAAGACCTCCGTCCTGTCACACATGTCACGTGTACGCGGGTTCCCGGTCACACCCGATCGACAGGGCGACCCCGTTGGTCACCATGTGTCGTTCACCGGACACAGGCTTGTGAACAGCGCAGCGCCCGGTCCCCCCGGCGACCCGTCCCGGCCGCCGCCGCGGTGCGCGCGGGGAGGTGCAACGCATGGCCGACCGAAGGCTCTGGTCCTACAAGGAGATCGCGGCGCACATCCGGGTGCAGCCGGACACCGTCCGGTCCTACCGCAAACACGGGCTGCTGCCCCCGCCCGACCACGTCGAGGGCGGCAAGCCCTTCTGGTACGCCGACACCGTCCGCGCCTGGGTCGCCTCCCGCCCCGGCAACCGCGGCCGCAGAGAGGACTGACGTGCTCGGCGGACACGGTGCCGGGCAGCGGGGGCCCGGGGGAAGCGGTGGTGGGCGCCTGGCTCTCAGCTCCAGGGCTCGATGACCGTGACGCCCGCGCCCGGCGCCGTGTCCATCGCCGCGAGGGCATCGGGTGCCGCGTCGAGCGTGATCGTCCGGGTCACCAGGAGGTCCGGGCGCAGGACGCCGGAGCGGACCAGATGGAGCATGCCGGGATAGGCGTGGGCGGCCATGCCGTGGCTGCCGAGGAGTTCCAGTTCCAGGGCTGTGGCGCGGGCCAGCGGGACCGGGGTGGTGCCGTCGGGCGAGGGCAGCAGGCCGACCTGGACGTGCCGGCCGCGGCGGCGCAGACCGTTCACGGAGGCCGCGCAGGTGGCGGGCGAGCCGAGGGCGTCGAGGGAGAGGTGGGCACCGCCGCCGGTCAGCTCCCGGACGGCGGCGGCCGGGTCGGACACGCCGGTGGCGTCCAGGCATGCGGCGGCACCGAACGTCCGCGCCAGCTCCAGCGCTCGGGGTGACACGTCGACGGCGACCACCCGGGCCCCCGAGGCCGCCGCGATCATCACCGCCGACAGGCCGACCCCGCCGCAGCCGTGCACCGCGACCCACTCCCCGGCCGCCACCCGGCCCTGCTGGACCACGGCCCGGAACGCGGTGGCGAAGCGGCAGCCGAGGGCGGCGGCGGTGGCGTACGTCATGTCGTCCGGCAGCGCGACGAGATTGACGTCGGCGTGGTCGAGCGCGACGTACTCGGCGAAGGAGCCCCAGTGGTGGAAGCCGGGCTGGGTCTGCCGCTCGCACACCTGCTGGTCGCCCGCCGCGCAGGACGGGCAGCTGCCGCAGGCGCAGACGAACGGCACGGTGACCCGGTCGCCGGGCCGCCGGCCGGTCACCCGCGCGCCCACCGCCTCGACCACACCGGCGAGTTCATGCCCCGGCACGTGCGGCAACGTGATGTCCGGGTCGTGGCCCATCCAGCCGTGCCAGTCGCTGCGGCAGAGGCCGGTGGCCTCGACCCGGACGACCACGCCGTGTTCCGCGGGCTCCGGGTCGGGTACGTCCCGCACCTCGGCCGGCTTTCCGTACTCCTCGAACATCACGGCTCGCATGCGTGCTCCTTTCGGGAACCTGCGCGAAGGCTAGACGTTCCGGGGGCCGCCGAACCGTGATCAGACCGCTCGTGCGTCTGGTGGGCGACCGGCTCGGCCCCACGTGACACGGAACCGGGAACACGAGGGGGGACCCCGTTGGAGTAATACCCCCTAGGGGTATAGTGTGAGAAGAGATGGGGTTCCTCCGTGGCCTCGACCGCCTCCGCCGACCCCATCGGCCCCAGATGCCTCGACGAGGAGAAACGACATGACCGCTCAGACCGACACCACGGGCCCCGTCACCACCGTCTACAAGGTGACCGGCATGAGCTGTGGCCACTGCGAGGGCTCCGTCTCCGGCGAGATCTCCCAGATCCCGGGCGTCAGCTCGGTGAAGGCCGTCGCGTCGACCGGCGAGGTGACCGTCGTCTCCGAGGCCCCGCTGGACGAGGAGGCCGTGCGCGCCGCCGTGGACGAGGCCGGTTTCGAGCTGGCCGGCCAGGCCTGAGGAAGACCCTCCGTTTCCCCGACCGGGCCGTGCCGACCAGCTGATACTGGATCCGTACGGCGCGGTCCGATGTCTGGAGTCCGGACATGACCACCACCACCGCAGAAGCCGCGGGCACAGCCGCGGCCACGGGCACCGCCTCCGAGGTCGAGCTGCTCATCGGCGGAATGACCTGCGCCTCCTGCGCCGCCCGGGTGGAGAAGAAACTCAACCGGATGGACGGCGTCAGCGCCACCGTCAACTTCGCCACCGAGAAGGCCAAGGTCACCTTCGCCGACGGTGTCCAGGTCGCCGACCTGATCGCCACCGTGGAGAAGACCGGCTACACCGCCGAGGAGCCCCCACCACCGCGGCCCGCACCCGAAACGGAACCGGAAACCCCCGCACCGGACGCCGAACTGGGCGCCCTGCGCCACCGCCTGCTCGTCTCCGCGCTGCTCGCCGCCCCCGTGGTCCTGCTCTCGATGATCCCGGCGCTCCAGTTCGACAACTGGCAGTGGCTCTCGCTGACCCTCGCCGCGCCGGTCGTCGTCTGGGGCGGCGCTCCCTTCCACCGGGCCGCCTGGACCAACCTCCGGCACGGCGCCGCCACCATGGACACCCTCGTCTCGGTGGGCACGCTGGCCGCGTTCGGGTGGTCGCTGTGGGCGCTGTTCTTCGGCGACGCGGGCATGCCCGGCACGCACGACGAGTTCCGGTTCACCGTCTCCCGCATGGACGGCGCCTCCACGATCTACCTGGAGGTGGCCGCCGGAGTCGTCGCGCTGATCCTGCTCGGCCGCTATCTGGAGGCGCGCTCCAAGCGCCGCGCGGGCGCCGCGCTGAAGGCCCTGATGGAGCTGGGCGCGAAGGACGTGGCGGTGCTGCGGGAGGGCCGCGAGGTACGGACACCGGTGTCGTCCCTGGCCGTCGGCGACCGGTTCGTCGTCCGGCCCGGCGAGAAGATCGCCACCGACGGCACGGTCGTGGAGGGCGTCTCCGCGGTGGACGCCTCCATGCTGACCGGCGAGTCGGTGCCGGTGGACGTCGGCCCCGGCGACCGGGTCACCGGCGCCACGGTCAACGCGGGCGGCCGGCTGGTCGTGGAGGCCACCCGGGTCGGCGCGGACACCCAGCTCGCCCGGATGGCCAAGCTGGTCGAGGACGCGCAGAACGGCAAGGCCGAGGTGCAGCGGCTCGCCGACCGGATCTCCGCCGTCTTCGTCCCCGTGGTCATCCTCATCGCACTCGGCACCTTCGGCGTCTGGCTGGGCGTCACCGGTGACACCGTGGCCGCGTTCACCGCCGCCGTCGCCGTCCTGATCATCGCCTGCCCCTGCGCGCTGGGCCTGGCCACCCCGACCGCGCTGATGGTCGGCACCGGGCGCGGCGCCCAGCTCGGCATCCTGATCAAGGGTCCCGAGGTACTGGAGTCCACGCGCCGGGTGGACACGGTCGTCCTGGACAAGACCGGCACGGTCACCACCGGCCGGATGAGCCTGCAGGCCGTGTACGTCGCCGACGGCGAGGACGAGAAGGAGCTGCTGCGGCTCGCGGGCGCCCTGGAACACGCCTCCGAGCACCCCGTGGCCCGCGCGATCGCCGCCGGCGCCGAGGAACGGGCCGGCGCGCTCCCGCCGGTCGAACACTTCGAGAACGTGCCCGGTCGGGGCGTACGCGGGCGCGTGGACGGCCGCGAGGTGGCCGTGGGGCGCCTCTACGACGACCTCCCGCAGGAGTTGGCCCGCGCGGCCCGCGAGGCCGAGCGGGAGGGTCGTACGGCCGTCGCGGCGGGCTGGGACGGGCGGGCCCGCGGGGTCCTCGCCGTCGCCGACGCGGTCAAGGAGACCAGCGCCGAGGCGGTCCGCGGGCTGCGCGCGCTGGGGCTGACGCCGGTGCTGCTCACCGGGGACAACCGGACCGTCGCCGAGGCGGTCGCGCGCACGGTCGGCATCGACTCCGCGCACGTCTTCGCCGAAGTGCTGCCCGAGGACAAGGTGGACGTCGTACGACGGCTCCAGCGCGAAGGGCGGTCCGTGGCCATGGTCGGCGACGGCGTGAACGACGCCGCCGCGCTCGCCACGGCGGACCTGGGACTGGCCATGGGTACCGGCACGGACGCGGCGATCGAGGCCGGCGATCTGACGCTGGTGCGCGGGGATCTGCGGGTCGCCGCGGACGCGATCCGGCTGTCCCGGCGGACGCTGGCCACCATCAAGGGCAACCTGGTGTGGGCCTTCGGCTACAACGTCGCCGCGCTGCCGCTGGCCGCCGCGGGGCTGCTCAACCCGATGATCGCGGGGGCGGCGATGGCCTTCTCCTCGGTGTTCGTGGTGACCAACAGTCTGCGGCTGCGGGCCTTCCGGTGAGGCGGCGGCAATTGCCGGGGCGGATGTACCGGTCCCCCTAGAGTCCGGCGCGAGCCTCACATAAGCTCTTCACAAGGCTCGCGCATCATCCTTACGCTTGAGCCCCGATCGCCGTATCGGGGCTCTTGCGCACCTAAAGGACATATGCAAGAGACGCAGATCACAGTGATGCGAACGTAACCATCGAAGGGGTTCGAAGGTCTAAGTTGGCGATGTCGGACCAGCGTCTTGGGGGGCGCTGACTGGCATCTGGGGATGTCTTGGGGGACTTCCTCAGAGATGCGTTGCCGGGGCACGTACACCGGGAAGCTTTGAGCGGCCCTTCCGGCGTGCGTTGTCCCGGCAGATCGCACCGCATCACTGGAGCAGGCCGAGTTTTGCTCGTTCTGCTCACAGACAGCGATTCAGGCGCTGTCCTCTCCGAGCGCCCGGCCGGATCCCGTGGGGGGAATCCGCACCGGGACATGGGAAGGCGCCCTGGTCGTCGGCCCGTGGGGGGACCGGCGTCTCGGGGCGCCTTCCGCTTTTTCTGTTCTCACCACCGGCTCAGGGCCTGCCCGGACGGACAGGCCCCTGCACCCAGTGGGTTCAGCGCGGCCGGGGGCCGGGGGGTCCGCACGAACCGGCAACGGGACGCCACCCCAGCGGCGCCCCTCACCGGCAGGTGTCAGCGCTCCTCGACCGGCACGAAGTCGCGCTCCACCACGCCCGTGTAGATCTGGCGCGGGCGGCCGATGCGGGAGCCCGGCTCCTTGATCATCTCGGTCCACTGGGCGATCCAGCCCGGCAGGCGGCCGAGCGCGAACAGGACCGTGAACATCTCGGTCGGGAAGCCCATGGCGCGGTAGATCAGACCGGTGTAGAAGTCCACGTTCGGGTACAGCTTGCGCTCGACGAAGTAGTCGTCGGACAGCGCGTGCTCCTCCAGCTTGAGGGCGATGTCGAGGAGTTCGTCCTCCTTGCCCAGCGCGGAGAGCACGTCGTGCGCGGCGGCCTTGATGATTTTGGCACGCGGGTCGAAGTTCTTGTAGACCCGGTGGCCGAAGCCCATCAGACGGACGCCGTCCTCCTTGTTCTTCACCTTGCGGATGAAGGTGTCGACGTCGGAGCCCGAGTCGCGGATGCCCTCCAGCATCTCCAGCACGGACTGGTTGGCACCGCCGTGCAGCGGGCCCCACAGGGCGCTGATGCCGGCCGAGATCGACGCGAACATGTTGGCCTGCGAGGAGCCGACCAGGCGGACCGTGGAGGTCGAACAGTTCTGCTCGTGGTCGGCGTGCAGGATCAGCAGCTTGTCCAGCGCGGCGACGACGACCGGGTCCAGCTCGAACTCCTGCGCCGGCACCGAGAAGGTCATGCGCAGGAAGTTCTCGACGTAACCGAGGTCGTTGCGCGGGTAGACGAACGGGTGGCCGATCGACTTCTTGTACGCGTACGCCGCGATCGTCGGGAGCTTGGCGAGCAGCCGGATCGTGGAGAGGTCGCGCTGCGTCTCGTCGAACGGGTTGTGGCTGTCCTGGTAGAAGGTGGACAGCGCCGAGACGACCGAGGACAGCATGGCCATCGGGTGGGCGTCGCGCGGGAAGCCCTTGTAGAAGTTCTTGACGTCCTCGTGCAGCAGCGTGTGCCGCGTGATGTCGTTCTTGAACGCCGTCAGCTGGTCGACGGTGGGCAGCTCGCCGTTGATCAGCAGGTACGCCACCTCAAGGAAGGTGGAGCGCTCGGCCAGCTGCTCGATGGGGTAGCCGCGGTAGCGGAGGATGCCCGCCTCGCCGTCGAGGTAGGTGATCGCGGATTTGTAGGCGGCGGTGTTGCCGTAGCCGCTGTCCAGAGTCACCAGACCGGTCTGGGCGCGGAGCTTCCCGATGTCGAAGCCCTTGTCACCGACGGTGCTGTCGACCACCGGGTAGGTGTACTCGCCGTCGCCGTACCGCAGTACTACAGAGTTGTCGCTCACGTCTTCCCTCACCGACGTAGTGCCTCATCTTCGAGGTGCCCTGACTGTCTCTACCATCCCCCATTTGGCTCAGGAGAGTGCACTCGGGGTCGACCATTGGGCCTATTGGCGGCACTCAGTGCCGTCAACCTGCTCATCCTGCCCCCTCGAAGGGGGAACCGGAAGTGCTCTGTGACCTTCACGACTCGTTTGATCGATCATTTTTGCCGTGAGCCCGGATTCCGGGCCCGCCACGGTGACTTCAGGGCCACCGACCGTGACTTCAGGGGTCGCCGCCCGGGGCTCGGACCCCCAGCCTGAAGTCGAGGGCCGTGAACCGCCGCCCGGCCGACACCGTGCGCACCGCCTGCCCGATCGCCTTGCGTGAACCGACGAGGACGACCAGCTGCCGGGCACGGGTGACCGCCGTGTAGAGCAGGTTCCGCTGGAGCATCATCCATGCTCCCGTGGTGACGGGAATCACCACGGCGGGATATTCACTGCCCTGTGAGCGGTGAATGGTCACCGCGTACGCGTGGGCCAGTTCGTCCAGTTCGTCGAATTCGTACGGAACCTCCTCATCCTCGTCCGTCAGCACGGTCAGGCGCTGGTCGACCGGATCGAGCGAGGTGACGACGCCCACGGTGCCGTTGAAGACACCGTTCTCGCCTTTCTCGTAATTGTTGCGAATCTGGGTGACCTTGTCGCCGACGCGGAAGACCCGGCCACCGAACCGCTTCTCCGGCAGATCGGGCCGTCCGGGCGTGATGGCCTGCTGGAGCAGCCCGTTGAGCGCGCCGGCACCGACCGGCCCCCGGTGCATCGGCGCGAGCACCTGCACGTCCCGGCGGGGGTCCAGCCCGAACTTGGCCGGAATCCGCCGCGCGGCCACGTCCACGGTGAGCCGGCCGGCGGCCTCCGTATCGTCCTCCACGAAGAGGAAGAAGTCCTTCAGCCCGTCGGTGAGCGGATGCTGCCCCGCGTTGATCCGGTGCGCGTTGGAGACGACACCGGACTGCTGGGCCTGCCGGAAGACCCGGGTGAGCCGGACGGCCGGGACGGGACTGCCGTCGGCGAGCAGATCACGGAGGACCTCCCCCGCGCCCACGCTGGGCAACTGGTCCACGTCCCCCACGAAGAGCAGATGGGCCCCCGGCGGTACGGCCTTCACGAGCTTGTTGGCGAGCAGCAGGTCCAGCATGGAGGCCTCGTCCACGACCACCAGGTCGGCGTCCAGCGGCCGGTCCCGGTCATAGGCGGCGTCCCCGCCGGGCTTCAGCTCCAGCAGCCGGTGCACGGTGGAGGCCTCGGCTCCGGTCAGCTCGGCCAGCCGCTTGGCGGCCCGGCCGGTCGGGGCGGCGAGCAGCACCTTGGCACGCCGGGCGCGGGCCAGCTCCACGATCGAGCGCACGGTGAACGACTTGCCGCAGCCGGGCCCGCCGGTGAGGACGGCGACCTTCTCGGTCAGCGCGAGCTTCACGGCCGCCTCCTGCTCGGGCGCGAGGTCGGCGCCGGTGCGGGATCGCAGCCACCCGAGCGCCTTGTCCCAGTCGACGTCCCGGAACCCCGGCATCCGGTCCTGGTCCGTGCGCAGAAGGCGCAGCAGCTGGGCGGAGAGGGAGAGTTCGGCACGGTGGAAGGGGACGAGGTACACGGCGCTGACGGGCTCGTCGCCGCCGTCGGGCCCGGGCACCCTCTCCCGTACGACCCCCGGATCGCCTCCGTCCTCCGGCACCTGACCCAGTTCGCCCAGACACTCGATGACCAGTCCGGTGTCCACCTGGAGCAGCTTCACGGCATCGGCGATCAGCCGCTCCTCCGGCAGAAAACAGTGCCCCTGGTCGGCGGACTGGGACAGCGCGTACTGCAGGCCGGCCTTCACGCGTTCGGGACTGTCGTGCGGGATCCCGACCGACTGGGCGATCTTGTCGGCGGTGAGGAAGCCGATGCCCCAGACGTCGGCGGCGAGCTGGTAGGGGCGCTCCTTCACGACGGAGATCGACGCGTCGCCGTACTTCTTGTAGATCCGCACGGCGATGGAGGTGGACACCTCGACGGTCTGCAGGAAGAGCATGACCTCCTTGATCGCCTTCTGTTCCTCCCAGGCGTCGGCGATCTTCTTGGTGCGTTTGGGGCCGAGGCCGGGGACCTCGATGAGGCGTTTGGGCTCCTCCTCGATGACCCTCAGGGTGTCGACGCCGAAGTGCTGGGTGATGCGGTCGGCGAAGACCGGTCCGATGCCCTTGACCAGCCCGGACCCCAGATAGCGGCGGATGCCCTGGACGGTGGCGGGCAGCACGGTCGTGTAGTTCTCGACATGGAACTGTCTGCCGTACTGCGGATGCGACCCCCAGCGGCCCTCCATCCGGAGGGATTCGCCGACCTGGGCACCGAGGAGCGCGCCGACCACGGTGAGGAGATCCCCGGCGCCTCTGCCGGTGTCGACCCGGGCCACCGTGTACCCGTTCTCCTCATTGGCGTACGTGATCCGCTCCAGCACGCCTTCGACCACGGCAAGACGCCGTTCGCCGGTCTGGGTCCCCGCCTGTTGAGCCATGATCCGACGGTACCGGTGAGGTCTGACACCGGCGCACTGGTACGGTCCCTGCCCATGACCGACGCCGAGGGGACCGGGGCCGCCGCCCAGGAGTTGCGGGACCGCGTCGAGGCGGCCACCGCGGGGACGCCGTACCGCTTGCGGGGGACGGCGGAGGGGTTCGACCTGACCGTCGATGTCCACACCCCGCAGTGGCGGGAGCTGCTGACCCGGCACCGGGTCAGTCAGGTCCACACCTACCGGGTCGCGCTCCGCCCGCGGGAGAAGCGCTTCACGCTGACCGACGTCGTCCGCACCGTCGAGTACGAGGCGGGCCCGGGCGGCGTACGCCTGGGGAAGACCGTGTCCGCCGGCCGGAGCGTGTACGTCACCAAGACGTGGAGCTTGGGCGGCACACCGGAGTACTCCTTCTCCTCCGCCGAGGGCCACCGCCTGATCCGTGGCGCGGCCCAGGAGCTGGGCTGGCGGGAGGTCCGGCCCACGAGCGTGACGATCGCCCTGGGGTTCGGCATCCTCGGCGGCGTCCTCGCCCTGGGCACGTTGCTCGCCCTTGCCGCCGTGTTCTGGCTCTGAGCGGTCAACTCGCCCACGAGCGCCCGGGTTTGGGCCGGAACGGTGGCACTCCGTACACCGGCGCGCCGGCATCGTCAGCCACTAGAGTGGCGTCTCCGCACCCCTGATCCTCGTAGCGACAGGAGCCAGGACTGATGACCGGCTACGTGATGGCTGCCACCGATGCCGGCGGCGAACGGCTCGGGGAGCGCGTCGTCCCCACGGCGCCCACGCTCGGCGAGGCCGCCGAATACGGCGACAGACACCGGACGGACTACGTCTCGGTCCGCCACGGCCACGACGACATCACCCTCTACGGCAGAGACGCCACCGGCACCTGGTCGGTCCTCGTCGCCCACGCCCCCGCCGCCGTCGTCGTGGACACACGCCGCCGGCACGATGCCCTGTGCCGGCCGGAGCCGGCCTGGGACGGCAGCCCCCCGGTCGGCTACGAGTACGCCCCGGCTCCGGACGGTGCTCACGTGTTGACCGCCATCGACGTGAGCGGGGAACCGTTCGGGCAGCGTGTCAGCTCCACGGCGCCCACGCTCGCCGAGGCGGCCGGACTCGGCGAACTCCACGAGGCGGACTACGTCGTCGCCGGCCGGGACGACGGCGACGTGGTCACGCTGTACGGGCGGGACGCCGGCGGCTCCTGGTCGGTGATCGCGGCCGACGTCGATGCCGAGACGGCCGAGGAGGTGTGCCTCTGGTTCGACCTCACGCAGCACTACCGGGGGCGGTCGGCGGCCGGTACCGGCCCCGGCGGCCGGGCCGGCCACCCGCTCGACCACGTGCCGATGCCCGAGGGCGGGCGGATGACCGCGGCACAGGCGATCTCACTGGTCGTGGAACGCATCCGGGCACGCCGCCTGGACCACCCCGTCCAGGGGCTCGCGGCGGATCGCTTCGCAGCGGGCTGGAGCGTGTACGCGCCGGTGGACGTCGACGAGAGCGACCCGATGGCGTTCCTGGACATGCCGGTGGGCCGCTCGGTGTTCCTGGTGAGCGACGTCGGGCGGGTCAAGGAGATACCGAGCGCGATCCCTCCTCAGCAGGCGGAGGACATGTTCACCGCCGAAGAGGCGTACGTGCGCCGCGAGCCCGCCGAGGAACGGTTCATGGCCGACCTCAGGGACGAGGTCATGCGGCTCGACTCCGCGTCGGAAGCCTCCGCGGGCATCGGCTCGTTCACCATCGAACCCCCCGCCGAGGAGGTGATCGCGGCCGGGGCTTCCCGGCTGATCGCCCCGATCGCCCAGCAGCTGGCCCTGCTCGGCCCGCCGGGGTGGGACCGCTTGGTGGCGGCCTTCTCCTTCACGGTCTCCGGCGAGGTGGCCCAGCTGCGGTTCCGGTCCGGGAACCGGAGTACAGAGGTCCGGGTACCCGAGCAGATCGCCGTACTGGTCCGCCGGCAGCGACACCTCGCCGCGCGGATGCCGGCCGGCCCGTGGTGGCGCCTGCTGCTCACCGTCAGCCACAGCGCCGGCACGAACGCCCGGATCACCACGGAGTACGACTACGGCGACCAGCCCTTCCCCGACGACCACCTGCTGGCGCCCGCACACTACCGCGATGACCTGGCCGCCTACCCACGCCCCCACACACCGGCATGGCTCTCCGCACACGTCGGCGGGGCCGGCGCCGCGACCCGCACGGCACCGCAGGCCACAGGTGCGACAACGCGGCCGTCCCCTCCCCGGCAGGACCGGACGGTGCCGGCCAGGCCGGCGCAGCCCGGCCCGGTTCCGGTCCTCGACACACAGGTCCGCCGGAAACGTCTCTACGCCGACCCCCAGGTCATCACCTTCGGCAGGCACACGCTCGCGCTCGACCAGGTGGAGTGGGTCAGTTACACCGCGACCCACACCGCCACCAAGCGGTTCCTGTACCCGAAGACCCACGACAGCACCTGGGACTTCGCGGTGGGCAGGTACCCGTACCACGGCGGACCCCTGGTCCGCGTGCACTTCTTCCAGGCGGGCCGCCGGGCCGAGCAGCCCGAGGAGTGGACGTTCCTGGTGAACCTGGCCAGGCGGTACCTGGAGCCCCGGTTGCTCACCGAACTGGTCGCCCGGGTCCGCCGTGGTCAGACCGTCACGGTCGGCGGCAGCGTGCAGGTGAACCAGGCCGGCATCGCGTGTGCCAGACCCCGGCTCTCCCTGCCCTGGGAGTCGATCAGCGCTGCACAGCCGTACAACGGCGCGATCCACGTCTGCCGAGCGGGCGTGGAGAAACCGGTGTTGACCGTACCCCTGAGCCATCCCAACGCCGGGCTGATCCCGGACCTCTTCGCCGCACTCACCCCGTGACGACCCTGCCGACGTGACCCTCAGAGCGGGTTGAGGCGGGCCTTGAGCAGGCAGAACTCATTGCCCTCGGGGTCGGCGAGAACGTGCCAGGACTCCTCGCCGGTCTGGCCGATGTCGGCCGGGCGCGCCCCGAGCTTCAAGAGGCGTTCGAGTTCGGCGTCCTGATCGCGGTCGGTGGCGTTGACGTCGATGTGCAGCCGCGACTTCCCCGGCTCCGGCTCGTCCCTGCGGCTGAGGAAGAGCGTCGGCTGCGCGCCGCCGAACCCTTCCCTCGGCCCGATCTCGATGCTGCCGTCGTCTTCGCGTCCGAGCACCACGAAGTCCAGCACCTCGCACCAGAACCGCGCCAGCACCTCGGGTTCGCGGCAACCGAGCACGAGCTCACTGATACGACACGCCATGGACGAAACCTGCTCTCTCGACGCGGGAACTGCCGGTGCGGCCACGCGAAGCGAAGGGCTCCGCGCGGTGGCAACACGCCGGAGACCGTACCCGGCGGGTCGAGTTGGTGCGAAGGGTTTTGGGTTCCTAGGAGTGGGGGTGCGGGTGCTGGTACGTCTTCACGGCTTCGAGGAAGGTGGTGAAGGCGGGGGTGGGGAAGGTGAGGGTGGCCCGGGTGGGGGTCTTCGAGTCGCGGACGGAGGTGTGGGTGGGGGTGGTGGAGATCTCCACGCAGGCGTTGCCGTCGCCCTCACCGGAGTAGGACGACTTGCGCCAGTTGTCGAGGGTGGTCATGGGTACTCACAGCTCCTGGGCCAGCTTGTGGATGAAGTCGCGCGACTGGTCGGGTTCGAGCGAAACAGCCTCTACCTTACGGAAACGCGTTCGATAGGCGTTGAGCTGAGCTTCGGAGTCAATGAACACTGAGCCGTGAGGCGCGTCACGCACAACTGTGTCCAGCTTGGACAGAGGCCCGCCCACGTACGCCATGGCGCTTGAGGCCCTGGTGAAGCCATCCAGATCGAAGGGGATGACGCGAACGGTGATGCTGTCCGCCTCGGACAGTTGCAGCAGCTTGGCAAGTTGGGCTCGGGAGGCGTTGCGGTCGCTGACCCGGATACGCAGGGCCGCCTCGTGGATCACCAACTCGTACGGAATGGTGATCTGCTGGCGCCGCATGCGGTGATGCACACGCAACTCCAGCTCTTCTTCGGTCAGTTCCGGCACCCTGGAAGAGAAGACCGCGCGGGCGTACTCCTCCGTCTGCAACAGGCCGGATACGTGCAGGATGGCCACCTCGCGCAGGAATGTGGCGTGGTACTCCAGTTCCGCGAGGTCCAGGAACGAGGTCGGGAGCAGTCCTCGGTACGCCTCCCACCAACCGCGTGTCCGGTCGGTCGCCATCGCGACCAGGGCGTCGATGAACTCCTCGTCCGTGCAGGCGTAGTGGGATGCGAGACGGCGCAACCGCTTCTCGCTCACCCCCGCGAGGCCGGTCTCGATCTGGCTGATGACCGGAGCGGTCACGCCGAGCAGGGCGGCCGCCTCCCGAGCCGTGAGGCCTGCCGCATCACGGAGCCTGCGCAGTTCGACCGCCAGCCGCAGCTGACGTGCTGTCGGCTCGCTCCTCAACGCCATCGCCGATCCCTCCCAACACGCCCGTGGACGCAACTCGTTCGGGCGTCACATTACGCGACCGGGTTGCGACAGTTAAACAGTTAGCCCTACCGTCGGTGACGCACCGCACACGCAGCGGAAGCGCACCGTGCCGTCCCGCCATGACGGCTGCGGCAATGCCACCGTGCGAAATCCCCACTCGCTGACTGGAGTTGCTGAGTCATGCCCGAAAACGACCCCTGGGACTACACGCTCTACGTCCCCAACGACCCCAGAGCCGTGACCGTCTGCCGCCGCACCCTGCGAGCGATCCTGACCCTGCACGGCCTGACGGGGCTGCTCGACACCGCCGAACTCCTCGCGACGGAGCTGGTGTCGAACGCGGTACGGCACACCAAGGGCCCGGCCGCGCTGCGGGTACGGCGCTCCCCGCAGGGCCTGGTGTGGATCGGCGCGTGGGACACGGACCCCGCACCACCGGAGCCTCCGGTGCCGTTGGAGCAGGCGCTGGAGTGGGAGGAGGGGCGGGGGCTGGGGCTGGTGACGGCCTGCGCCCAGGACTGGGGCTGGCAGCCGTCGGCGCGGTTCGGGGACCGGGGGAAGTACGTGTGGTGCGAACTTGCGGCGGCCTAGCTCGTTGATCACGTCGTATGAAAGGAGAGCTGATGGTCGGCTCGTCGCATGAAGCGCTGCACCGGATCTTTCAGAAGGACCCGGCGCTGCTGACACGGGCGTTACAGCGGGTGCTGGACGTCCCGTTCCCGGAGCCGCGGGAGATCGCGGCGCTGAACGTGGACCTGACGGAGATCGAGCCGGTCGAGCGCCGGGTGGACACGTTGCTGCGGGCGGAGACGGACCAGGGCACGTACCTGCTGGTCGTGGAGTCGCAGGGCAAGGCGGACGACCGCAAGCGGGGCAGCTGGCCGTACTACCTGTCGTACCTGTACGAGAAGTACCGCTGCGAGCCCGTGCTGATCGTGATCACGCAGAGCAGTGCCACGGCGAAGTGGGCCGCGCGTCCGATCCGGTTCGGGTTCCGGGGGTGGGACTCGCTGACGGTACGGCCGCTGGTGCTGGGTCCGGACAACGTGCCCGTGATCGCGGACGAGCAGCAGGCCGAGCGGGACGTACCCCTTGCGGTGCTCTCGGCGATGACACACGGGCGTGGCCCGCGGGCGGCGGCCATACTGGAGTCCCTGGCATCCGCCCTGCGGACCATCGACCCCGACAGTGCCGCGGTCTTCGTGCAGTTCGTCGACTCTTGCCTGGCCGACCCCCAGGCGAAGCAGATGTGGAGGGATTTGATGACGGCGATCCAGTACTTCTGGCGACACCCCCTGGCCGAACAGGTGCGCGAGGAGGGTCGAGAACAGGGCCTGGAGGAAGGCTTGGAACAAGGGCGCGCCGAGGCGAAGGCCGAGATGGTGCTCCAGATCCTGCAATGGCGCGGCATCCCCGTGCCCGACGCCGTCCGCGAACGGGTGAACGCCTGCACCGACCTCGACCAGCTGGAGACCTGGGCCCGACGAGCCGTGCACGCGGCGGACGCCACGGAGCTGTTCACCGAGGAGTGAGCAGGTAGCCGTTGGGCCGCTCGCGCCGCGCGCCGACCGGCACCGGGCCCCTGGGCCGGCCGGCCCGGGAGGGCAACGGTAGGGGTAGGCAGACCTGTTCCAGGGAGCGTGGGGGAACTCGCAGGTGGGGTGGGTCGTCGGGTGGAACAGATCTGCCTGTTGCTGCTCGGGAGAGGGTCGCCACGCCGGGGCCGGCGCGCGGGTCGCTATCGGCGGTGGCGGGGCTTGTCCTGGCGTGGGGGGAGAGTCAAGGTGACTTGGCGGACCAGTTGCTGGAAGCATGCCAGCGACGCGCACGCGGGGAGGGCGGCGCCGGCGATGCCGGTGACGGTCCGGTCGGCCTGAGCCACGCACAGCATCATCGCGACGGACGAAAACAGCAGGACGATGAACCATGAGTGCAGGGCTCGGCGCTGATGCAAGGCGCTTCGCAGGATGGAAAGAGAGGCCACCATCCAGGGGCCGTACACGAGGACGGGCCACCAGGCGAACATCTCGCTGCCCGTGCCTGACGTGATGTTCCGCAGTGGCCCGTAAGCCGCCATTCCGCCGAATACGCTGACCATCGCCACGATGACGGAAATGAACGCCGCGATCACGAAGCTGCCGGTCTGCATCCATTTGACTCGGATTTTTCGAACCCGGCTCTTGCGGTGTCCGGCGCCAACGGAAGAACGTCGGATGGGCGGCAGCTGTGCGGTGATCCGGGCCAGGTTCTCCATCGGATCGGCGTAGTCGTCGGCGGATGACGGCTCGCCGCGCGGGGGCGGGACCGCGGCCGGCTGCTCGGCCGGAACGGCCTCCTGCAGGAGGTAGGCGAGTTCCTCGGCCGGGTCCCAGCCGGAGTCGGGGGGCACCAGGGGAGCCTCTGAGTCCAGGGCGCCGACAGGACTGCCGTGCCAGACGGTACCCACCGTGTAAGGGGGAGTGTCCGCATACCGTTCACGCCGGGCGAAGGGGGGACCCGCATAGTCGTGATTCATGGAAATCCACCCCCGTCACACGCGATCCGCGCGGCAGTCAGAGTTTGCCTGGGCGGTCCACCGTTGATTAAGTTCCTGCTGGACCGCTTCCAGTAGCGTAAGGAACTCGCGGAGCAGCGAGTCAGTAGCCTGGGGTTCGATGCGCGCGCCGTCCCCGCGCAAGGTGCCACGCGCCTCCAGCGAGCGTGCAACACCAGGTGTGTAAATATACTTTGCCGCCGTCACAACACGGCTCGCAGACAGACTGTCTTTCCTCGCGTCGCGGTGAGGCAAGCCACGGAACCTAGCTGTCGTCATATCCGAGCTAACGCCGCCCCCTCTCCTCCAGATGCGCGGCAAATGAGTGAACGTGACCGGGAATCGTTGGACGTGCGTTTTTTCATTTGTGTCATTCGCTTTTCAGACGCCATCTTGTGAGTCGAGCGGTTTGTATTCTGAGAACCCTTCCATCCCGGTGGCCCGTCCGGGCGCGGCGGCCGGCCCGGGCCGTGCCGGCTGGACGGCCCCCTCCACCGCCCCTCGGTCACGATTGGGTCTCGGCCACCCGTGACCCCTTGCCTCGGGCCCGTGTAATCGATTCCAATCCTCCCTACGGCAGGGATGTAATCGATTCCATGAGTCCACGAGGAGGTGGGACCGGCGATGGCGAGCATCAAGGATGTGGCCGCTGCGGCAGGTGTGTCCGTGGCCACCGTGTCGCGCGTGCTGAACGGGCATCCGTCCGTCAGTGCCGACGCGCGGGCGCGGGTGATGGGGGCCGTGGATGCCCTGGGGTACCGGCCCAACGCCGTCGCCCGGTCCCTGCGGACGGATCAGACCCATACCCTCGGGCTGGTCATCAGCGACGTGCTGAATCCTTACTTCACCGAGCTGGCCCGTTCCGTCGAGGAAGAGGCCCGCGCGCTCGGCTACAGCGTGATCATCGGGAACGCCGACGAGCGGCCCGAGCTCCAGGACCATCACGTACGGAACCTGCTCGACCGGCGGATCGACGGGCTGCTCGTCTCCCCCACCGACGGCGGTTCGCCCCTGATGCTGGACGCCGCCCGGGCGGGGACGCCGATGGTGTTCGTCGACCGGTGGATCCCCGGCGTGGATGTGCCGGTGGTCCGTGCGGACGGGCAGGCCGCCGTACGGGATCTCGTCGCCCATCTGTGCCGGCTCGGGCACCGGCGGCTCGCCATCATCGCCGGGCCCGCCGCCACCACGACCGGCAGTGAGCGTGTGGAGGCGTTCCGGGCCGCGCTCGCCGAGTACGGGCTGTCGCTGCCGGACGTCTACATCGGGCAGGGCGACTTCCAGGCCGAGAGCGGGCGGCGGGTCACCGAAGGGTTCCTCGATCTGCCGGAGCCGCCCGAGGTCGTCTTCGCCGCCGACAACCTGATGGCGCTGGGCGCGCTGGACGCCGTACGCGCGCGCGGGCTGCGCGTGCCCGACGACATCGCGCTGGCCGCGTTCGACGACATCCCGTGGTTCGTGCACACCGATCCGCCCGTCACCGCCATCGCCCAGCCGACGGGTGAGCTGGGGCGGGCCGCCGTACGGGCCCTGGTCGACCGGATCGAGGGGCGCACCCCGCGCTCCGTCACCCTGCCCGCGCGGCTCGTCGTACGCCGCTCCTGCGGAGAGACGCTCGTGCCCTCCCAGACCCCCGCACCCCCCACGCAGTCCCCCTCCCCAGTGCAAAGGAGCACGTCGTGAGCAACCCGGACGAGTTGCTGCGCATCGAGGGCATACGCAAGACCTTCCCCGGCGTGGTCGCGCTCGACGGCGTCGACTTCGACCTGCGCCGGGGCGAGGTCCACGTACTGCTCGGTGAGAACGGCGCCGGCAAGAGCACCCTCATCAAGATGCTCTCCGGTGCCTACACCCCCGATGCCGGCCGGATTCTCGTAGGCGGTGAGGAGGTGCGCATCCATGGCGCGCAGGACTCCGAGCGCCTCGGGATCGCCACCATCTATCAGGAGTTCAATCTCGTTCCCGATCTGACCGTCGCCGAGAACATCTTCCTGGGGCGGCAGCCGCGCCGGTTCGGGATGATCGACCGGAAGCGGATGGAGGCGGAGGCCGCGACGCTGCTGGACCGTGTCGGGGTCGATGTCTCGCCCCGCGCGCGGGTACGGGAACTCGGCATCGCGCGGCTCCAGATGGTCGAGATCGCCAAGGCGCTCAGCCTGGAAGCGCGCGTGCTCATCATGGACGAGCCGACCGCCGTGCTCACCTCGGAGGAGGTGGAGAAGCTCTTCGCCATCGTGCGGTCGCTGCGCGAGGACGGCGTGGGGATCGTCTTCATCACCCATCATCTGGAGGAGATCGCCGCCCTGGGGGACCGGGTGACCGTCATCCGGGACGGGCGCAGTGTCGGGCAGGTGCCCGCCGCCACGCCCGAGGACGAGCTCGTACGGCTGATGGTGGGGCGCTCCATCGAGCAGCAGTACCCGCGTCAGCGGCCGGAGAAGGGCGCCGCGCTGCTGTCCGTGGAGGGGCTGGGCCGTGACGGCGTGTTCCACGACGTGAGCTTCGAGGTGCACGCCGGCGAGGTCGTCGGTATCGCGGGGCTCGTGGGGGCCGGCCGTACGGAGGTCGTCCGGGCGGTGTTCGGCGCCGATCCGTACGACCACGGGGTCGTGCGGGTCTCCGGGGCCGAGCTGAAGCGGCACGACGTGAACGCGGCGATGGCGGCCGGGATCGGGCTCGTACCGGAGGACCGCAAGGGCCAGGGGCTCGTGCTGGACGCCTCCGTCGCGGAGAACCTGGGGCTGGTGACCCTCCGGTCGGCCACCCGGGCCGGGCTGGTGGACCGCAAGGCGCAGTACTCCGCCGCCGAGCGGATCGCCGGGCAGCTGGGCGTGCGCATGGCGGGCCTCGGGCAGCATGTGCGGACCCTGTCCGGCGGCAACCAGCAGAAGGTCGTCATCGGCAAGTGGCTGCTGGCCGACACCAAGGTGCTGATCCTGGACGAGCCGACGCGGGGTATCGACGTCGGCGCCAAGGTCGAGATCTACCAGCTCATCAACGAGCTGACGGCCGCCGGGGCCGCCGTGCTGATGATCTCCAGCGATCTGCCGGAGGTGCTCGGCATGAGCGACCGGGTGCTGGTGATGGCCCAGGGCCGGATCGCCGGTGAACTCCCGGCCGACGAGGCCACCCAGGACGCCGTCATGGCGCTCGCCGTCTCCACCCCGACCGCCGGTTCGGACTCCGCCACCGGCTCCACCCCCACCACCGACAAGGAGGCCACCCGTGGCCACTGACACGCTCAAGAGGCCGGCGGGCGCGAGTGGCGCCCCGGGCGGCCTGCGCCGGCTGCTCCTCGACAACGGCGCGCTCACCGCGCTGATCGTCCTGGTCATCGCCCTGTCGGCGCTGTCCGGCGACTTCCTGACGACGGACAACCTGCTCAACATCGGCGTCCAGGCGGCCGTGACGGCGATCCTCGCCTTCGGTGTGACCTTCGTGATCGTCTCCGCGGGCATCGACCTGTCGGTCGGCTCGGTGGCCGCGCTGTCGGCGACCGTGCTGGCCTGGAGCGCCACATCCCACGGGGTGCCGGTCGTGCTCGCGGTGCTGATGGCGGTCGCCACCGGCATCGTCGCCGGTCTGGTGAACGGTTTCCTCATCGCCTACGGCAAGCTGCCGCCGTTCATCGCGACGCTGGCCATGCTGTCGGTGGGCCGCGGTCTGGCCCTGGTGATCTCGCAGGGCTCCCCCATCGCCTTCCCGGACTCGGTCTCCCACCTCGGGGACACCCTCGGCGGCTGGCTGCCGGTGCCGGTGCTGGTCATGGTGGTGATGGGCCTGATCGCCGCGTTCGTGCTGGGGCGGACCTACATCGGCCGGTCCATGTACGCGATCGGCGGCAACGAGGAGGCCGCGCGGCTGTCCGGTCTCCGGGTGAAGCGGCAGAAGCTCGCGATCTACGCCCTGTCCGGGCTGTTCGCCGCCGCGGCGGGCATCGTGCTCGCCTCCCGGCTGTCCTCCGCGCAGCCGCAGGCCGCCGACGGCTACGAGCTGGACGCCATCGCGGCGGTCGTCATCGGCGGCGCCTCGCTGGCGGGCGGCACCGGCAAGGCGTCCGGCACGCTGATCGGCGCGCTGATCCTGGCGGTGCTCCGCAACGGCCTCAACCTGCTCTCCGTCTCCGCCTTCTGGCAGCAGGTCGTGATCGGTGTCGTGATCGCGCTGGCGGTGCTGCTGGACACCGTGCGCCGCAAGGCCGGGGCGACCCCGGTGGCCGCCGGCACGGGCGGGCCGAAGGGCAAGCAGGCGGTGACGTACGCGCTCGCCGCCGTGGTCACCGTCGCCGTCGTCGGCGCGACCTCCTTCCTGCACAGCGGCTCCTCGCCGTCCACGACCCCGAAGATGGGTCTGTCCCTGTCCACGCTCAACAACCCCTTCTTCGTGCAGATCCGGACGGGTGCCCAGGCCGAGGCGAAGAAGCTGGGCGTGGACCTGACCGTCACCGACGCCCAGAACGACGCCTCGCAGCAGGCCAACCAGCTGCAGAACTTCACCAGTTCGGGCCTGGGCGCGATCATCGTCAACCCGGTGGACTCGGACGCGGCGAGCAACTCCGTGAAGGCCGCCGACAAGGCGAAGATCCCGGTCATCGCCGTGGACCGCGGTGTCAACCACGCGTCCGTGGACACGCTGGTGGCCTCCGACAACGTCGCCGGTGGTGAGCTGGCCGCGAAGACGATCGCCGAGAAGCTGGGCGGCAAGGGCAAGATCGTCATCCTCCAGGGCCAGGCGGGCACGTCGGCGGCCCGGGAGCGGGCGGCCGGGTTCGCGCAGGGCCTCAAGGCCTACCCGGGCATCCAGGTGCTGGCCCAGCAGCCCGCCGACTTCGACCGCACCAAGGGCCTCGACGTGATGTCGAACCTGCTCCAGGCCCACCCGGACGTGCAGGGCGTCATCGCCGCCAACGACGAGATGGCCCTGGGCGCGATCAAGGCGCTCGGCTCCAAGGCCGGCAGGTCCGTGCAGGTGGTCGGCTTCGACGGCACCCCGGACGGCCTGACCGCGGTCAAGAACGGCACGCTGTACGCGTCCGTCGCCCAGCAGCCCTCGCAGCTGGGGAAGATCGCCGTGGACAACGCCCTCAAGGCGGTCAAGGGCGACAAGGTGGAGCCGACGGTGAAGGTGCCGGTGAAGGTGGTCACGAAGGACAACGTGGCCGGCTTCACCGGCTGACAACAGACGACTCGGGCGGCCGGCCCCGCGAGCACTTCCGGGGCCGGCCCGCCTGGCGTCATCTCTCAGGGGAGTCAACTGATGTACGACTACGACCTTCTGGCCGTGGGATCGGCCAACGCCGACCTGGTGATCGGCGTCGAGCGGCGGCCGGCCGCCGGCGAGACGGTGCTCGGCGGCGATCTGGCCGTGCACCCGGGCGGCAAGGGCGCCAACCAGGCGGTCGCCGCGGCCCGGCTCGGTGCCGCCACGGCCCTGCTGGCGCGGGTCGGCGACGACGGCCACGGCCGGCTGCTGCTCGACTCCCTGCGCGCGGCCGGGGCCGACACGGTGGGCGTGCTGGTGGGGGGTGCCCCGACGGGTGTCGCGCTCATCACCGTCGACCCGTCCGGCGACAACAGCATCGTGGTGTCGCCGGGCGCCAACTCCCGCCTGCTGCCGGCGGACGTCCGGGCGGCGGCGGGCGTCCTGCGCGCCTCCCGGGTGGTGTCGGCGCAGCTGGAGATCCCGCTGGAGACGGTCGTGGAGGTCGTACGGAACCTGGCGCCGGGCACGCGCTTCGTGCTGAACCCGTCGCCGCCGCGCGAGCTGCCCGCGGAGGTGCTGGCGGCGTGTGACCCGCTGGTCCTGAACGAGCACGAGGCACGGGTCGTCCTCGGGGACTCCTGTGCGAGCGACGCCCCCGAGGACTGGGCCCGGCTGCTGCTGGCCGAGGGTCCCCGCTCGGTGGTGGTGACGCTGGGCGCGCAGGGGGCGCTGGTGGCCGACGGCTCGCGGGTGACCCGGGTGCCGTCGGTGAAGGTGGACGCGGTGGACACCACGGGTGCCGGGGACGCGTTCACGGCCGCCCTCGCCTGGAAGCTCGGGTCCGGTGCGGACCTGGCGGACGCGGCGGCCTACGCGGCCCGGGTCGGCGCGGCGGCCGTGACCAGGCGGGGCGCGCAGGAGTCGTACCCGACGGCGGAGGAGGTCGAGGCCCTGTGAAGAAGGCGGGGATACTCAACCGTCATCTCTCCGGCGCCCTGGCCGAACTGGGCCACGGGCACGGGGTGCTGGTCTGCGACGCGGGCATGCCCGTACCCGACGGGCCCCGGGTGGTGGACCTGGCCTTCCGCGCCGGTGTGCCGTCCTTCGCCGAAGTGCTGGACGGCCTGCTGACCGAGCTGGTGGTGGAGGGCGCCACGGCGGCGGAGGAGGTGCGGGCGGCCAATCCGGCGGCGGCCGGGCTGCTTCAGGCCCGCTTCCCGGAGCTGGTCCTCGTCCCGCACGAGCGGCTCAAGGAGCTGTCGGCCGGGGCCCGGCTGATCGTCCGCACCGGCGAGGCCCGGCCGTACGCGAACGTCCTGCTGCGCTGCGGGGTGTTCTTCTAGGGCGGAGACGTCCGGAACGTTTCGAGGGGGCGTCCCCGGCCCGTAGACCAGGGGACGCCCCCTCGGGGTTCCCCTCCCCTGCCGGAACCCGATCCCCCCCCGGGGTCCCCCGTGGTTCCGACGACAGTTACGACACGGCGGGCGGCGGAATGGTTGCACCCGCTTCTGAGAATTTCTGTGCGTGGGCCCGCCGGCGGATCACGTGTTCCACGAACCGCTCCGCCGTCTCCGCCAGCACCTCACGCCCGTCCCGCGCCCACAGCCGCTCGTTGAACAGCTCGACCTCGATGGGACCGGTGTACCCGGCGGCCTCCACCCAGCTCTTCCACTCCCGCATGTCGATCGCCCCGTCGCCGATCTGGCCGCGCCCGTTGAGGACACCCTCGGGCAGGGGGGTGGTCCAGTCGGCGAGCTGGAAGGTGTGGATGCGGCCCGCCGCGCCCGCGCGGGCGATCTGCGCGGGGGCCTGGTCGTCCCACCAGACGTGGTAGGTGTCCACGGTCACCCCGACCTGGTGGGCGGGGAAGCGTTCGGCGAGGTCCAGGGCCTGGGCGAGGGTGGAGACCACGCAGCGGTCGGACGCGTACATGGGGTGCAGCGGCTCGATGGCGAGGCGTACGCCGCGTTCGGCCGCGTAGGGGGCGAGGACGGCCAGGGCGTCGGCGATGCGCTCACGGGCGCCGCGCAGGTCCTTGCTGCCGGCGGGGAGTCCGCCGGAGACCAGGACCAGGGTGTCGGTGCCGAGGGTGGCGGCCTCGTCGATCGCCGCGTGGTTGTCGCCCAGCGCCTCGGCCCGCTCGACGGGGTCGGCCGCCGTGAGGAAGCCGCCCCGGCACAGCGTCGTCACCGTCAGGCCCGCGTCCCCGACCAGCTTGGCCGCGGCCTCCACGCCGTAGCGCTGCACCGGCTCCCGCCACAGGCCCACACCGGGCACGCCCAACGCGGCACAGGCGTCGACCAGTTCCGGGAGCGACAGCTGCTTGACCGTCATCTGGTTGATGGAGAAGCGCGCGAGTTCCGCCGTGCTCATTGGCTCACCCCGTACAGCGACAGAAGGGTCTTCATCCGTTCCTCCGCGAGCTTCGGGTCCGGGAACAGGCCGAGACCGTCGGCGAGTTCGTAGGCGCGGGCGAAGTGCGGGAGGGAGCGGGCCGACTGGAGGCCGCCGACCATGGTGAAGTGGCTCTGGTGGCCGGCGAGCCAGGCCAGGAACACCACCCCTGTCTTGTAGAAGCGGGTGGGCGGCCGGAACAGGTGGCGGGACAACTCGACCGTGGGGTCGAGGAGTTCGCGGAAGCCCTGGACGTCACCCGTGTCCAGGACCCGCACCGCCTCGGCCGCGAGCGGGCCCAGCGGATCGAAGATCCCGAGCAGCGCGTGACTGAAGCCCTGGTCGTCGCCCGCGATCAGCTCCGGGTAGTGGAAGTCGTCGCCGGTGTAGCAGCGCACGCCCCGCGGCAGCCGCCGCCTGAGGTCGGTCTCGCGCCGCGCGTCCAGCAGGGAGATCTTGACGCCGTCCACCTTGTCGGGGTGGGCGGCGATCACCTCCAGGAAGGTGCCGGTGGCCGCGTCCAGGCCGGACGAGCCCCAGTAGCCCTCCAGGGCCGGGTCGAACATCGGGCCGAGCCAGTGCAGGATCACCGGTTCGGCGGCCTGGCGCAGGAGGTGGCCGTAGACCTCCAGGTAGTCCTCGGGGCCCTTCGCCGTCGCGGCCAGGGCGCGGGACGCCATCAGGATGGCCTGGGCACCCGCCTCCTCCACGACCGCGAGCTGCTCCTCGTACGCGGCCCGGATCTCCGCGAGGCCGCCCCCGGTGATCTGGTCGGTGCCGACACCGCAGGCGATACGGCCACCGGCCGAGCGCGCCTCGGCGGCGCTGCGCCGGATCAGTTCGGCGGCGCCCGCCCACTCCAGGCCCATTCCGCGCTGGGCGGTGTCCATCGCCTCGGCGACACCGAGCCCGTGGGACCACAGGTGGCGGCGGAAGGCGAGGGTGGCGTCCCAGTCGACGGCGGCGGGCGCGTCAGGCGAGACGTCGGCGAACGGGTCGGCGACGACATGGGCCGCCGAGAAGACCGTGCGGGAGGTGAAGGGGGTGCCGGGGGCGAGGGCGAGGGGTGCGGTGCGCGGCTCGTACGTGCGCAGGGTGCCGTCCGCCACCGGGAGTCGGATGGTCACAGCGAGATCTCCGGTACGTCGACGCGGCGGCCCTCGGCGGAGGACTTCAGGCCCAGTTCGGCGAGTTGCACGCCTCGGGCGCCGGCCAGCAGGTCCCAGTGGTAGGGGGCGTCGGCGTAGACGTGCTTGAGGAACAGCTCCCACTGGGCCTTGAAGCCGTTGTCGAACTCCGCGTTGTCCGGCACCTCCTGCCACTGGTCGCGGAAGACCTCGGGGGCGGGGATGTCCGGGTTCCAGACCGGCTTGGGGGTGGCGCTGCGGTGCTGGACGCGGCACCTGCGCAGACCGACGACGGCCGAGCCCTCGGTGCCGTCGACCTGGAACTCGACCAGTTCGTCACGGTGGACGCGGACCGCCCAGGAGGAGTTGATCTGCGCGATGGCGCCGCCCTCCAGTTCGAAGACGCCGTAGGCGGCGTCGTCGGCGGTGGCGTCGTAGGGCTTGCCGTTCTCGTCCCAGCGTCGGGGGACGTGGGTGGTGGCGAGGGCCTGGACGGAGGTGACCCGGCCGAACAGCTCGTGCAGGACGTATTCCCAGTGCGGGAACATGTCGACGACGATGCCACCGCCGTCCTCGGCGCGGTAGTTCCAGGAGGGGCGCTGGGCGGGCTGCCAGTCGCCCTCGAAGACCCAGTAGCCGAACTCGCCGCGCACGGACAGGACGCGGCCGAAGAAGCCGCCGTCGACGAGGCGCTTCAGCTTCAGCAGGCCCGGCAGGAAGATCTTGTCCTGGACGACTCCGTGCTTGACGCCCTTGTCGTGGGCGAGGCGGGCGAGGGCGAGGGCACCGTCGAGGCCGGTGGCGGTGGGCTTCTCGGTGTAGATGTGCTTGCCGGCCGCGATCGCCTTCGTGAGGGCCTCCTCGCGGGCGGAGGTGACCTGGGAGTCGAAGTAGATGTCGACGGACGGGTCGGCGAGGACGGCGTCCAGGTCGGTGGAGACCTGGTCCAGGCCGTGCCGCTCCGCGATGTCCCGCAGGGCGTGCTCACGGCGGCCGAGCAGGATCGGTTCGGGCCAGAGCACGGTGCCGTCGCCGAGGGCGAGTCCGCCCTGGTCGCGCAGGGCGAGGATCGACCGGACGAGGTGCTGGCGGTAGCCCATGCGCCCGGTCACGCCGTTCATGGCGATACGCACCGTCTTGCGTGTCACGTGAGTCCCCTTCGTGGGCCGGTGGAGCAGGCAGTCCAGGCATCGGATAGCAAGCGCTTTCTACATGAGGAGAAGCTAGCCTCTGGAAGTGGTCTGTACAAGACCGTGTCCGCTTCGAGTTGTTCGAGGGGGCGAACAACGGGGGGTCGTGGCCTTAAGGTCTGCTCGGAACCAGGACGCATGCCTGGCTGTCTACGAGGGCGTACCAGACGACGCGTGACCGGAGGACGACGAGATGACGGTGACCCTGGCGGACGTGGCGGCCCGCGCCCAGGTCTCCCCCGCGACGGTGTCGCGCGTGCTGAACGGCAACTACCCCGTCGCCGCGTCCACCCGCGAGCGGGTGCTGCGGGCGGTGGACGAGCTGGACTACGTCCTCAACGGCCCCGCCAGCGCGCTCGCCGCGGCCACCTCCGACCTGGTCGGCATCCTCGTCAACGACATCGCCGACCCGTTCTTCGGGATCATGGCCAGCGCCATCCAGGCGGAGATCGGCGGACCCGGCGGGCGCGCGGGCGGCGAACGCCTCGCGGTCGTCTGCAACACGGGCGGCTCGCCCGAGCGCGAGCTGACGTACCTGACCCTGCTCCAGCGGCAGCGCGCCGCCGCCGTCGTGCTGACCGGCGGGGCGGTGGAGGACGCGCCGCACGCGGCGGCGGTCGCGGCCAAGCTGCGCAAGCTGGCGGACGCCGGGACCCGGGTGGTGCTGTGCGGGCGCCCGCCCGCGCCCGACACCGAGGCCGTCGCGCTGACCTTCGACAACCGGGGCGGCGCCCGCGCGCTGACCGACCACCTCATCGGCCTCGGCCACCGCCGGCTCGGCTACATCGCCGGCCCCGAGGAACGCACGACCACCCGGCACCGTCTGGAGGGCCACCGCGCGGCGCTCGCGGCGGCGGGCATCGAAGAGGACCCGCGCCGGACGGTCCACGGCCGCTACGACCGCCGGTCCGGTCACGAGGCCACGCTGGAGCTGCTGCGCCGCGATCCCTCTCTGACGGCGATCGTGGCCGCGAACGACTCCGTCGCCCTCGGCGCCTGCGCCGCACTGCGGGAGTCCGGGCTGCGGATTCCCGAGGACGTCTCGGTGGCCGGCTTCGACGACCTGCCGTTCAGCATCGACGCGGTGCCCTCTCTCACCACCGTCCGGCTGCCGCTGGCGGAGGCGGCAGCGCGGGCCGGGCGCATCGCGATGGGGCGGGAGGAGCCGCCGCCCGGAGGGATCGCCTCGGTGCGGGGGGAGTTGATGGTGCGGGGGTCCTCCGGAGTGCCGCGGGAGTGAAGGTCCGGGGCGTCGGGGTGGTGCCGGAGGGCGGCGGTTTGTGGTTGTGTGCCGGGTGCCCGGGTTGACCGGGCTGCCTTTTTCTCGACAGCACCGATGAGTTTTCGAGGTGCTGGGCGTCTTCATCGTCGTAAGCAACGGACACTTGCCGAGGAGCGGACCCCATGCGTGTCGTCGTCACCGAATTCATCAGTCTGGACGGGGTCGTGCAGGCCCCCGGCGGGCCCGAGGAGGACACCGACGGGGGGTTCGCGCACGGTGGGTGGTCGCACCCCTTCTTCGACCCGGAGGTGGTGGGCGGGGCCTTCGCCGCGGGGCTGGAGAAGGCCGAGGCGCTGCTGTACGGGCGGCGGACGTATCTGACGATGGCCGCCGCGTGGCCGGAGCGGGCGGGAGACCCGTTCGCCGACCGGCTGAACTCCATGAAGAAGTACGTCGTGTCCGACAGCCTCTCGGACGACGAGCTGAGCTGGGAGAACACCGTGCGGATCCCGGGGGCGCAGGCCCTCGACAAGGTGCGGGAGCTGCGGGCCGCCGAGGGCGGGGATCTGGCGATGATGGGCAGCCCCACCCTGGTGCGGGCGCTGATCGCGGCGGGGCTCGTGGACGAGATGCAGCTCGTCGTCATGCCCGTGCTGCTCGGCGGCGGGAAGTCGATCTTCCCGGCCGACGGGGGGCTGCGCAGCTGGGAACTGGTGTCGTCGGCCACCGCGAAGACCGGCGCACAGGTGAACGTGTACCGGCCCGCCGGGCGGTCGTAGGCGTGGACGGCTCGGTGCGGGCGGCCTAGGCTCGGAGGAGCAGGATCTCTGACTGGGTCAAGCATCCGGGGGCGATCATGACCGTCGAGGACGTCCGCGCTTTCAACCGGTTCTACACGGGTGTGATCGGCGCCCTCGACTACGAGCGCCACCTGTACGCCCCGTACACCCTGACCGAGGCCCGCGTGCTCTACGAACTCGCGCACGCGCCGTATCTCGACGCGGCCGACCTGCGCGGTGGGCTGGGGCTCGACGCCGGGTACCTGAGCCGGATCCTGAACCGGTTCGAGGAGAGCGGGCTGATCGGGCGGGAGCCGTCGCAGGACGATCCTCGGCGGCGCCGTATCACGCTGACCGCGCGCGGGCGTGAGACCGCCGCGCTGCTGGACGAGCGGGCCCAGGAGTCCGTCGGGGCGCTGCTCGACGGCGTCGCTCCGGCGGACCGGGCCCGGCTGGCCGAGGCCATGCGGACCATCCGGGACATCCTGGGCGGGGAGAAGCAGGCCGCGGACGTGGTGCTGCGGGAGCCGCAGGCCGGGGAACTGGGGTGGATCGTGCAGCGCAATGGCGCGCTGTACGCGGCCGAGTACGGGTGGAACGCCGCGTACGAGGGGCTTGTCGCCCGGATCGTCGCCGACTACGCGGAGGATCACGATCCGCATCTGGAGCGCGTGTGGATCGCCGAGCTGGCCGGGCGGCCCGTGGGCTGTGTGATGTGCGTACGGGACGACGCGCCCGGCACCGCGCGGCTGCGGCTGCTGCTCGTGGAGCCCGAGGCGCGCGGGCACGGCATCGGCGACCGGCTGGTGCGGGCCGTGATCGACTTCGCCCGCGGGGCCGGCTACCGGGACCTGGTGCTGTGGACCAACGACGTGCTCGGCGACGCCCGCCGCCTCTACGAGCGGCACGGCTTCGCCCTGGTCGCCGAGCGGCCCCACCGCTCCTTCGGCAAGGACCTGGTCGGCCAGGACTGGCGGCTGGCGCTACACGGGCCGGGCGAGTGACGCGGACGGGACCTGAACACGCCGCACGACCCCGCACCAGGCGAGTGACACACACGGTTCCGAGTCCCAGCCCGCCAGACCGGCGGCTCCCACCACCCACACCAAGCGAACGACACACACCATCCCGGACCCCAGCCCGCCAGACCGGCGACTGACACCGCCCACACACCGTCCCCGACCCCAGCCCGCCCCAGACCTGCGGCTCACACCAGCCACACCAGGCGGACGACGCGCAGCGCCCCGGGCCCCAGCCCGCCAGACCGGCGACTGACACCGCCCACACACCGTCCCCGACCCCAGCCCGCCCCAGACCTGTGGCTCGCACCCCGCACCAAGCGAACGGCACACCATCCCGGACCCAGCCCGCCAGACCGGCGGCTCGCACCGCCCGCACCAGGCGGACGACGCGCAGCGTCCCGGCCGAGACCGGCGGCTCGCGCTGTGTGGAGCGGGCGGGTGGCGGGTGGGGCGAGTAGGGTCCCTGCCCATGAAGCTGGCGTTCTCCACTCTCGGTGTCCCCGGCCTGCCCGTGCCGGAGGTCCTCGCGCTCGCGACCGCGCACGGCTACCACGGTGTCGAGCTGCGCGCCCATCCCGAGGAGCCGGTGCATCCGGGCCTGACGCCCGCCCAACGCGCCGAGACAGCCGCCCTGTTCCGGGACGCCGGGGTCGAGGTGCTGGGCCTCGCCGGGTACGCGCGCGTCGCCGCCCCGGGCGAGGACGCGCCCGTACTCGCGGAGATCCGGGACCTCCTCGGGCTGGCCCATGACCTGGGCGCGCCCTTCGTCCGGGTCCTCCCCGGCGCCGACCCGGACCGGCCCCGCGAGGAGTCGGACGCCATCGCCGCCCGGCGGCTCGGCACCGCCGCCGAGGACGCCGCCGCCCTGGGCGTCCGGATCCTGCTGGATACCCACGACTCGCACCGCACCGGCGCCGACGCGATCCGGATCCTCGGCCCGGTCGGGCACCGGCAGGTGGGCGCCCTGTGGGACGTCATGCACACCTGGCTGGGCGGTGAGCAGCCGTCGGACACCTACGCGGCTCTCGCCCCGCACCTGGGTTACGTCCAGGTCAAGGACATCGCCTCCGCCGAGGACACCACCCCGCTGCCGCTCGGCACCGGAGTGCTGCCGCTCACCGAGTGCGTGGAGGTGCTGTCCCGGCATCACTGGGACGGCTGGCTGTGCTGGGAGTACGAGAAGCGCTGGTACGAGGGAGCGGCACCGCTTCCGGGTCTGCTCGGTGCCGGCCGCGAGCATCTGCTGAGGATGCTGGGCGAAGCGGCCTAGCCTCCAGCTGGTCCCTCTCCCGGAGAGCCGCTGTCCGCGCCGAATTCGCTGGCCGGGGCGTCGGCGTCCGGTTACCCTCCCCCGGTGATCCAGCCACCGGGGCCGTGCGCCCGCCTCCGCTCATGAGCCTCACCCGCTCGCTCATCGATGTACGGCCCCTGCGCACCTCACCCGTCTTCCGGCGGCTGCTGATCGGCCGGACCGTGTCCGTGCTCGGCGGGTTCATGACCATGGTGACGGTCATGTACCAGGTCTGGGACCAGACCCGCAGCACCGCGTGGACCGGCGCCGTCGGGCTGGCCCAGGCGCTGCCGCTGGTGGTGTTCGGGCTGTTCGCCGGGGCGTGGGTGGACCGGGCCGACCGGCGCCGCGTCTTCCTCGCGGCGACGCCACGGCGGTGGTCTCGCGCTCCACGATCGTGCAGACCCGTACCCCGGACGCGCTGCTCGGCCGGGTCACGGCGGCCGAGCAGATCGTCGGCCAGGCGGGCCCCAGCCTCGGCAACGCGCCCGGCGGTCTGCTCGCCGGCTGGACCTCGGGCACGACCGCCCTGATCAGCGGCGGCCTGCTGTGCGTCGTGGCGGTGGCCGCGGTCGCGACGACGACACCGGAGCTGCGCGACCGGCCTAGGTCCTGTCGTCAAACTCCCGTCGTCGGCCCGGAGGGCGGGCCGCGCGGCGTCAGGTGCGTGCTCTCGGCGTGCCGGGCCCGGGCCCTCGTACTGGATGTACTTGGGTCGGGGCCCGGTGCGGCGAGAGTGCGTGCATGGCGTCGCGCGGCAGACGGGAGTTTGACGACAGGGCCTAGCGGGGTGCCGGACGAGGCGTGAGCGGTGCGGTGCCGTCGACGCACCAGTCCAGGACCGCCGGCCAGGGACCGTACCCGGCGTCCAGGTCGAGGTGGGCGGCGCCGGGCAGGACGTCGGCGGGGATGCCGAGGGGCTCGGCGAAGAGCGTGCCCGCGCCCTCGGGGCAGTACGGGTCGTCGTCGCCCGCGACCAGCCGCGTCGGCCCGGGCAGGGTGAAGTCCGGTGCGGGCGGGGCGAAGGCGGCCACCTCCGGGTGCCGGGCGAGGACGGAACCGGACGGCGGGGAGACGAGCAGCACCCGGTCCGCGTACCGCTGTTGCTCCATGCCCTGGGCGGCGGCGTGCAGCCACAGCACGGCGGACAGGCTGTGGGCCACCACGACCCGCTCCTCCGGTCCGTTCAACTCCTCCAGGTGGCGGGCGAGTTCACCGAGCCAGACGTCCAGGTCGGGGTCGTCGGCGTCGGGCAGCTGCGGGTAGCCGACCCGGTGGCCGAGGGCGGTGAGCCGGCCGGCGAGCCAGTGCTGCCAGTGCTCCGGCGGGCGGTGGTTCTGCCAGCCGTGCAGGATCAGGTACGCGCGTGTGGTCATGCCGGTGATCCTCTACGGCCGGCGTCCACCGGTCCAGTGAGCCTCGTGGATGCCGGGGAACGTCCGTACGCGCCCCGCCAATGCGCGGTCGGCCGCACCTTCGTGGTTACTGTGCATTCCCTTGACGGAAAGAAACTTCCCGGATATTGGTGACTCCTCGGAAGTTTCCTTCAGCGGTTCTCCTCTGGAAGGAGCGCACGTGCACCACACCAGCACGGGAAGCGACACCGGCACGGGAGGCGACACCGGCACGGGAGGCGCGGAGAACTCCGCGAGCGCGGGCAGACACACCGCACGGCCGTCCAGACGCGCCGTCCTCGCCGCGACCGCGGGCCTCACCGCCGCGCTGACCGTACCGACGACCGCCCACGCCGCCACCCCCGACGACCGCCGGCTGCGCGCCCTGATCTCCCGCATGACACTGGAGGAGAAGGTCGGCCAGCTCTTCGTGATGCGGGTCTACGGCCACTCCGCCACCGCCCCCGACCAGACGGACGTGGACGCCAACCTCAAGGAGATCGGCGTCCGCACCGCCGCCGAACTCATCGCCAGGTACCGGGTCGGCGGCATCATCTACTTCGCCTGGGCGCACAACACCCGCGACCCGCACCAGATCGCCGACCTCTCCAACGGCATCCAGCGGGCCTCACTGGACCAGCCGCGCGGCCTGCCGGTGCTCATCGCCACCGACCAGGAGCACGGCGCGGTGTGCCGGATCGGCAAGCCCGCCACCCTCTTCCCCGGCGCCATGGCGATCGGCGCGGGCGGCTCCCGCGCCGACGCCCGCGCCCTGGGCCGGATCTCCGGCGCCGAGCTGCGCGCGATGGGCGTCAACCAGGACTACTCCCCCGACGCCGACGTGAACGTCAATCCGGCCAACCCGGTCATCGGCGTGCGCTCCTTCGGCGCCGATCCGGAGGCCGTGGCGGGGCTGGTCGCCGCCGAGGTGAAGGGCTATCAGGCCGCGGGTGTCGCCGCGACCGCCAAGCACTTCCCGGGCCACGGGGACACCGCCGTCGACAGCCACTACGGCTTCCCGGTCATCACCCACAGCCGTGACCTGTGGGAGGAGCTGGACGCCGTACCGTTCCGGGCGGCGATCCGGGCGGGCATCGACTCGATCATGACCGCGCACATCCAGTTCCCGGCCCTGGACGACTCGGGCGACCCGGCGACCCTCTCCCGCCCGATCCTCACCGGCATCCTGCGCGAGGAACTCGGCTACGACGGCGTCGTGATCACCGACTCCCTCGGCATGCAGGGCGTGCGCACCAAGTACGGCGACGACCGGGTGCCGGTGCTCGCGCTCAAGGCCGGCGTGGACCAGCTGCTCAACCCGCCGTCGCTGGACGTGGCCTGGAACGCGGTGCTGAAGGCCGTACGGGAGGGCGAGCTGACCGAGGCCCGCCTGGACGAATCGATCCTGCGCATCCTGCGCCTGAAGGCCCGGCGCGGACTCTTCGACCGCCCCTGGGCCGACCGGGCGGACGTCGACCGCACGGTGGGCACCCAAGCCCACCTGGCCACGGCCGACCGCATCGCCGAACGCACCACCACCCTGCTGGTCAACGAGGACGCCACGCTGCCCCTCGACCGCCGCACGCGGCGCAGGCTCCTGGTCGTCGGCGCCGATCCGGCCTCCCCGTCCGGCACCACCGGCCCGCCCACCGGCGTGCTGGCCGCCGCCCTCACCGAACTGGGCTTCACCGCCACGGCCCTGTCCACCGGCACCGCACCCTCCGCCGCGGCCATCGACCAGGCGGTCACCGCCGCGCGGGACGCGGACGCGGTGATCGTGGCCACGTACAACGTGACGGCGTCCAGCACCCAGCGCACCCTGGTGGACCGTCTGCTGGCCACGGGCAGGCCGGTGGTCGCGGTGGCCGTCCGCAACCCGTACGACGTCGCGCAACTCCCCTCCGTCCGCGCCTGCCTGGCCACGTACTGCTGGACGGACGTCGAACTGCGCGCCGCGGCACGGGTGATCGCGGGCCGGGTGAGACCGCGCGGGAAGCTGCCGGTGCCGGTACAGCGGGCGGACGACCCGGCGCGGGTGCTGTACCCGATCGGCCATGGGCTGACCTACTAGAGACACCCGCCCGCCGTCTCCCGGTCGAGGCACCGGCCCGCCTGGAGGTACCGGCGAAGACGGCGGGGGCGACACGCCGCCCCCGCCGTCAGCGATCACCGAACGGCGTCACGGCCGCAACGACGGCTCCTTCTCCACGTCCCGTACGTCCAGCTTCGCGTCGTACCTGGCCAGCGGCTTCGCCTCGGCCACGGTGGACGGGGAAGCGCCCGCCCACTCCAGGATCCGGGCGGTGGCCAGGGACTTCTGCTCCGGTACCAGGCCTGCCACGTTCGCGCCGTGGTTCGCCCCGGGAGCCGTGAAGACGTACGCGTCCCGGGCGCCCGCGCCGAGGCGGAAGCGTTCCGAGCCCCAGGGGTCGTTCTGGCCGTAGACGAAGAGCATGTGGTCGGCGTGGTGGCGGACCCATGTGTCCACGTCCCGCATGGCGTCCGGCTGGAAGCGCATCGGGATGGAGCGGGGGACGAAGTTGCGCGGGGGCTGGTAGCCGTAGCGGATCAGCTTCCGCTCGATGTGGGGGAAGTGGATGGTCGGGGCGCCCAGCTGCGTGCCCGCCTGGTAGTAGTACGGGGTGTACGTCTCCAGGCCCTGGTCGGTGTAGGCGGAGAAGCCGGAGATCGTGTCGACCGAGGTCCAGATCTCCTCGTCGGTCGCGGTCGCCGCGTCCGCCGGGACGGTGTCACAGTCCTTCAGGAGGCTGTACTGCCAGAAGCCCCAGACGTAGTCGAGGACGACCGCCTCGTAGGCCTTGTCGAGGCCGCCGATGGTGGTGAAGGTGTAGCCGTTCTCGGCGGCGTACGCGGCGTACTTCTTCTCCAGCGGCCCGCGCCGCACCAGCGCCTCCCGCTGGACGGCGTTCAGCCGGTCCCGGCACTCCTTGGTGCCGACCCGCTCGAAGAAGCGGTCGTACGCCGAGTCCTCCTTGTTGACGACGTCGTTGGGGGCGACGTAGGCCACCACGCCGTCCATGTCGCGGGGGTAGAAGCGCTCGTAGTACGTGGCGGTCATGCCGCCCTTGGAGCCGCCGGTGGCCAGCCAGTTGGCGGAGTAGAGAGGCTTCAGGGCCTGGTACACGCGGTGCTGGTCGCTCGCCGCCTGCCAGATGTCGAGCTGGGACCAGTCGGCCGGGGCCGGCCGGGACGGGGTGAAGAAGCGGTACTCCAGGGAGACCTGGTTGCCGTCCACGATCTGGGTGGGCTCGCGGCGCGAGGGGGTCGTGGAGACGTTGTAGCCGCTGGTGTAGAAGACCGTGGGGCGGCTCGTGTCCTTGTGCAGCACGGTGATGCGCTGCTGGAAGGTGCCCCGGTCGGGGTGGCGGTGGTCGACCGGCTGGGTGTAGTTCAGGACGAAGTAGCGGTAGCCGGGGTACGGCTTCTCCTGGATGAGGCTCATGCCGGGTATCGACAGGAGCCGGTCCTTGATGTCGGTGGGCTCGGACCCGGCGGCGGTGGCCGCGCCGGCCGCCGTGCTCAGGGTTCCTATGAACACCGTGAGCGCCAGCAGCCATCTGAGCGCCTTGCGCATGCGCACTCTCCCCTGTGAGACAGATGTGCGCCGGAAGCTATCCCAGCAACTGCTGTACCACCAGGGGGAATTGAGCGCTCCGGATCACCGGCCGGGTGCTGGGGTCGCGTTCAGCACGGGACGTTCAGCACAGGATCCAGCCGGAGCTGACCGAGTACCTGCCGACCGAGCCCTTGATCCACACGCAGCGGTGGCCGGCGTGCACGGTCACCGGGCCGGCGTGGTGCTTGTAGCGGCCCTTGTCGACGACCGGCCGGTTGCCGCGGGCCTGCACGCTGACCGACATGGTCCGGGTGGGCCCGGGCTGTCGGGCGACGGTGACGGCGCAGACGTAGCCGTTGCGCTTGTAGACGTGGGTGACGCCGGACTTGAACGGCAGCGTCCGCACTTCACGCCCGGCGCAGCCGTTCGCCGACCCGGCCTGCGCGGTCCCCGTCGCCGTGAGCCCGAGCACCCCGGACGCGGCCAGCACGGCCGCGGCGAGAGCCAGTCGCCTGCGCGGTCGCCGGCGTATCGCACCACTGTCCACTGTCGTCCTCCCCGTCCCGGTCACGCACCCCCGTGTCCGTACTGATGTACGGACGCACGGGTGTGCCGGATGGTTGCACGACCGTCAGCGCGACAGCCCAACCGGAGGCCTCAGCGGGAGGCGCCGACCGGCTCCTCCGGCTCGGACTGGCCGACGAAGGTCCGCCACAGCTCGGCGTACCGGCCGCCGCGGGCCAGCAGCTCCTCGTGGGTGCCGTCCTCCACGACCCGGCCGTGGTCCATCACCACCACCCGGTCCGCGCGGGCGGCGGTGGTCAGCCGGTGGGCGACCACCAGGGTCGTACGACGGCCCGCCAGGCGGTCGGTGGCCTGGTTGACCTGTGCCTCCGTGGCCAGGTCCAGGGCGGCCGTGGCCTCGTCCAGGAGCAGGATGTCCGGGTCGACCAGTTCCGCGCGGGCGAGGGCGATCAGCTGGCGCTGGCCCGCCGAGAGGTTGCGGCCCCGCTCGGCGACCTCGTGCAGATAGCCGCCCTCCAGCGTGGCGATCATCTCGTGCGCGCCGACCGCGCGGGCCGCCGCCTCCACCTCGGCGTCGGTGGCGTCGGGACGGCCGTAGGCGATGGCGTCGCGGACGGTGCCCGGGAAGAGGTAGGCCTCCTGCGGGACGACCCCGAGCCGGTGGCGGTACGACGTGAGGTCCAGGGCGCGCAGATCCGTGCCGTCGACCGTGACCCGGCCGGCAGTCGGGTCGTAGAACCGGGCCACCAGCTTGACCAGCGTCGACTTGCCGGCGCCGGTCTCGCCGACGAACGCGACCGTCTGTCCGGCCGGGATCGTCAGGTCGATGCCGGACAGCGCCTCCTCCTCGTCGCCGTACGCGAAGCGCACGCCTTCGAAGGCGATGTCACCGCGCAGGGACAGCACGTCGAGGGGTTCGTCGGCGGTCCGCGTGGACGTCGGCTCGCGCAGCAGCTCCTGGATGCGGCCCAGCGAGACCGTGGCCTGCTGGTAGCCGTCGAAGACCTGGGAGAGCTGCTGGACGGGCGCGAAGAACAGGTCGATGTAGAGCAGGTACGCCACCAGGGCGCCCGTGGTCAGCGTGGCCGCCTCGACCCGGCCCGCGCCCGCGATCAGCACGGCCGCCGCGGCCACCGAGGACAAAAGCTGCACGAACGGGAAGTAGACGGATATCAGCCGCTGGCCGTGGATGCGGGCGCTGCGGTAGGCGTCGCTGCGCTCGGCGAACCGCCGTCCGCCGTCCCGCTCCCGCCGGAAGGCCTGCACGATCCGCAGCCCTGCGACGGTCTCCTGGAGGTCGGCGTTCACCGTCGACACCCGCTCGCGGGCGAGTTCGTACGCCTTCACGCTCGCCCGGCGGAAGAAGAAGGTGGCCACGATCAGCGGAGGCAGGGTGGCGAAGACGACGAGTGCGAGCCGGAGGTCGAGCACCAGCAGCGCGACCATGATCCCGAAGAAGGTGACGACCGAGACGAAGGCCGTGACCAGGCCGGTCTGCAGGAACGTGGAGAGCGCGTCGACGTCCGTCGTCATCCGGGTCATGATCCGGCCGGTCAGCTCGCGCTCGTAGTAGTCGAGGCCCAGCCGCTGGAGCTGGGCGAAGATCTTCAGCCGCAGCGTGTACAGCACGCGTTCGCCGGTACGGCCCGTCATCCGGGTCTCGCCGATCTGCGCGGCCCACTGGACGAGCACGGTCAGCAGGCCGAGCAGGGCCGCCGACCAGACCGCGCCGATCGCCATCTTCGTGACGCCCGAGTCGATGCCGTGCCGGATCAGCACCGGTAGCAGCAGGCCGGCGCCCGCGTCGACGGCGACCAGCAGCAGGCTGACGAGCAGGGGCAGCCGGAAGCCGCGCAGGAGGCGGCGCAGGCCGTAGGAGTCCTCGGGCAGGACGGCGCGGGCCTCGTCGATGTCCGGGGTGTCGGTGGCCGGGGGCAGCGCCTCGACCTGGGCGAGCAGTTCCGGGGTGGCCGGGGTGCCGGTCAGCGCCTGGTCCTTGCGCTCGCGGTCGCCGGTCCACAGCCGGGGGGTGACGCCCCGCTCGGCGTCGAACTCGGCCTCCAGCTCGTCGCGGACGGAGGTGTCCTCCTGCGGCTCGGCGGGCACGGCGCGGCCCGGGGAGACCCCGCCCAGCTCGTCCGGGTCGGTGAGCAGACGGCGGTAGAGGGCCGAGCGCTCCTGGAGCTCCTCGTGGGTGCCGAGATCGGCGAGCCGGCCGCCGTCGAGCACGGCGATGCGGTCGGCGAGGTTGAGGGTGGAGCGGCGGTGGGCGATGAGCAGGGTCGTACGGCCCTCCATCACATGCTTCAGCGCCTCGTGGATCTCGTGCTCGACGCGGGCGTCCACGGCCGAGGTGGCATCGTCCAGGACCAGCAGGCGCGGGTCGGTGAGCAGGGCACGGGCGAGGGCGACGCGCTGGCGCTGGCCGCCGGAGAGGGTGAGGCCCTGCTCGCCGACCTTGGTGTCGTAGCCGTCGGGCAGCTCCCTGATGAAGCGGTCCGCCTGCGCGGCGCGGGCGGCGGCCTCGATCTCTTCGTCGGTGGCGTCCGGGCGGCCGTAGGCGATGTTGTCGCGGACGGTGTCGGAGAAGAGGAACGAATCTTCCGGGACCAGTCCGATGGCGGCCCGCAGCGAGTCCAGGGTCAGCTCGCGGACGTCGTGGCCACCGATCAGGACGGCGCCGTGGGTGACGTCGTAGAAGCGCGGCAGGAGCAGGGAGAGGGTGGACTTGCCGGAGCCGGAGGAGCCGACGACGGCGAGGGTCTCGCCGGGCCGGATCTCGAAGCTCAGCCCGTCCAGCACGGGACGCTCGTGGTCGTAGCCGAAGGACACGTCGTCGAACTCGACGGTCGCGGGCGCGTCGGCGGGGAGGGTCTTGGTGCCGTCCCTGAGGGTCGGCTCGGTGTCGATCAGCTCCAGGACGCGTTCGGTGCCGGCGCGGGCCTGCTGGCCGACGGTGAGGACCATCGCGAGCATGCGGACCGGGCCGACCAGCTGGGCCAGGTAGGTGGAGAAGGCCACGAAGGTGCCGAGCGTGATGTGCCCGCGTACGGCGAGCCAGCCGCCGAGGGCCAGCATGGCGACCTGACCGAGCGCGGGCACGGCCTGGAGGGCCGGGGTGTACGTGCTGTTCAGACGGATCGTGCGCAGGCGCCCCGCGAACAGCCGGCGGCCGACCTCGCGCAGCTTGTTCGTCTCCTGGTCCTCCTGCCCGAAACCCTTCACCACGCGGACGCCGCTCACCGCGCCGTCCACCACTCCGGCCACGGCGGCGGCCTGGGCCTGGGCGTACCAGGTGGCCGGGTGCAGCCTGCTGCGGCTGCGCTTGGCGATCCAGCCGAGGGCGGGCGCGACGGCCAGGGCGACCAGGGTCAGCGGCAGCGACAGCCACGCCATGATCACCAGGGAGATCAGGAAGAGCAGGACGTTCCCGATGGTCATCGGGAGCATGAACAGCAGGCCCTGGATCAGCTGGAGGTCGCTGGTGGCACGGCCGACGACCTGTCCGGTGGACAGCTCGTCCTGGCGGCGGCCGTCCAGCCGGGTGATCGTGCCGTACATCTCGGTCCGCAGGTCGTGCTGGACGTCGAGGGCGAGCCGGCCGCCGTAGAAGCGGCGGATGTAGGTGAGGGCGTAGACCAGGACGGCGGCGCCTACGAGGGCGCCGGCCCAGGGCGCCATGGCGCGGGTGTGGGCGCCGATCACGTCATCGATGATCACCTTGGTGAGCAGCGGGACGACGGCCAGGACGGCCATGCCGGCGAGGGAGGAGCCGAGGGCGAGGACGACGTCCTTCGGATACCGCCAGGCGTAGGCCGCCAGACGTCGTGCCCATCCCCGTTGCGCTGCCACGCCGGTGCCTCCTGTTTTCGGCCGTGCTCTACCAGAAGGCGTCAACGTCGGACGATGCGGATTTCATCCCTCCGCAACAGTGCGAGGGCAGCGGTCAGACACGTACCCGGAGGTAGTAGAACCTGGTCGTCTGGGCCGCGTTCTCGTTGTCGTCGCTCACCAGGAGGACCTTCAGGCGGCCGGTGTGGTCACGGCCCGTGATCGTCATGCCCTCGATGTTGTCCAGGAGGGGATTCGGCTGGGGCTGCTTCGCCGTGGCACCGAGGGAGGGGCAGGCGGCGATGTCGGCCAGGAGCGTCTTCTTGACCAGGCGGACACCCGGCTGACCGGTGAGGTTCTCGATGCCGCTCGTGTCCGTGGCGTGACGGAGGTCGGCCAGATGGAGGCGGACCGTGTTGCCGACGCCGGCGGTGAAGCCGCGCTCCAGGACGAGGAGGCGGCCGTCGGGGGTCGCCTGGACCTCGGGGACGCCGAGGCCGGCGTCGGTGCGGTAGGCGTACTGGGCGCCGGGCGTGAAGCGGCCGTGATGGCGGGTCCACGTCTGGAAGCGGACGATGCCGGTGGAGTCGCCGGACAGCGCGTACTCCATGGAGGCCAGCAGGGTGTGGCCGCCGGGCAGCAGGGTCAGGCCCTCGAAGGTCTGGTTGGCGGTGGCGCGGCCGGCCGGCGTGACCTGGAGGGCGGCCGGGACCGGGAGACGGTCGAGGATCTTGCCGTCGCGGGAGTAGCGGCGGACGGACGGCTCGGTCTCGGAGGAGATCAGCCGGGTGCCGTCCCTGTCGATGACGAGGCCCTCGGAGTCGAGGCCGGCGCCCTTCTCGTCGGCGAGGCGGACGGCCGCCTGCGGCTGGAGCGTACGGGCGTCCAGGCGGAACAGCGACGAGCGGTCGGCCAGGGCCGCGAGCGAGCCGTCCCGGTCCACGGCGAGGGCGGAGAAGTTGCCGACGATGGTGCCGTCGTACGTCGTCTTGTCGAGCACGTCGGAGAAGCGGTCGATCGACACGGTGGCCGAACAGGCGGCGCGCGCTTCCGCGCCGGCGGCGGACCCGGCGGCGGTCGGACAGGTGGCCGCCGCCAGGCCGGCGGTGAGGGTGGCGAGTACGGTTCTCAGGCGCATGGCCGCCACCGTAGAACCGGTCGGTGACGTGCGGAAGACCGCCTCGTGAAGCGTCAGCCCCGCGGCGGTACGGCGACGAACGCCTCGCGCGGCTGGCTGGTCGGGGTGTAGCGGGTGACGCCGGCGGTGGTCGGCACCAGATCCTTGTGGATCGCCTTGGCGACGTTCTGGATGGTGGTGACGCCGTAGCTCATGGTGCTGTTGTCCTGCGTCAGCACGGTGATCATGTAGTCGCGGCCGGCGCCGTTGAAGGTGCCCAGGCTGTGCACCCGCCAGCCGTGCGAGGAGCGCTGCAGCCAGCCGTTCTTGACGTGCACGGAGACGGAGGACGGCGCGCCGGCCGGGGTGCCCCAGCGCTGCGAGGAGACGACCTGGCCCATCAGCTTCAGGATGTAGGCCCGGGAGTTGTCGCTCAGCACGCTGTTCTTGGCGGTGATGAGCTTGAGGAGCTTCTGCTCGTCGTTGACGTTCTCCTGCGTCAGCCCCCAGTAGCCGCCCGAGCCCGGCACGGTCTTGGTCATGCCGGCGGCGGCCAGGAAGCCCTTGATCTTCGTCATGCCGAGCTGCTTCCAGAGCTTGCTGGTCGCGGTGTTGTCGGACTGGGTGATCATGGCCTTGGCGAGCGACTGCTCGGTGCTCGTCAGGTACCGGTTGTGCTTCTTCGCGTCCCACAGCAGCGTGGCGAGCACGGTGACCTTGACCGTGCTGGCCGAGTCGTAGGCACTGGTGGCCCGCAGGGTGCAGGTGGTCTTGGTGCTGCGGTCGTACAGGCCGATGGCGACCGTGCCCTTGCGGTTGGTGAGGGCGGCCGTGATGTCCTTCTTCAGCTTGTCGGCCAGGCCCGCCTTGGCGGACGTACAGGTCACGGCGGGCGTGGCCGCGACGGCCGGCGTGGCGGCGGTGACCGCCGGTATGAGCAGCGCGGCACTGACGGCGGCCGCGAGCGCACCGGCCCGGCCGGATGTCCGGTGAGTCATGGAAAGTCCCCCTCGAATGTCGTACGGGCGTCCCCCTGAACGCCGTTGAGCGCACCCGTGCGCTGCATGACTGGACTCGCCAGGGTGGTCGAAAGTTGTACGCCCGTTCGGCGAACCGGAGTTCCTTACCCGACTCTCACCGGCCCGCAGCGTGCGCCCAGGGGGCCACAGCGCGCACCCTTCGCCGGCCGGCACGGTGCACCGGTGGCATCTGCCACCGATCCCCTCCCCCACCCGGCGCCCGGCTGGTCGCCGCCGGCGCTGCTCCAGTCCTGGAACCTCTCCGGCTCCGAGCGCAACAGCTTCTGAGCGCTGCCGTGTTGAGCGGCACCCGGAGCTGGAGGCCTGGTTCTTCGGCTCCCTGGACGCGGGCGACGCCGGTGCGGCGCGTCAGCCGCCCAGATGGGTCGGCGCGAACATCCGGAGCAGGGCCGGGAGGACGACCACCGACGGGCCCGGGGTCCCCAGCGCCTTCGCCAGGTCCTCCTCCAGCGTCTTCGGGGTCGTGCGCACCCCCGGTACGCCGAAGGACTCGGCGAGGGCCACATAGTCCGGGCGGGTGAGTTCCGTCGCCGTCGCCTGGCCGAAGGCGTCCGTCATGTACTCGCGGAGGATGCCGTAGCCGCCGTCGTCGATGATCAGCCAGGTGACCGGGAGGTCGTACTGGCGGGCCGTGGCCAGTTCGGCGATCGAGTAGAGCGCTCCGCCGTCGCCCGACACCGCCAGGACCGGACGCGTCGGGTCCGCCGCCGCCGCGCCCAGGGCCGCCGGGAAGCCGTAACCGAGGCCGCCGGCACCCTGGGCCGAGTGCATGGTGTTGGGGCCCTGCGCGTCGAACGCGGACCAGGCCCAGTAGGCCAGGATCGTCATGTCCCAGAAGGACGGGGAGCCGGCGGGCAGCGCGCGGCGGACCGACGCCAGCACGTCCTGTTCCAGGGTGAGTTCCTGGGCGGCTATGCGCTCGGACACGCGGGCCAGGAGGTCCCGCACCCGTTCGGGCGCGGAGGCGTCCGTGCGCTCCTCCACCGTCTCCAGCAGCGCCTGGAGGGCCAGGCGGGCGTCCGCGTGGATGCCGAGGGCCGGGTGGTTGGACTCCAGTTTGCCGAGGTCCGCCTCGATCTGGATCACCCGGCCCCGGGGCTGGAACGTGTGGTAGTTGGAGGACAGTTCGCCGAGGCCCGAGCCGACCACCAGCAGGACGTCCGCGTCCTCCAGGAAGTCCGTCGTGTGCCTGTCCTCCAGCCAGGACTGCAACGACAGGGGGTGGTGCCACGGGAACGCGCCCTTGCCGCCGAAGGTCGTCACGACCGGTGCCTGGAGCTTCTCGGCCAGCTGGAGCAGCTTGCCGGACGCGTCCGCGCGGACGACCCCGCCACCCGCGATGACCGCCGGGCGGGCGGCGCGGGAGAGCAGGCCGGCGGCCACCGCCGTCAGTTCGGGGCGCGGGACCAGGTCGTCCGGGGTCGCGTCCATCGCCGTCACCACGGGCAGCGAGGTCTCGGCCAGCAGGACGTCCTGCGGGATCTCCACCCACACCGGGCCGTGCGGGGCCGTCAGGGCCGACTTCCAGGCCGCCGCGAGGGCGGAGGGGATCTGGGAGGGGGTGCGGACCGTGTGGACCGATTTCACCACGCCCCGGAACGAGGCCGCCTGGTCCGGCAGTTCATGGAGATAGCCGTGCCGGCCGCCGCCCAGGCCCGCCGTCGGGATCTGGCTGCTGATCGCCAGGACGGGCGCGCTGGCCGCCGCCGCCTCCTGGAGCGCGGCCAGCGAGGTCAGGGCTCCCGGGCCCGTCGAGAGCAGCAGCGGGGCCGCCTGGCCCGTGATCCTGCCGTACGCGTCCGCCGCGAAGCCCGCGTTGTTCTCCACCCGCAGGCCCACATAGCGCAGGGAGGAGCGGCGGAGCGCGTCGAACATGCCGAGGGCGTGCTGGCCGGGGAGGCCGAAGACGGTCGTCGCGCCCAGCCCGGCCAGTGTCTCCACGACCAGGTCTCCGCCGTTGCGCCCCGGGGGAGGGTTCAGGGCGGCGGTGATCTGCGCCGGCGTCGGGCGGAGTACCAGGTCGTGGTCGTGAGTCACTTCGCTTCCGCGTCCTTCCGGGCCGCCGCGATCTGGCGGCTCATGATGGTGGTCAGTTCGTACGCCGTGTGGGAGGCGGCGACCGAGGTGATCTCGGCGTGGTCGTACGCCGGGGCCACCTCGACGACGTCCGCGGACACCAGGTTGCAGCCGGCCAGGCCGCGCAGGATCTCCAGCAGCTCGCGGGAGGTCATGCCGCCCGCCTCGGGCGTGCCGGTGCCGGGCGCGTGGGCCGGGTCGAGGCAGTCGATGTCGATGGAGATGTACAGCGGGCGGTCGCCGATGCGCTGGCGCAGCTGGTCGGCCACCTCGTCGGCGCCACGGCGGTAGATGTCGGCGGAGGTGACGATGCCGAAGCCCATCTTCTCGTCGTCCGTCAGGTCCTGCTTGCCGTACAGCGGGCCGCGGGTGCCGACGTGGGACAGGGCGGAGGTGTCGAGGATGCCCTCCTCGACCGCGCGGCGGAACGGGGTGCCGTGCGTGTACTCGGCGCCGAAGTAGGTGTCCCAGGTGTCCAGGTGGGCGTCGAAGTGCAGCAGGGCGACCGGGCCGTGCTTCTTCGCCACCGAGCGCAGCAGCGGCAGCGCGATGGTGTGGTCGCCGCCGAGGGTCATCAGGCGGGCGCCGGTGCCGAGCAGTTCGTCGGCGGCGGCCTCGACGGTCTCGACGGCCTCGTTGATGTTGAACGGGTTCACGGCGATGTCGCCGCCGTCCGCGACCTGGGCGAGGGCGAACGGGGAGGCGTCCTGCGCCGGGTTGTACGGGCGCAGCAGCCGGGACGCCTCACGGATGGCGTTGCCGCCGAAGCGGGCGCCCGGCCGGTACGAGACGCCGGAGTCGAACGGCACGCCCACGACGGCGACGTCGGCGGTGCCGACCTCGTCCAGGCGGGGCAGCCGGGCGAAGGTCGCGGGGCCGGCGTACCGCGGGATGCGGGAGGAGTCGACGGGGCCGCGGGGCGTCTCGGTGCTGCTCATGGTGAAATGCCTTCTTTCCTGCGCTTCTTCGCGCATGTACTGCTTTCTCTACGACTCTACTGGTGAGCCGGGACCGGTTCGGTCGGGAGTTCGGGGGAGCGTCCGGCGAGGCGCTCGCGCCAGGTGGCGAGGACGGTCTCGTCGGTGGGCTTCGTGGCCAGGGAGACGGCGACGTAGACCGCGAGGGAGGCCAGCAGGCCGTAGTAGACGGGCTCGTTGGCGAGGATGCCGTAGCCGGCCATCAGGCCGATGACGGCGAGACCGCCGACGATCACGGAGGCCAGCGCGCCCTGGACCGTGCCGCGCTTCCACAGCAGGCCGCCGAGGATGGGCACGAGCAGGCCGCCGACGAGGAGGTTGTAGGCCACGGTGAGCGCCTCGACCACGTTGTTCAGCGCGATCGCCGTGCCGATCACCGCCAGGCCCATGACCAGGATGAACGCGCGGTTTCCCTTGACCTCGTCGTGGTCCTCGCCGTCCCGTCGCACCACCCCGCGCAGGCGGGACCAGATGTCGTTGTTGGCGACCGTGGCGCAGGCGATCAGGGCGCCGGAGGACGTCGACATCACGGCGGCGAGGGCGGCGGCCAGGACCAGTCCGCGCACGCCGACGGGGAGTTCGTCCTTGACGATGGTGGCGAAGGCGTCGTCGGGGCTGCCCAGCTTGGGGTAGAGCACCTTGGCGGCCGTACCGATCACCGCGCCGGCCAGGGCGTAGGCCAGGCAGTAGGTTCCGGCCACCGTGCCGCCCCACTTGGCGGTCCTGTCGCTGCGGGCGGTGAACACGCGCTGCCAGATGTCCTGGCCGATCAGCATGCCGAACGTGTAGATCAGGACGTAGGTGAAGATCGTCTCGCCGCCGATGCCCAGCGGGTCGAAGTACCCGGTCGGCAGCTTGGCCTTCATCTCGGAGAAGCCGCCCGCCTTGACGACCGCGATCGGCAGGAGCAGGAGCAGCACGCCGATGGTCTTGACGACGAACTGGACCATGTCCGTCAGGGTGATCGACCACATGCCGCCGAGGGTCGAGTACGCGACGACGATCGAGCCGCCGAGGATGATCGCGACCGTGCGGTTCATGTCGAAGAGCACGTCGAAGATCGTGGCGTAGGCGATGGTGGAGGTCACCGCCAGCATGAGGGTGTACGCCCACATGACCACGCCCGAGATCACGCCGGCCCGGCCGCCGTAGCGCAGGTCGAGCATCTCGGAGACCGTGTACACCTTCAGGCGGGCGATGCGGCCCGAGAAGAAGACCGACAGGGCGAGCAGGCCGAGGCCGATGGTGAAGACCATCCAGGCGCCGGAGAGGCCGTACTGGTAGCCGAGGCCCACGCCACCGATGGTGGAGGCGCCGCCGAGGACGATCGCCGCCATGGTGCCGGAGTACATGGCGGGGCCGAGACGGCGGCCGGCCACCAGGAAGTCGCTCTTGGACTTGGCGCGGCGCATGCCCCACCAGCCCATGGCGAGCATGCCGGCGAGATAGACGACGATCACTGTGTAGTCGACGGCCATGGGGCCCTCCTTCGCGCACTGTCCGGTGGCGTGTCGTGCAGAGCTTCGGGGATGTGTCGGCAGCGGCTCGCGGGGACATCCGCCCGTACCCGCGGCTGCCGTGCTCCTTGAGGCTAGGTGGCCGGAAAGCGACTGCGAAGTGTACGTTTCATCCATATGAACGGGGCGGGATGGAGGGAACGCACACCATGCCGGAGACGATCGCCCCAGCGGTCCCACCGACCCCACCGGTCACACTCCAGGCGCTGCTGGCCCGGGACGACCTCGCCCTGCGGCAGATCGCCGGGCCGACGGACCCCGGGATCGTGATCCACTGGGCGCACACCTCGGAGATGGCCGACCCGTACCCCTATCTGCTGGGCGGCGAGCTGCTGCTCACGGCCGGGGTGCACATCCCGGAGGCCGCCGGATCAGGCACCTACTTCGACGACTACGTCTCCCGGATCGTGGCGGCGGGCGGCGCGGCCCTCGGCTTCGGGCTGGCCCCGGTGCACGACGCAGTCCCGCGCGCCCTGGTCGCCGCCTGCGACCGGTACGGGCTGCCGCTGCTGGAGGTCCCGCCGCAGACCACCTTCTCCGGGGTGGCCCGCGCGGTCTGGCAGCTCATGGCGCAGGCCCGGCTGGCCGAGCTGCGCCGGGTCACCGAGGCGCAGCAGAGCCTGGCGGCCGCCGCTTCCCGGCCGGATCCGGTCCCCTCGGTCCTGCGCCAGCTGGCCCAGCGCCTGGGCGGCCGGGCGGTGCTCTACGGGCCCGACGGCACGGAGGTCGCGGGGGCGGGCCGGGAGACCCCGGAGGGCGCGCGGACGGCACTGGCGGAGCTGGCGGGGGTGGTCAGGCACCCGGCCCCTTCCGCACCGGCCGCCGCGGTCCCCCGCCCGCATCCCACCTCCGCCACCGACACCCACGGCGCCACCCACCTCGCCGTCTACGCCCTCGGGGCCGGGGAAGGGTTCGTGCTCGGGGTGGCCGCCCCCCGGCGGGACCCGGGTGATCACACCATCGCCTCCGTCGCCGCCGTTCTGCTGGCCCTGCTGACCGGTGAGCACCAGAGCGGGGCCGGGGCGGCCCGGTCCTCCGCGCTCGTCCGGCTGCTGCTGGGCGCACCGCCCGAGGAGGTGGCGCCGCTGCTCGGCTCCGGGCCGTGGCTCGTGGTGCACGCGCGGCCGGAGGCCCAGGCCCCGGACGCGGTCGCCGCCTCCGCGCTGGGTGCCGCCCTGGGCTCGCCGCTGGTCGACCTGGCCCGTGGTGTCGTACGGGTGCTGGTCCCGGCGGACCGGGAACCGGAGCCGCAGCCCGGCTGGACGCTCGGGGTGAGTGCCCCGGCCGGGCCCCGGGAGTGGCCGGCCGCCGACGCCCAGGCCGCCCGTGCCCTCGCCCGGGCCCGCGCCACCCGCTCCTCGCTGGTCCGGCACGCGGCCCGGCCGGCGCTGGCGGACCTGGTGCCGCGGGCGGACGCCGAGACCCACGCCCGTACGCTGCTCGCCCCCCTCGCGGGGCAGCCGGCCCTCGCCGACACGCTGCGCACCTGGCTGTCCCTGCACGGCAGTTGGGACCGTACGGCGGTGGCGCTGGACGTGCACCGCAACACCGTGCGGCAGCGGATCGCCCGCTGCGCCGCCCTGTTGGCCGCCGACCTGGACCATCCGGACGTGCGCATGGAGCTGTGGTTCGCGCTGCGCCGTGACTGACGGCGACCGTGAGTGACCCCCGTCCCAGCGGGCAATATGCCGGGGACGCGCGCCGCGCACTGCCCCACAATGGGAGGCATGCCGATACCCGGGACACCCAGCCGCGCCCAGCTCGTCGACCACCTGGTGCGCACGCGTATCGCGGGGGACGTCGCCACCCCCCGCGAGAACAACCTCTCCCACTACCGCCAGCTCGCCAACGGTGTCCGGGGCTTCTGGCTCGGCCTGGAGCTGGGCGACCGCTGGACGGACGAGCAGGACGTGCTCGCGGTCATGGCCGAGCGGGTGGGTGTCAACGACGACCCCGAGTACCGGTACGGGCAGGACACCATCGACCCCGAGTTGACGGTGGACGCCCTCGACCGCATGGCGGCGCGGCTGCGCAAGGCGGCGGAGGACCGGCAGCGGGTGCTGTTCGCGACCGGGCACCCGGGTGGGCTGCTGGACGTCCACCGGGCCACGGCCGCCGCGCTGCGCGCCGCGGGCTGCGAGATCGTCGTCATCCCGGACGGGTTGCAGACGGACGAGGGGTACGTGATGCAGTTCGCGGACGTGGCCGTGCTGGAGCACGGGGCGACGCTGTGGCACACCCACTCCGGTGAGCCGATGCGGGCCATTCTCACGGCACTTGAACGGGAGGGGCGCCCGCTGCCGGACCTGGTGGTCGCCGACCACGGCTGGGCCGGGTACGCGGGACAGCACGGGGTCGACTCCGTCGGGTACGCGGACTGCAACGACCCGGCGCTGTTCCTCGCCGAGTCCGAGGGGACCGTGCAGGTCGTCGTCCCCCTGGACGACCATGTGGTGAGTCCGCGTCACTACGACCCGATGACGGCGTATCTGCTCGCCGCGGCGGGTCTCCTCTGACCTCCCGTCACGCGACGCTCTCACCCCGTCACGTGCTGCGCTGACTCTCCGTCAAAACCGAGGTGCGGCCCCGCAGACGGGGCCGCACGTCGTCAGTTCGTGGTCGGCTCAGTGGCCTCCGCCACCTCCTCCGTGGCCTCCGCCACCACCGCCGTGGCCTCCGCCACCACCGCCGTGGCCTCCGCCACCACCGCCGTGGCCTCCGCCACCACCGCCGTGGCCTCCGCCGTTGCCGCCGTGGTCGCCACCGTAGCCGCCGCCGTGGTCACCGCCGTAGCCGCCGTCGTGGTCGCCACCGTAGCCGCCGCCGTGGTCACCGCCGTAGCCGCCGTCGCCGTAGTCGTCGTCATCGTCGCCCCACGAGCCGTGATCGCTGTCACGTCCGTGGTCGCCTCCATAGTCCCTGCTGTAGGAACTCTGGTCGCTGTGGTCCGAGGCAGACGCGGTTCCGGCCGTGCCGATCGCGGCTCCGCCGGCCAGCAGCAGACCGCTGGCGGAAATCGCGACAAGACGCCTCGTGCGCTGTGATCGCATGGGAATACCTTCCATCTCCATCGTCTCTCGCGGCTCCCTGGAGGAGGCACGAGGTGGATGGCCGTCGCCGCTGCGAAAGGGGAAGAAATGCGGCGCGGTCTTCAGGTGTCACCGCAGCCAGTTGAAACCGAAACGGCGCTGGGCACCTCACACACCGGGTCTGCCGGGCATGCCGTTCACTGCGGCTTTCACTCAGAGAGCCTAGTCCCACATGAGTCACGCGTCATCTCGGAGAGCACCGCTGTCACGGCCGTCTCGGCACGCGGACAACACCCTCCTGGATGACCGAGATGGCGAGCCGCCCGTCCTGGGTGTAGATGCGGGCCTGGCCGAGGCCCCGGCCGCCGTGCGCGGACGGTGACTCCTGGTCGTACAGCAGCCATTCGTCGGCCCGGAAGGGCCGGTGGAACCACATCGCGTGGTCCAGGGAGGCCCCGACGACGTCCCCGACGGCCCAGCCGCCGCGCCCGTGCGCGAGCAGCACCGAGTCGAGCAGGGTCATGTCGGAGACGTAGGTGGCGAGGACGACGTGCAGCAGGGGGTCGTCGTCGAGCTTGCCGTTGGTGCGGAACCACACCTGGGAGTGCGGCTCGCGCGGCTCGCCGTACCGCCCGTACGGCGGCTCCTCCACGTACCTGAGGTCGATCGCCTCGCGCGCCTGAAGGAACCGCTCCACGACGTCGGGGGCGAGGTGGCCGTAGCCGCGCAGCCGCTCGTCGGAGGTCGGCAGGGTCGCCGGGTCGGGTGCGGCGGGCATGGGCGCCTGGTGCTCCAGGCCGTCCTCGTACGTCTGGAAGGACGCCGACAGGTGGAAGATCGGCTTGCCGTGCTGGACGGCGACCACCCGGCGGGTCGTGAAGGACCGGCCGTCACGGATGCGGTCCACGGTGTACACGATCGGCGCGCCAGGGTCGCCGGGGCGCAGGAAGTACGCGTGCAGGGAGTGGGCGGGCCGGTCCGCGGGGACCGTCCGTCCGGCGGCGACCAGCGCCTGCGCCGCGACCTGCCCGCCGAAGACGCGGGGGACGACGGCGGAGCGGGACCGGCCGCGGAAGATGTTCTCCTCGATCTGCTCCAGGTCGAGCAGATCGAGGAGATCCTGGAGTGCCTGGCTCATGGAGTGCAGTTGTACCGGCCAGTGATCGCGTGTCGGTGTCCGGGGCCTTACAGGCCCATGTCCTTGGCGATGATCGTCTTCATGATCTCGCTGGTGCCGCCGTAGATGCGGTTGACGCGGTTGTCCGCGTACAGGCGGGCGATCGGGTACTCGTTCATGTAGCCGTAGCCGCCGTGCAGCTGGAGGCAGCGGTCGATCACGCGGTGGGCGACCTCGGTGCAGAAGAGCTTCGCGGAGGCGGCCTCGGCGGGGGTCAGCTCGCCGGCGTCCAGGGCCTCCAGGGCGCGGTCGGCGACCGCCTCGGCGGCGTCCACCTCGGCCTGGCAGGCGGCCAGCTCGAACTTGGTGTTCTGGAAGTGGGCGACCGGCTTGCCGAAGACGGTGCGCTCCTGCACGTACTGCTTGGCGAACCGGACGGCGGCCTTGGCCTGGGCGTAGGCGCCGAAGGCGATGCCCCAGCGCTCGGAGGCCAGGTTGTGGCCGAGGTAGTAGAAGCCCTTGTTCTCCTCGCCGAGCAGGTCCTCGACCGGGACCTTGACGTCGACGAAGGCCAGCTCGGCGGTGTCGGAGGTGCGCAGGCCCAGCTTGTCCAGCTTGCGGCCGATGGAGTAGCCCTCGGACTTGGTGTCCACGGCGAACAGGGAGATGCCGTGGCGGCGGTCCTCGGCGGTGGGCGCGGCCGTGCGGGCGCAGACGATCACCTTGTCGGCGTGCACACCGCCGGTGATGAAGGTCTTGGCGCCGTTGAGGACGTAGTGCGTGCCGTCCTCGGAGAGCTTGGCGGTGGTCTTCATGCCCGCGAGGTCGGAGCCGGTGCCCGGCTCGGTCATCGCGATGGCCCACATCTCCTCGCCGGTGACGAACTTCGGCAGGTAGCGCTTCTTCTGCTCGTCGTCGGCGAGCATCTTGATGTAGGGCAGGGCGAGCAGCACGTGCACGCCGGAGCCGCCGAACTGCACGCCGGCGCGGGCGGTCTCCTCGTAGAGGACGGCCTCGAACTTGTGGGTGTCCAGCCCCGCGCCGCCGAACTCCTCGGGCACGCTGATGCCGAAGATGCCCAGCTCGCCGAGCTTGTAGTAGAAGTCGCGCGGCGCCTGGCCGGCTGCGAACCACTCGTCGTACACCGGTACGACCTCGGCCTCGATGAAGGCGCGAAGGGTCTCCCGGAACGCCTCGTGATCCTCGTTGAACACCGTACGGCGCACGCCGCCACCTCCACGTACCTGACATCGACATGTCTAAGCGCTTGCTCACTCACCGTACCGGCGAGTACGGAATCCCGTCCAGGGGGGTTGCGCCGTAACGCTCGTCACGCCGCGGCGCGCTCGGGCGCCGGGCACGGCGCGGCCCGCCTGTCAGCCGCCGCCCGCGTCGGGCGGCGTCCCGCCCTGCGAGGGCGTCACGTCGGGCTCGGTGAAGAACTGCCAGATCGTGATCATCGCGATGACCTGCGCGATGACATAGGCGACCTGCAGGGAGTAGTACCGCATCTGGTAGACGGACAGCAGCAGGCCCATCCGGCTCTGCCAGTAGCGCCGCTCGCCCCCGAAGGTGTCGAAGTCGAGCATGATGCCCGTGACCGTGAGGACGAAGAGCATCATCGACAGCTGCAGGGCGGTGTTGGACGTGCTCTCGTGGAGGAACCAGCCGACCAGCGCGTCCAGCCCGGCCGGCACCGCGAAGGCCGCGGTCACGGGGATCGCCTTGACCGCGCCGCGGCGGCCCGGCAACACCCTCCACAGGGCGCCCAGCACGAAGCCGGCCGCAGCCCAGCTGACCATCCAGTACAGGAAGTTGAAGGCGAGGGCGGGCATGCCGACCATGTCCGAGAGGGTGTCCTGCCAGGCTTCCCCCCGGATGCCCCAGGCCCAGGCTCCGAGCCCGGCCGCCGGCAGCCCGGGGACCAGCGCGAAGAGCGCGCCACGTCTGCCGTTGGCCCACCAGTCGTCCCGCGGCCCCAGGGCCAAGGCCGCGTCGACCACCGATATCTTGGCCGGCAGCCGGTCGTGGCCGACCAGCGGCACCCCCGCGGGCCAGTCGTGCAGCTTCTCCAACCGCCTCTCCAGGCGGTCCCGCTGAGGGGGTTCGTCACCGAAGAGCCCTTGGTCCAGGCGCCGCAGTTCGGCGTGGATCTCACGGTAGGCGCGCGACTTGTGCAGCAGCCTCGTACGGGCCCACGGACCGGCCACCGTGGCCAGCGGCCGCCCGGACAGCTCGAAGGGCTGCGCCAGCACGGACCGGCGGGCGAGCAACGCCGTCGTCCCGTACAGGGCCAGCATGTTCAAGGGGATCCACACACCGGTGGGCAGGGCGTTGGCCAGGTGCGTCCCGCCGGACAGGCCGACCGTCACCGCGAAGAACGTGAGGAACAGCAGGCGGTCGCCCGGGTCGTCGAGCGGGGTCAGCGAGCCGGGAAGGCGCCAGGCGCGCAGTGCGGCCAGCACGGCGACCGCGGTGAGCAGCCAGGCCTGGTCGCCGATCACCAGTTCCTGGAGGAAGGAGACCGACCACATCGCCTGCCACAGGTAGTCCTGCAGGCGGTCCGGTCCGTACGCGTGAACCGTGGCGTCGCTCAGCCAGGTGGCCCGCAGCCAGTCGCGCTGCTCCGCCAGCGCGTAGCAGACGGCGATGACCACCGTGGCCGCGAGGACCGCCGGCCCGGCCACCGCGGGCCGCAGCACCCGGTCGTTCCCGGGGAAGCGCCGGCTCTCGGGCAGCAGCCGCCCGTCCACGGCGATGCGCCAGAGGGCGGCCGTGACAGCCAGCAGGGTCAGCGCGACGAAGCAGCAGGACAGGGTGATCTGGACGCCGAGCGCGCCGCCCAGGCCCAGGAACCGGCGCGACGACCCCACCGCCGAGATCGCCACCACGGGATTCAGCGCCAGGGCCGTCCAGAGGGCCCACCACCGCGACCAGCCGGCGACTCGGAGCAGGGCGAGTACCGCGACGAGGGCGAGGCCGTACTCGATGAAGAGCTGGTCGCCGAAGTCCGGCCATGCCCCGAAGTGGCCGAAGCACTGCTCGATCAGCAGATCCGCGCAGACCAGCGCGGAGAGGCCGACGGCCGTCAACGCCCATCGGCGCAGGTTGGCCAGCGTCCGTGACTGATCGGCGGTGGCCGTGCCGGGACGCCGCAGATAGAAGCGAGTCGCCACCAGCAGCAGGGCGGACACCAGACCCACCCACAGCAGGCGGCCGAGGAAGTCCAGGCCCAGAGCGGTCAGGCGTCCGCTCTGAGCGCTCCAGGACCGCTGCCAGCCCGGCTTGAGCCCCACCGAGACGGCGGGCACCGAGCGGTGCTCGGGCGCCGCCTCACGCCCCTTCGCCGCCGCCCCGTCCCGCCGCGCCGCCGTTCCGCCCGCCTTCGTCCCCGCCGGGCCCTTCGGCCGCCAGATCAGCGTGGTGGCCCCCTCGCCCCCCGTGGGCGACGGCCGCGCCCACTCGGCTCCTGGCGCGCCGGGGTCCACGGAGATCTTTTCCCACCGGGCGTGTGCCAGGGCGGGCGGCACCATGAGCCGGACCGTCCAGTACCGGGCGCCGACGCGAAGACGCCACAACCCGACGTCGATGTCGGAGCGGTATTCGTTGGCCCAGGCGTGCGCCTGGTAGACGACCCTGACGCGATCGCCCTTCCAGGTCACCACGGGGTTCGCCGAGCGCCACTCGCTCCAGCGCCGCTGCTCGCGTCCGCCCGCCCTGGTGAGACACGACATCGCGGTGGCGTAGCGGCTGCTCCTCTCGCTGAGCAGCAGGTCCCGGGAGAGCGGCCAGGAGCCCGGGACATCCAGGGTCAGCCTGGTGACGATCTCCGTGTAGGTGCGCTTGTCGTGCCGCAGCGCCACCGACGTGCTGACCCGGGCACCGTCGAGGCGGGCGCTGCGGCAGTACTGCGCAGCCGCCGGCTCCGCGGCCCACCCGACGGCCGGTGCGGCCAGCAGGCACAGTGCCGCCACCAGCAACGGCAGCAGCCCGCGGAAGCCCCGATCGCCCAACAGTCCCCCCTAAGACCGCATCGGTGCCCCACATCATGGCGCATCAGGCGCGGCGAACGCCCTTCATTTCGAGCCCGCCGCCTCGAACGCGCCCCGTGCCATGCGGTGCAGCAGGGCCGCCGTCGTGCCCCGGCCGGGGAGCGTGCCGGCGCGGCCGAGGTGGGGGGTGGAGTTGAGCAGGCCGAAGACCGAGTGGACGGCCGAGCGGGCGGCCGGTTCGGTCAGGCCGGGGTACACCGCGCGGACCACCTCCACCCACAGCTCCACGTACTGCCGCTGGAGCTGCCGCACCAGCTTGCGGTCGCTGTCCCGCAGGCGGTCCAGCTCGCGGTCGTGCAGGGTGATCAGCGGGCGGTCGTCCAGGGCGAAGTCGATGTGGCCCTCGATCAGGGAGTCGAGGACGCGGGTCGCGGGGACCCCGTCGGCCTCCGCAAGCCGGCGCTTGGCCCCGGTCAGCAGCTGTCCGCTGATGCCGACCAGCAGCTCGGCGAGCATCGCGTCCTTGCCCGGGAAGTGCCGGTAGAGGCCGGGGCCGCTGATGCCGACCGCGGCGCCTATCTCGTCGACACCGACGCCGTGGAACCCGCGCTCGGCGAACAGGCGGGCGGCCTCCTTGAGGATCTGCTCACGGCGGGTGGGGGCGTCGGTTCTGGTGACCATGCGGCCAATTCTAGACAGCGAGGTTAGCGGTCGTTAACCTGGTGGCGATGGTTAACGCTCATTAACAGGTTCGATCACCGTGTGAGGGGAACCGCAGGATGCAGGAGGCACCGGAGCTTCAGAGCGCGGCAGATCCCGCGTCGGAGGCCTGGCGGGCCAATGAACAGGCTCATCTCGCCCTCGTGGAGGAGCTGCGCGCCAAGCTGGCCGCGGCGGCCCTCGGCGGCGGCGAGAAGGCGCGGGCCCGGCACACCGCGCGCGGCAAGCTGCTGCCGAGGGACAGGGTGGACACGCTGCTCGACCCGGGCTCGCCCTTCCTGGAGCTGGCCCCGCTCGCGGCCGACGGGATGTACGAGGGACAGGCCCCGGCGGCCGGGGTGATCGCCGGGATCGGCCGGGTCAGCGGGCGCGAGTGCGTGATCGTCGCGAACGACGCCACGGTCAAGGGCGGCACGTACTACCCGATGACGGTGAAGAAGCACCTGCGCGCCCAGGAGGTGGCCCTCGACAACCGGCTGCCCTGCGTCTATCTGGTCGACTCCGGCGGGGCCTTCCTGCCGATGCAGGACGAGGTCTTCCCGGACCGGGACCACTTCGGGCGGATCTTCTACAACCAGGCCCGGATGTCCGGCGCGGGCATCCCGCAGATCGCGGCCGTGCTCGGCTCCTGCACGGCCGGCGGGGCGTACGTCCCGGCGATGAGCGACGAGGCCGTGATCGTCCGCAACCAGGGCACGGTCTTCCTGGGCGGCCCGCCCCTGGTGAAGGCGGCCACCGGCGAGGTCGTGACGGCGGAGGAGCTGGGCGGCGGCGAGGTCCACTCCCGGATCTCCGGGGTCACCGACCACCTCGCCGAGGACGACGCGCACGCCCTCAGGATCGTCCGGAACATCGTCGCCACGCTCCCGGCCCGGCAGTCCCCGCCCTGGGAGGTCGCGCCCGTCGCCGAGCCGAAGGTCGACCCCTACGAGCTCTACGGCGCGGTCCCCGTCGACTCCCGCACCCCCTACGACGTCCGCGAGATCATCGCGCGCGTGGTCGACGGCTCCCGGTTCGCCGAGTTCAAGAGCGAGTTCGGGCAGACCCTGGTCACCGGCTTCGCCCGGATCCACGGCCACCCGGTCGGGATCGTCGCCAACAACGGCATCCTGTTCTCCGAGTCCGCCCAGAAGGGCGCCCACTTCATCGAGCTGTGCGACCAGCGCGGCATCCCGCTGGTGTTCCTCCAGAACATCTCCGGCTTCATGGTCGGCAAGGACTACGAGGCCGGCGGCATCGCCAAGCACGGCGCCAAGATGGTGACCGCGGTCGCCTGCACGCGCGTGCCGAAGCTGACGGTCGTCGTCGGCGGCTCGTACGGCGCGGGCAACTACTCGATGTGCGGCCGGGCCTACTCCCCCCGCTTCCTGTGGATGTGGCCGGGCGCCAAGATCTCCGTCATGGGCGGCGAGCAGGCCGCCTCCGTGCTGGCGACCGTCAAGCGGGACCAGCTGGAGACGCGCGGCGAGTCCTGGCCCGCCGAGGACGAGGAGGCGTTCAAGGCGCCCATCCGCGCGCAGTACGAACGCCAGGGCAACGCCTACTACGCCACCGCCCGGCTCTGGGACGACGGCGTCATCGACCCGCTTCAGACTCGTCAGGTGCTGGGCCTCGCCCTGACGGCCTGCGCCAACGCGCCCCTGGGAGACCCCCAGTTCGGCGTCTTCCGGATGTGAGGAGGGGAACCGTGTTCGACACAGTGCTGGTGGCCAACCGGGGCGAGATCGCCGTACGCGTCATCCGTACGCTCCGCTCGCTGGGCGTGCGCTCGGTGGCGGTCTTCTCCGACGCGGACGCCGACGCGCGGCACGTCCGCGAGGCCGACACGGCGGTACGGATCGGTCCGGCGCCGGCCGCCGAGAGCTATCTGTCGGTGGAGCGGCTGCTTCAGGCCGCCGCCCGCACCGGCGCCCAGGCCGTCCACCCCGGTTACGGCTTCCTCGCGGAGAACGCGGGCTTCGCGCGCGCGTGCGAGGAGGCGGGGCTCGTGTTCATCGGCCCGCCGGCGGACGCCATCGCGCTCATGGGCGACAAGATCCGGGCCAAGGAGACGGTGCAGGCGGCGGGGGTGCCGGTGGTGCCGGGAGGCCGGGACCCCCAGCTCGCCGAGGCGGCCCGCGCGCTGGGCGCGCCCGTGCTGCTCAAGCCGTCCGCCGGGGGCGGCGGCAAGGGCATGCGGCTGGTGCGGGACATGACCGTGCTGGAGGAGGAGATCGCCGCCGCCCGCCGCGAGGCCCGCGCCTCCTTCGGCGACGACACCCTGCTGGTGGAGCGGTGGGTGGACCGGCCCCGGCACATCGAGATCCAGGTGCTGGCCGACGGCCACGGCAACGTGGTCCACCTGGGCGAGCGCGAGTGCTCCCTCCAGCGGCGCCACCAGAAGATCATCGAGGAGGCGCCGAGCGTGCTCCTCGACGAGGAGACCCGGGCCGCGATGGGCGAGGCGGCCGTACAGGCGGCCCGCTCGTGCGGGTACCGGGGCGCGGGCACGGTCGAGTTCATCGTCCCGGGCGGCGATCCCTCGCAGTACTACTTCATGGAGATGAACACCCGCCTCCAGGTGGAACACCCGGTCACCGAACTCGTCACCGGGCTGGACCTGGTGGAGTGGCAGCTGCGGGTGGCCGCCGGGGAGCCGCTGGGGTTCGCGCAGGAGGACCTGCGGCTGACCGGCCACGCGGTGGAGGCCCGGATCTGCGCGGAGGACCCCGCGCGCGGGTTCCTGCCGTCCGGTGGCACCGTCCTGCTGCTGCGCGAACCGCAGGGCGACGGCGTGCGCACCGACTCCGGGCTCACCGAGGGCACCGAGGTGGGCAGCCTGTACGACCCGATGCTGTCCAAGGTGATCGCGTACGGCCCCGACCGCGAGACGGCGCTCAGGAAGCTCCGCTCGGCACTCGCGCAGACGGTCACGCTGGGCGTGCAGACCAACGCGGGCTTCCTGCGCCGGCTGCTCGCGCACCCGGCGGTCGTGGCGGGCGAGCTGGACACGGGCCTGGTCGAGCGGGTGGTGGACGAGCTGGTCTGCACGGACGTCCCCGAGGAGGTCTACGAGGCGGCGGCGGCCGTACGCCTGGAGCGGCTGAAGCCGCGCACGGAGGGCTGGGTCGACCCCTTCTCCGTGCCGAGCGGCTGGCGCCTCGGCGGCACCCCGAAGCCGCCCGCCTTCCCGCTGCGGGTGCAGGACCCGGTGACGTACACGCCTCGGGGCACCCACACCGTGACCGGCGACCGCGTGACCGTCGCCCTCGACGGTGTCCGGCACACCTTCCACCGGGCCGGCGACTGGATCGGCCGCGAGGGGGACGCCTGGCAGGTGCGCGACCACGACCCGGTGGCCGCGTCGCTGAACCGCGCTGCCCACGCGGGTGCCGACTCGCTCACCGCGCCCATGCCCGGCACGGTGACGGTGGTCAAGGTGGCCGTCGGCGACGAAGTGGCCGCCGGGCAGAGCCTTCTGGTGGTGGAGGCGATGAAGATGGAGCACGTCATCTCCGCCCCGCACGCCGGCACGGTCGCCGAGCTGGACGTGACGCCCGGCACGACGGTCGCCATGGACCAGGTGCTGGCCGTCATCGCCCCCAAGGAGGCAGCGGAATGAGCGTCGACGGTCTGCCCATGGTGGTACCGGCCCCGAAGCTGCCCGCGCGGGTGCGGATCCACGAGGTCGGCGCGCGGGACGGGCTGCAGAACGAGAAGACGGCCGTGCCGACGGCAGTGAAGGCCGAGTTCATCCGGCGGCTGGCCGACGCGGGCCTGACGACGATCGAGGCCACGAGCTTCGTGCACCCCACGTGGGTGCCCCAACTGGCGGACGCCGAGCAGCTGTTCCCGCTGGTGAGCGACCTTCCCGGCGTGGCCCTGCCGGTGCTGGTCCCCAATCAGCGGGGGCTGGACCGGGCGCTGGCCCTCGGCGCCGAGCGCGTCGCCGTGTTCGCCAGCGCCACCGAGTCCTTCGCGAAGGCCAACCTCAACCGCACGCTGGACGAGTCCCTGGCGGTGTTCGAGCCGGTGGTGCGGCAGGCCAAGGACCGGGGCGTGCACGTGCGCGGCTATGTGTCCATGTGCTTCGGCGACCCGTGGGAGGGCGCGGTGCCGCCGCAGCAGGTGGCCCGGGTCTGCACGGCCCTGCGGGACATGGGCTGCGACGAGCTGAGCCTCGGCGACACGATCGGCGTGGCCACGGCCGGTCATGTGCGCGAGCTGCTCGGCCTGCTGAACGAGCGGGGCGTGCCGACGGAGGTGATCGGCGTGCACTTCCACGACACCTACGGCCAGGCGCTCGCCAACACGCTGGCGGCGCTGCAGCACGGCGTCACCACGGTCGACGCCTCCGCCGGCGGCCTGGGCGGCTGCCCGTACGCCAAGTCCGCCACCGGCAACCTCGCCACCGAAGACCTCGTCTGGATGCTGCACGGGCTCGGCATCGAGACGGGGGTCGACCTCGGCCGTCTGACCGCCACCAGCGTGTGGATGGCCGAACAGCTGGGCCGGCCCAGCCCGTCCCGTACCGTCCGCGCTCTCTCCCACAAGGACCAGTGATCAGCATGGACCACCGTCTCAGCCCCGAGCTGGAGGACCTCCGCCGCACGGTGGAGGAGTTCGCGCACGATGTCGTGGCGCCGAAGATCGGCGACTTCTACGAGCGGCACGAGTTCCCGTACGAGATCGTCCGGGAGATGGGCCGTATGGGTCTGTTCGGGCTGCCGTTCCCGGAGGAGTACGGCGGTATGGGCGGCGACTATCTGGCGCTCGGCATCGCACTGGAGGAGCTGGCCCGCGTCGACTCGTCGGTGGCCATCACCCTGGAGGCGGGGGTCTCGCTGGGGGCGATGCCGCTGCACCTGTTCGGCACGGAGGAGCAGAAGCGGGAGTGGCTGCCGCGGCTGTGCTCGGGCGAGGTCCTGGGCGCGTTCGGCCTGACCGAGCCGGACGGCGGCAGTGACGCGGGGGCGACCCGTACGACGGCCCGCCTCGATGCGGACACGGACGAGTGGGTGATCAACGGCACGAAGTGCTTCATCACCAACTCGGGCACGGACATCACGGGGCTGGTGACCGTCACCGCCGTCACCGGCCGCAAGCCGGACGGCCGGCCGGAGATCTCGGCGATCATCGTCCCGTCGGGCACGCCGGGCTTCACGGTGGCGGCGCCCTACTCGAAGGTCGGCTGGAACGCGTCGGACACCCGGGAGCTGTCGTTCACCGACGTCCGGGTCCCCGCCGCCAACCTCCTGGGCGAACAGGGCCGTGGCTACGCCCAGTTCCTGCGCATCCTGGACGAGGGCCGCATCGCCATCGCGGCCCTGGCGACGGGCCTGGCCCAGGGCTGCGTGGACGAGTCGGTCAAGTACGCCAAGGAACGCCGCGCCTTCGGCAAGCCCATCGGCGCCAACCAGGCGATCCAGTTCAAGATCGCCGACATGGAGATGAAGGCCCACACGGCCCGCCTCGCCTGGCGTGACGCCGCCAGCCGTCTGGTGGCCGGCGAGCCCTTCAAGAAGGAGGCGGCCCTGGCCAAGCTCTACTCCTCCACGGTCGCCGTCGACAACGCCCGCGAGGCCACCCAGATCCACGGCGGCTACGGCTTCATGAACGAGTACCCGGTGGCCCGTATGTGGCGCGACTCCAAGATCCTGGAGATCGGCGAGGGCACGAGCGAGGTCCAGCGGATGCTGATCGCCCGTGAACTGGGCCTGGTGAGCTGACCCGGGGTCCGGCCGGCACCGGCAGCACCCGGCACGACCCGAACGGGCAAGCGCCCGCCCCCTGGACATCAGCTGAGGTTAGGCTAACCTACCTTCGAACTTGTCCGGCGGGCGCTCCGCCCCGTTCGAAAGCAGTCATACCCATGCCCCATGCCCGTGTCACCCACCTCACTCGTCGCGGCCTGCTCGCCGCCGGCGGCGCCCTCGGACTCGGTGCCGCGCTCGCCGCCTGCGGGGACGACAAGGGCAAGGACAGCGGCTCCGGCACGGACGCGAAGGCCGGCAAGTCCGGGCCCTGGTCCTTCAAGGACGACCGCGGCACGACCGTGAAGCTCGACAAGGTCCCCGCGAACATCGTCGCGTTCACCGGTGTCGGCGCCGCGCTGTACGACTACGGCATCCAGGTGAAGGGCGTCTTCGGCCCGACGAAGACCACCGCCGGCAAGGCCGATGTCCAGGCCGGCGACATGGACATCAGCAAGGTGACGGTCCTCGGCAACACCTGGGGCCAGTTCAGCATCGAGAAGTACGCCTCCCTCGCCCCGGACGTGCTCATCTCCACGATGTTCGACGACGCCGGCACCCTCTGGTACGTCCCCGAGGAGTCGAAGAAGAAGATCGCCCAGCTGGCCCCCAGCGTCGGCATCTCCGTCTACGACCGCCAGCTCACCGGGCCGCTCCAGCGCATGTGGGACCTCGCCGAGTCGCTCGGCGCGGACATGAAGGCCGCCAAGGTCACCGACGCCAGGAAGCGGTTCGAAGAGGCCGCCGCCCGGCTGCGCGCCGCCGCCAAGGCCAAGCCCGGCATCAAGGTGATGGCCGGCAGCGCCAGCGACCAGCTCTTCTACGTCTCCGGTACCAACCTCTCCATCGACCTGGAGTACTTCAAGGCCCTCGGTGTGAACTTCGTGGAGCCGCCGGAGAGCGCCAAGAAGCAGGGCGGTGGCTGGTACGAGTCGCTGAGCTGGGAGAACGTCGACAAGTACCAGGCCGACATCATCATGATGGACGACCGCACCTCGGCGATCCAGCCCGCCGACATCACCAAGGCCACCTGGAAGAAGCTGCCCGCGGTGAAGGCGGGTCAGGTCATCTCCCGGTCTCCCGAGCCGATCCTGTCGTACGACAAGTGCGTGCCGCTGCTGACGAACCTGGCGGAGGCCCTGGAGAAGGCCAAGAAGGTCAGCTGACCCGTAAGCGCCTCCGACAAGCCCTGAACCCCACTCTCAGGAGCCCACATGACGACGGCCGTAGCCGCCCCGTTCCGTTTCTTCGCCCTGCAGGTCGTACGGACGAGGCGGCTCGGTCCGTCCCTGGTCCGGGTCACCTTCGGCGGAGCCGATCTGCACGCCTTCCACTCGGACGGCCGGGACCAGTCCCTGTCGCTCTTCCTCCCGCACCCCGGACAGGCCGAACCCGTCGTCCCGCTGGAGCTGGGCGACCGCTGGTGGCAGGGGTGGCGGGAACTCCCGGACGACGTGCGGGCGGTGATGCGCTCGTACACGCTCCGGGCGCTGCGCCGCGACCCCGACGAGATCGACATCGACTTCGCCCTGCACGGCGTGGAGCCTGGTGTCGCCACGCCCGCCGGGCCGGCCTCCCGCTGGGCCGCCCGTGCCGCCGCCGGTGACCGGGTGCTGCTGCTCGGCCCGGCCGCCGCCGACAACCGGGCGATCCGGTTCCGCCCGCCCGAGGACACCGGTCCCGTCGTGCTGTGCGGCGACGAGACCGCCGTACCCGCCGCGACCGCGATCCTGGAATCCCTGCCCGCCGGCACCCGGGCCCGGGCCTGGCTGGAGGTTCCGCACGCCGGTGACATCCAGGACGTGCGCACGGAGGCGGACGCGGAGATCACGTGGCTCGTACGGCACGACGGGTCCCCCATGGCCGTCGACGCCGTACGAGCCGCCCCGCTGCCGGACGCCGGGCGGGCGTACGTGTGGATCGCCGGCGAGTCGGGTCAGGTCAAGGCGCTGCGACGGCACTTCGTCGGCGAGCGCGGGGTGGACCGGCGGCGCGTCACCTTCACCGGCTACTGGCGGCAGGGGATGACGGAGGAACAGCTCCGGGCCGCCGAATAAACCTGACCTTTCGTGACATCGGTCACGGGTCACGGCACGCCTCGACTCCTGAAACTTAGGTTAGGCTAACCTAAGTTGATCTCGCACGGACCGTCCCCTCGGAGGACCCCCACATGCGCTCGCACCTGCTCAATGGCCTCACCGCGGAGCACTACCGCCGCTCCGTGACCGAAGGAGTCGAGCGGGTGGCGGCCAAACTCGCCACCACCGACCGTCCGTTCACCGGCGTCACCGTGGACGCCCTCTCCCCCACCATCGACGCGATCGACCTGGACCGCCCGCTGGGCGACACCGCCGCCGTGCTGGACGAACTGGAGGACGTCTACCTCCGGGACGCGATCTACTTCCACCACCCCCGCTACCTCGCCCACCTCAACTGCCCGGTCGTCATCCCGGCGGTGCTGGCCGAGGCCGTGCTCTGCGCGGTCAACTCCTCGCTGGACACCTGGGACCAGTCGGCCGGCGGCACCCTCATCGAGCGCAAGCTCATCGACTGGACGGCCGCCCGCATCGGCCTCGGCCCGGCCGCCGACGGCGTCTTCACCTCCGGCGGCACCCAGTCCAACCTCCAGGCGCTGCTGCTGGCCCGGGAGGAGGCCAAGCCAGGGCGGGCAGGGTGGGAAGAGGGGGCCTCCCTGACGAGACTGCGCGTCTTCGCCTCCGAGGTCAGCCACTTCAGCGTCAGGAAGTCCGCGAAACTGCTCGGGCTCGGACCGGACGCCGTCGTCACCATCCCCGTCGACCACGACAAGCGCATGCGGACGGTCGCCCTCGCCCATGAGCTGGAGCGCTGCCGGCAGGACGGCCTGATCCCCATGGCCGTCGTCGCCACCGCCGGCACCACCGACTTCGGCTCCATCGACCCGCTCCCGGAGATCGCCGAGCTGTGCGCCCAGTACGGCGTCTGGATGCACGTCGACGCGGCCTACGGCTGCGGACTGCTCGCCTCCCTGAAGTACCGGGACCGCATCGACGGCATCGAGCGCGCCGACTCGGTCACCGTCGACTACCACAAGTCCTTCTTCCAGCCGGTCAGTTCGTCCGCCGTACTGGTCCGGGACGCGGCCACCCTGCGGCACGCCACCTACCACGCGGAGTACCTCAACCCGCGCCGCATGGTGCGGGAACGTATTCCCAACCAGGTCGACAAGTCCCTCCAGACCACCCGCCGCTTCGACGCCCTGAAGCTGTGGCTCACCCTGCGCACGATGGGTGCCGACGGCATCGGGCAGCTCTTCGACGAGGTCTGCGACCTGGCCCGGGAGGGCTGGAGGCTCCTCGCGGCCGACCCCCGCTACGACGTCGTCGTCGAGCCCACCCTGTCCACCCTCGTCTTCCGCTACATCCCGGCGACCGTCACCGACCCGGCCGAGATCGACCGCGCCAACCTCCACGCCCGCAAGGCCCTGTTCGCCTCCGGCGAGGCCGTGGTCGCGGGCACCACGGTGGGCGGCCGCCACTACCTGAAGTTCACCCTGCTCAACCCCGAGACCCGGGCGGCCGACATCGCCGCCGTCCTCGATCTGATCGCCGGCCACGCCGAGCAGTACCTGGGAGAGTCCCTTGACCGCGCGTCCTGAAGCCCACAGCAAGACCTACGACTTCGTGGGGATCGGGCTCGGCCCCTTCAACCTGGGTCTCGCCTGCCTCACCGAGCCGATCGCCGAACTGGACGGCGTCTTCCTGGAGTCCAAGCCCGACTTCGAGTGGCACGCCGGCATGTTCCTGGACGGCGCCCACCTCCAGACCCCGTTCATGTCGGACCTGGTCACCCTGGCCGACCCGACCTCGCCGTACTCCTTCCTCAACTACCTGAAGGAGAAGGGCCGGCTGTACTCGTTCTACATCCGCGAGAACTTCTACCCGCTGCGGGTCGAGTACGACGACTACTGCCGCTGGGCCGCGAACAAACTGAGCAGCGTCCGCTTCGGCGCCACGGTCACCGAGGTGACGTACGAGGACGAGCGGTACGTCGTCCGCACCGGCGCCGGGGACACCTACCGGGCCCGGCACCTGGTCCTCGGCACCGGCACGGTCCCCCTCGTGCCTCAGGCGTGCCAGGGGCTGGGCGGGGACTTCCTGCACACCTCCCAGTACCTGCACCGCAAGGCGGAGCTGCTCAAGAAGCGGTCCATCACGATCGTCGGCAGCGGGCAGAGCGCGGCCGAGATCTACCACGAGCTGCTCGCCGGGATCGACGTCCACGGCTACCAGCTCAACTGGGTCACCCGCTCCCCGCGGTTCTTCCCGCTGGAGTACACCAAACTGACCCTGGAGATGACCTCCCCGGACTACATCGACTACTTCCGGGCGCTGCCCGAGGAGACCCGCTACCGGCTGGAGAAGCAGCAGAAGGGCCTGTTCAAGGGCATCAACTCGGACCTCATCGACGCGATCTTCGACTTGCTGTACCAGAAGAACGCCGAGAGCGGCGACCGCCCGGTGCCCACCCGGCTGCTCACCAACTCCACGCTGCGCACGGCGACGTACCAGGACGGGGCGTACACGCTCGGCTTCCACCAGGACGAGCAGGGCAAGGACTTCGAGATCCGCACCGAGGGTCTGGTCCTGGCCACCGGCTACCACTACACCCCGCCGGCCTTCCTGGCCCCGGTCCAGGGCCGGCTCCGCTTCGACGGCCACGGCCGCTTCGACGTCGCCCGCAACTACTCCATCGACACCACCGGCCGCGGGATCTTCCTGCAGAACGCCGGCGTCCACACCCACAGCATCACCAGTCCCGACCTGGGCATGGGCGCGTACCGGAACGCGTACATCATCCGTGAGCTGCTCGGCACGGAGTACTACCCGGTCGAGAAGAGCATCGCCTTCCAGGAGTTCGCGGTATGACCGGCACGACCATGACCTTCACCTTCCGTCCTGTCGACCCGCTGACCGACGCCGGGCTGCTGCACTCCTGGGTCACCCATCCCAAGGCGGCCTTCTGGATGATGCAGGACGCGAGACCGGAGGATGTCGAGCGCGCCTACAGGGAGATCGCGGCCGACGAGCACCATCACGCGCTGCTCGGTCTCACCGAGGACGGCGCACCCGCGTTCCTGATGGAGAAGTACGACCCCGCGCACCGGGAGCTGGCCGGGCTGTACGAGCCACGGCCGGGCGATGTCGGGATGCACTTCCTGACCCCGGCCACCGACACCCCCGTGCACGGGTTCACCAAGGCCGTCATCACCGCCGTCATGGCCCATCTCTTCGAGGACCCGGCGGTGCTGCGGGTCGTCGTCGAGCCGGATGTCCGCAACAAGGCCGTGCACGCCCTGAACGCGGCCGTCGGGTTCGTGCCCGAGCGGGAGATCGACAAGCCGGAGAAGCGCGCGCTGCTGAGCTTCTGCACCCGCGAGCAGTTCGAGAAGGCGGTGACCGCATGACCCTCGCCGACGCCGTGGCCCATCTGTCCCCCGAACGCTGGGCGACCGCCAACCGGCTGCTGCTGCGCAAGGCGCTGGCCGAGTTCGCACACGAGCGGCTGATCACGCCGGAGGAGGACGGCGGCCGGTACGTCGTCCGCAGCGACGACGGGCTCACCACCTACCGGTTCAGCGCCGTGCGGCGGGCCCTCGACCACTGGGAGATCGACCCCGGCTCCCTCACCCGGCACCGCGACGGCGGCGAACTCCCGCTCGCCGCCCTGGACTTCTTCATCGAGCTGAAGGAGTCGCTGGGGCTGAGCGACGAGATCCTGCCGGTCTACCTGGAGGAGATCTCCTCCACCCTCTCGGGCACCTGCTACAAGCTCGCCAAGCCCCGCGTGACCTCCGCCGAGCTGGCCCGCAGCGGCTTCCAGGCGATCGAGACCGGGATGACCGAGGGCCACCCGTGCTTCGTCGCGAACAACGGGCGGCTCGGCTTCGGCGTCCACGAGTACCTGTCGTACGCGCCGGAGACGGCGAGCCCCGTGCGGCTGGTGTGGCTGGCCGCGCACCGCTCGCGGGCCGCGTTCACGGCCGGTGCCGGGATCGAGTACGAGTCCTTCCTGCGGGACGAGCTGGGCGAGAAGACGGTGGAGCGGTTCCGTGCCGTCCTCACCGACCAGGGCCTGGAACCCGCCGACTACCTGTTCATCCCGGTCCACCCCTGGCAGTGGTGGAACAAGCTCAGCGTCACCTTCGCCGCCGAGGTGGCCCGCCGGCATCTGGTCTGCCTGGGCGAGGGCGACGACGAATACCTGGCCCAGCAGTCGATCCGGACCTTCTTCAACACCAGCGACCCGCACAAGCACTATGTGAAGACCGCCCTGTCGGTCCTCAACATGGGCTTCATGCGCGGCCTTTCCGCCGCCTACATGGAGGCGACCCCGGCCATCAACGACTGGCTGGCCCAGCTGATCGACAGCGACCCGGTGCTGAAGTCGACGGGCCTGTCCATCATCCGGGAGCGGGCCGCCGTCGGCTACCGGCACCGGGAGTACGAGCGGGCCACCGACCGTTACTCGCCGTACCGCAAGATGCTGGCCGCGCTGTGGCGGGAGAGCCCGGTGCCCTCGCTGCGGGACGGCGAGACCCTCGCCACCATGGCCTCGCTGCTGCACGTGGACCACGAGGGCACCTCGTTCGCGGGCGCGCTGATCGAACGCTCGGGCCTGGCCCCGGCCCAGTGGCTGCGCCGGTACCTGCGGGCGTACTACACCCCGCTCCTGCACAGCTTCTACGCCTACGACCTGGTGTTCATGCCGCATGGCGAGAACACGATCCTGGTGCTGCGGGACGGGGCCGTGCAGCGGGCGGTCTACAAGGACATCGCCGAGGAGATCGCCGTCATGGACCCGGACGCGGCCCTGCCGCCGGAGGTGCGGCGGATCCGCGTCGAGGTCCCCGAGGACAAGAAGCTGCTGTCCGTCTTCACGGACGTCTTCGACTGCTTCTTCCGCTTCCTCGCCGCCCACCTCGCCGCCGAGGGCGTCCTGGAGGAGGACGACTTCTGGCGCACGGTCGCGGAGGTCACCCGCGAGTACCAGGAGGCGAACCCGCAGCTGGCCGACAAGTTCCGCCAGTACGACATGTTCGCCCCCGAGTTCGCGCTGTCCTGCCTGAACCGTCTCCAGCTGCGCGACAACAAGCAGATGGTGGACCTCGCCGACCCGTCCGGCGCCCTCCAGCTGGTCGGCACCCTGAAGAACCCGATCGCCGGGTTCTGACGGCGGCCCGGACCTGACGGGCACCCCGCAGTACGGTCCTGCGGGGTGCCCGTCGGCCTTCGGTCAGCGTGCCGGCCAGGGCACCTGTGGCGAGCGGTAGTAGTGGATGCCGAGGGCGTCCCAGCGGGGGCCCTGCGCCGCCAGCCGGACCCGGTAGGCGTTCCAGTCGTGGGTGACCGCCGGTGACCAGCCCAGCTCCGCCGCACCGGCGAGCCGGGGGAACGCCATGTAGTCGATCTCGGCGGAGTTCGTCACGGTCTCCGTCCACAGGGGTGCCTCGACGCCCCGGACCGCCGACGCCGGTACCCCGGTGAGATAGGCGCCCGGATTCCAGTTGTACGACCGCTTCACCTCCACCAGGCCCGCCCAGTCCGTGCCGGGCCGGGTGGTCCGCGTGTACTTCATGTCGAGGTAGGTCCGGTCGGCCGGGGACAGGATCAGGCCCGTGCCGTTCCGGGCGGCCTGGGCGACCTGTGCCTTCTCCGCCGCGCTGGTGTCGTCCAGGCCCCAGTACTGGGCGAGGGCGCCCTTCGCCGGGTGCGCGCCGGTGAGCTGGTGCCAGCCGATGACCGTCTTGCCGTAGCGGGCGACGACCGGCTGCACCCGGTCCATGAACCTCACGTAGTCCGCGTGGCTGGTGGAGTGCGCCTCGTCGCCGCCGATGTGCAGATAACGGCCGGGGGTGAGGGCGGCCACCTCCCGGACGACGTCGTCCACGAAGTCGTAGGTGACCTCCTTGGGCACGCACAGCGAGCTGAAGCCGACCTCGGTGCCGGTGTACAGCGGGGGTGCCACGCCGTCGCAGTTGAGCCGCGCGTAGGAGGCGAGGGCGGCGTTGGTGTGGCCGGGCATGTCGATCTCGGGCACGACCTCCAGATAGCGGGAGGCCGCGTACCGCACGATCTCCCGGTAGTCGGCCTTGGTGTAGTGGCCGCCCCGGCCGCCGCCGACCTGCGTGGAGCCGCCGTAGGAGGCCAGGCGCGGCCAGGAGTCGATCGCGATGCGCCAGCCCTGGTCGTCGCTGAGGTGCAGATGCAGCTCGTTGACCTTGTAGAGCGCCAACTGGTCGATGTACCGCTTGACTTGGGCGACCGTGAAGAAGTGCCGGGACACGTCGAGCATGGCGCCCCGGTACGCGTAGCGGGGGCGGTCCCGCAGGGTGCCGCCGGCGATCCGCCAGGGGCCGGGCTGGACGGTCTTCTTCTCGACGGCCGCCGGGAGGAGCTGGCGCAGGGTCTGGACGCCGTGGAAGAGGCCGGCGGGGGTGCGGGCGGTGAGGGTGACACCGCCCGCACCGCTGTGCAGCCGGTAGCCCTCGGCGCCGAAGTCGCCCTGCGCCAGGCCGAGCCGGATGCCGCCGGTGCCGTGGTCGGTGACCGGCAGCGGATAGCCGGTGGCCGGACGCAGCAGGCCGGCCAGGTAGGCGCCGATGCGGCGGACCTCGGCGGATCCGTCGACCCGGACCCGGGTGTCCCGGGTGATGCGGTACGGCGTTCCGCCCGGCGTGACCGAGGCCGGGGCCGGGACCACCCGGTCCAGCGGGGTCGGGGCGGCGGCCTGCGCCGTGGTGTCCGCGCCGAGGGTGACGACACCGGCCGCCGCGAGCAGCAGCAGGGAACCGAGGACGCGGGACAGGCGGGGAGTCGTGCTGTGGTTCCGTCTCACAAGCGCTCCCTTCCAAAGGGGGTGACCGTCGGACATGGTCGAGACCAACTGTCCCGCAGATCGGGTGGAACAATCCCCGCATGGCGGAAATCATCCAGAAGGACGGTACTTGGGCCTTCGACGGGGACGCCCTGCGCCTCACCCCGGGCCGGGACAAGAACGTGGGCCTGCTCCGCCGTGAGCTGGGCGAACTCATCGTACCGCTCGGCGCTTTGGCCGGTGTCTCCTTCGAACAGGGCCGGAAGTCGGGGCGGCTGAGGCTGCGGCTGCGCGACGGCGCCGATCCGCTGCTGCACGCCACCGGGGGCCGGCTCGCCGAGCCGCACGACCCGTACCAGCTGACGGTGGAGCCCGACCGGTACGGCGTCGCCGAGTACGTCGCCGACGAGGTGCGCAACGCCCTGCTGCTGGACGGGGTGTCGCCGGAGCCGGTCGACGGGTATCTGCTGCCGGGCCCGTCCCTGCCGGTGTCCGCCTCGGCCGGGGACGGCACGGCGGGCTTCGACGGGGAACGGGTGCGGCTGGAGTGGAACTGGAAGACCGAGGAGGCCAAGGCCTCCGCCGGGCCGCGCACGATCCCCCTCGCGGACATCGCCGGCGTCGAGTGGCAGCCGGCGGCCGGCCTGGAGAACGGGCACCTGCGGTTCCGCGTGCGCGGCGCCCCGGTCACCGCACCGCCCAAGTACGACCCGAACGCCGTCGAGCTGTGGGGCTTCAAGAGGGATCCGCTGATGGCCCTGGTCGCGGCGGCGGTGCAGGCGCGCCTGCCGCATCCTTCGGCGGCGGGGCCGGACGTGCGGCAGGACTGGCCCCGGCCGGCCGGGGAGTCCGCCGGGGACGACCACGACGTGCTGCTGCGCCGGCTGCGGGAGCTGGGCGAGCTGCACCGCGACGGGGTGCTGACGGACGAGGAGTTCGCCCTGGCCAAGCGGGCGGTCCTCAAGCGCCTGTGAGGAAAGCGCCGGTGCGGAAGCCGGTGAGGACCGCCCGCTCGCCTGCGGCCTACTCGGCCTTGCGGGAGACCGTGAAGTGGTCGATGCGGTCGCCGGTCTCGGCGATGCCCGACACCGTCAGCGTGGTCTGCCGGCCCTTCGGCGCGGGTGTGACGTCCACGCGCAGGAAGGAGTAGTCGAGGTAGCGCACCCGGGACCAGGTGACGGTCTCGTCGACCTTGCCGTCCTTGGTGTTGACGAACGAGGCCACGGAGTCGGTCTCGTGCTCGTGTCCCTCGTAGGAGTCCGGGGCGGAGAACGCGTACAGGCTGCGGCCGGCCGCGCCCGCGGTGACGTAGACCACACCGTCGGTCTCGGGGTGGGCCGTGCCGCCGATCGGCAGCTTCTTGGTGACCTTGCCCGCCTTGATGACGTCGGTGCGCTCGTACTGGTGGTTGTGGCCGTTGATGACCAGGTCCACCGTGTACTTCTCGAACAGCGGCACCCACTCCTGGCGCACGCCCCCCTCCGAGGCGTGCGCGGTGGAGGTGCAGTAGGCGCAGTGGTGGAAGAAGACGACGATGAAGTCGACGTCGTCGGCGGCACGGAACTTCTTCAGCCGGCCCTCCAGCCACGTGGTCTGGGTTCCGCCGGATATGCCCAGGTTCGCCGGGATTTCGAAGGATACGTCGTTGGCGTCGAGCGAGATGACCGCCGTGTTGCCGTAGACGAAGGAGTAGACGCCCGGCAGGTTCTTCTTGTCGGGGCCGTTGTCCGGGAGGGTCCAGCGGGCTTCCTCGCCGCCGTAGCCGTTGGGCGAGTACCAGGCCTCCATGTCGTGGTTGCCGTACGCGGGCATCCACGGGACCTGCTTGGCGACGGACTCGGTCTGGGCGAGGAAAGAGTCCCAGGTGCGCGAGTCGAAGCCGGTGTCGGTGGTCTTGCCGGCGCCGGCCGGGTCGGCGTAGGCGATGTCGCCGGCGTGCAGGTGGAAGGCCGGGTTCTGGCCGAGGATCAGGGCGTTGTTGGCCAGACCGTGGTAGCCGACGCCCTCGTCGCCGAAGGCGGTGAAGGTGAACGGCGCCTTGCGGGCGGGGGCGGTGGTGAACGTGCCCACCGTGCCCAGCAGGTGCGGCTCGGCCGGGTCGAAGCCCTGGTGGCCGACGCCGTAGTAGTAGGTCCTGCCGGGGCGCAGGTGGGTCAGCTTGGCGTGCAGGTAGTACTGGGTGTGGTCGCCGCCCGCGCCGACACCGGCCGGGGTGTGGAGGGTGCGGACCTCGGCCTCGATCTTGCGCGAGAGGTCCCAGGGGTGGGCGCCGACGCGGATGAACGGCTTCCTGACGGCGACCGGGACCTGCCAGGAGACGGTGATCTCGGTGCGCGGGTCGTTGCCGTAGGCGAGGTGGCGGCCGAAGGGGGCGACGAGGGCGCCGTCGACGTGCTGGGCGGCAGGAGCCGTGCGCTGGGCCGGCACGGACGCCTGGGCGGTGGCGCCCGGCACGAACGCGCCACCGGCGACGGCGCCCAGCGTGACCGCGCCGCCCCTGATCATGGTGCGCCGCGAGAATCTGGCGCGCAGGTACTCATGCTGCTCGGCCATGCTCATGCGCGCGGCCAGCTTCTCGGGTACTCCCATACGAGGAATGTCCATGGCGTCTGAAACTCGTCTGTTCGGGCGACGAGTCGCAGGACACGGGATGGACGGCTCGCGAACAGAGCCCCATAAGAGTCTCAACAGCTGCTTGCCCGGAATCGGGCACGATTCTTGCGAAACAGGCGCCGGTACTCCAGGATCTACCGGGTGCACGACGAACTTGTTGATCACCTGACGCGGTCCACGCCCCTGAGCCGGGGCGAGGCGCTGCGTGTGGTCCAGGACGTGCTCGCCTACTTCGACGAGACGATCCAGGAGTTCGTCCGCCGCCGCCACCGCGAACTCCAGGCCCAGGGCCTGGTGAACGCGGAGATCTTCGAACGGATCGGGGCGGACCTGAAGTACCGGGCGGTGGCGCCGCCGGAGCTGACGCTCAGGCAGCTGCGCCGCATGGTCTACGGCTGAAACCAGCCGGCACCCGGCCGGCGACAGCCCGGCCCAGCGACAGCCAAGGGATACCTCTATACATGTGCGGAATTGTCGGATACATCGGGAAGCGTGACGTCGCTCCTCTCCTCCTGGAGGGCCTCCAGCGCCTGGAGTACCGCGGCTACGACTCCGCGGGCATCGTCGTCACCTCCCCGAAGACGCCCGGCCTGAAGATGGTCAAGGCCAAGGGCCGGGTGCGCGACCTGGAGGCCAAGGTCCCGGCGCGCTTCAAGGGCACCACCGGCATCGCCCACACCCGCTGGGCCACCCACGGCGCCCCCTCCGACGTGAACGCCCACCCGCACATGTCGGCCGACAACAAGGTCGCCGTCGTCCACAACGGCATCATCGACAACGCCGCCGACCTGCGCCGCAAGCTGGAGGCCGACGGCGTCGAGTTCCTCTCCGAGACCGACACCGAGGTCCTCACCCACCTGATCGCCCGCGCGCAGGCCGAGAAGCTGGAGGACAAGGTCCGCGAGGCCCTGCGGGTGGTCGAGGGCACGTACGGCATCGCGGTCATGCACGCCGACTTCTCCGACCGCATCGTGGTGGCCCGCAACGGCTCCCCGGTCGTCCTCGGCATCGGCGAGAAGGAGATGTTCGTCGCATCGGACATCGCCGCCCTGGTCGCCCACACCCGGCAGATAGTGACGCTGGACGACGGCGAGATGGCCACCCTCAAGGCCGACGACTTCCGGACGTACACCACCGAGGGCACCCGTACCTCGGCCGAGCCGACCACCGTGGAGTGGGAGGCGGCGTCGTACGACATGGGCGGCCACGACACCTACATGCACAAGGAGATCCACGAGCAGGCCGACGCCGTGGACCGCGTGCTGCGCGGCCGCATCGACGACCGGTTCTCCACCGTGCACCTCGGCGGCCTCAACCTGGACGCCCGTGAGGCCCGGCAGATCCGCCGCGTGAAGATCCTCGGCTGCGGCACCTCCTACCACGCGGGCATGATCGGCGCGCAGATGATCGAGGAGCTGGCCCGCATCCCCGCCGACGCCGAGCCCGCCTCCGAGTTCCGCTACCGCAACGCGGTCGTCGACCCCGACACCCTGTACATCGCGGTCTCCCAGTCCGGTGAGACGTACGACGTGCTGGCCGCCGTGCAGGAGCTGAAGCGCAAGGGCGCGCGGGTCCTCGGCGTGGTCAACGTCGTCGGCTCGGCGATCGCCCGCGAGGCCGACGGCGGCATCTACGTGCACGCGGGCCCCGAGGTCTGCGTGGTCTCCACGAAGTGCTTCACCAACACCACGGTCGCCTTCGCGCTGCTCGCCCTGCACCTCGGCCGCACCCGCGACCTCTCCGTCCGCGACGGCAAGCGGATCATCGAGGGCCTGCGCAGGCTGCCGCAGCAGATCACCGAGATCCTCGACCAGGAGGAGGAGATCAAGAAGCTGGCCGAGAGCTACGCCGACGCCCGCTCGATGCTCTTCATCGGCCGCGTCCGGGGCTACCCGGTGGCCCGCGAGGCCTCCCTGAAGCTCAAGGAGGTCTCCTACATCCACGCCGAGGCCTACCCCGCCTCCGAGCTGAAGCACGGCCCGCTGGCCCTCATCGAGCCGGCCCTCCCCACGGTCGCGATCGTCCCCGACGACGACCTGCTGGAGAAGAACCGCGCGGCCCTGGAGGAGATCAAGGCCCGCGAGGGCAAGATCCTGGCGGTGGCCCACCAGCACCAGGAGAAGGCGGACCAGACGGTCATCGTCCCGAAGAACGAGGACGAACTGGACCCGATCCTGATGGGCATCCCCCTCCAGCTCCTGGCCTACCACACGGCGAAGGCCCTGGGCCGGGACATAGACAAGCCCCGCAACCTCGCCAAGTCGGTGACGGTCGAGTAGCGGACAGAACGGACCCCCGCGTGTGCCACCAAACACGCGGGGGTCCTTTCCGTGCTGCTCGGTTTCAGCCGGCGGCCGTCACCCCCCGGCCCGCAGCACGCCCCGGAAGGGCCGTCGGCCAGTGGGCGAGCGCCGCCGTCGCCGCGTACCAGGCCACCGCCCCCGAGGCGACGGCCACCCACCCCCCGGCCTTCGCGAGAGCGGAACTGTCGGCGAAGGCCGCCACGGCCAGCACCACCATCGCCAGGAACAGCAGCCCGTGCATGAGCTGACCGAGGGTGTCCCCGCCGGCGACGGTCAGCGTGAGGGCGACCAGGGCGAACAGCAGCAGGAACAGCCCGGCCGCGTTGGCCGAGCCGTGGTCCGACACCGCCCAGGTGAACCACAGGGCGCCGAGGGCGACGTACCCCACGCCGGAGGCGCCGTCGCGGAGGGCCAGCAGGCCGACGAGGAAGAGGGCGACTCCGCCCACGTAGTGGGCCACGGTCACGGCGTCGGAGGCACCCACGCCGTCGATGACACCGGTCGTACCGAGCCCGAATGCCAACAAGGTGATCGCCAGGGCCAGTCGGCCGACCACGGTGGTGCTCACGCTTCCCGCAGAGACGTCGTTGTCCACGGCGGGCTCCCTTCATGCATGCGCAGGTGTGCGGTGACCGGTATATGCCCTTCACAAGAGCACAAACACCTTCTACGCGCGAGTAGTTCACGCGTGCACAAAGGGAATTGACGGGGCGTGAGGTGACGTGAGGTGGCTACGGGATGACGATCACGGGCCGCCGCGCCCGCTTGGCGAGCCGCCCCGCGACCGAGCCGAAGATCCGGCCGACGATGCCGTGCGTGGAGCCGACCACGATCGCGTCGGCCTCGTACTCGCGGCCGACCTCTTCCAGTTCGTGACAGATGTCCCCGCCCCGCTCGACCAGGATCCACGGGACCTCGGCCAGATAGTCCGCACAGGCCAGCTCCAGCCCCAGGACCTCCGTGCGGTGGTCCGGCACGTCCACGAAGACGGGTGGCTCGCAGCCGGCCCACACCGTGGTGGGCAGCCGGTTGGCGACATGCACGATGATCAGGCCGGAACGGGAACGGTGGGCCATGCCGATCGCATAGGCGAGGGCGCGCTCACTGGAGGTGGAGCCGTCGAAGCCGACGACGACTCCGTGCCGGAAGGCGGGGTCGCAGGACGGGCGTGACTCTGCCGCCGCCAGGGGATCGGCCGCCGTGGGGTCGGCGACCGGCCGCTTGCGGTCCGCGGGTTCGGAGAATTCGTGACCGGCCATGGCTGTCTCGGCGTTGTGATCCTTTATGGATGGGACGACAGTGTGCGGCGGAAGCGTGCTGCGGAGCTGTGTCCGGGAAACATCTTCCCAAGCCCATACCCCCAAGGGTACGGCGGCACGCCTCCTGAGCCCAGATCCCGCGCACGCTCCGTGAGCGGTCCCCGACGTCCGTAGGGGTTCACCGGAGCATGCACGAGCCGCGCCCGCAACGCAATGGTTGCTGCCCCGTACAGGCGGTTTGCACAGGATTCACAGATGCGCGTTCGGTGACCGACCGGTCGGACGGACGTTGAACCGGGGTGAGCCACCGCCACAGGGAGTACGAGATGCCCGGAGCCCGACCCCGCCGCGACCCGCGCCCCGCCCCGGACAGCGCGAGCGATGTGATCCGCTGGGCCGCGTTCAGCTGCGTGCTCGTGCCCGTGGTCCTCCTCTGGTACGGCACCTCGCTGGCCGGCGCCACGGGCACCGCGCTGGGCCTCGCCGCCGTCACGGCGGCCTGCCGGTTGCTGCTGCGCCGCTCCGAGCGATGTGCCGAGCGTTGCGCCGCGCAAAGAGGCGGACGTCACACCCGGGAGCAGACACCGGTCGACTGACCTGTTTCCACACCTGCGAGCGCTGCTTTTCAGCCAACTTCTGGATATCGACGAGGAGGGGGCCGAACCACCCCCCAACCCCCGTTCCACCTGCACGGAAAGGGCCTACGGGCCGCTGCGCACCCTACGCGGTTTGGCCACTGCGACAAGGCGCACTTCCCTGCACGCCTCACGAGTGCAACGCTTCGTGATCGAATGCTTCACGCCAAGTTGTCATGTCGACAATGTGCCGCGTGTGGAACTGGTCACCGCCCGACCGCGGGAGCCAGTAGATTCGATCTTGATGTCTTACGGCGGGGGACTCGTGCAGGACCGAGGGGAAACGTGCAGGAGCGACACAACCGAGGAGCCGCGACCACCGAGGGGGGCTTAGCAGTATGAGCCACGACTCCACTGCCTCGTCGGACGCCGCAGCCCGGAAACTGTCCGGGCGACGCCGCAAGGAGATCGTCGCGGTGCTGCTGTTCAGCGGCGGCCCCATCTTCGAGAGTTCCATTCCGCTGTCGGTGTTCGGGATCGACCGCCAGGACGCCGGCGTGCCGCGCTACCGCCTTCTGGTGTGCGCCGGCGAGGAAGGCCCGCTGCGGACCACAGGGGGCCTGGAACTCACCGCACCGCATGGGCTGGAGGCGATCTCACGCGCCGGGACGGTCGTCGTACCGGCCTGGCGCTCGATCACCTCGCCGCCGCCGGCGGAAGCACTGGACGCGCTGCGCCGGGCCCACGAGGAGGGCGCCCGCATCGTCGGGCTGTGCACGGGCGCGTTCGTGCTCGCGGCGGCCGGACTGCTGGACGGCCGCCCGGCGACCACGCACTGGATGTACGCGCCGACGCTGGCCAAGCGCTATCCGTCGGTGCACGTCGATCCACGCGAGCTGTTCGTCGACGACGGCGACGTGCTGACGAGCGCGGGTACGGCGGCCGGAATCGATCTCTGTCTCCACATCGTGCGGACGGACCACGGCAACGAGGCGGCCGGTGCGCTCGCCCGGCGCCTGGTGGTCCCGCCGCGCCGGTCGGGCGGCCAGGAGCGCTATCTCGACCGGTCTTTACCGGAGGAGATCGGCGCCGACCCGCTCGCCGAGGTCGTCGCCTGGGCGCTGGAACACCTCCACGAGCAGTTCGACGTGGAGACGCTGGCGGCACGCGCCTACATGAGCCGCCGTACGTTCGACCGCCGGTTCCGCTCGCTGACGGGCAGCGCGCCGCTGCAGTGGCTGATCACACAGCGCGTGCTGCAGGCCCAGCGTCTGCTGGAGACGTCGGACTACTCCGTGGACGAGGTGGCGGGCCGCTGCGGGTTCCGCTCGCCGGTGGCCCTGCGCGGCCACTTCCGCCGCCAGCTCGGCTCGTCCCCCGCCGCCTACCGGGCCCGCCGGCCGCAGGGCGACAAGCCGGGTGAGGCGGAACCGGCCGTACCGCCACCCGGCCAGCAGGGCGCGCCCACGGGCCTGCCCGGACCCGGCCCGGTGAACCAGGCACCCCTGCTCCACGAGCACCGGGACAGCGGGGTGCCGCTGCAGAGCCGCCGGGCCGCGGCGGGCGCGGTGGGCCTGCTGCCGGGTCCGCGCAGCGGTAACTGACCAGGAGGGGGCGAGCACACGCTCGCCCCCTCCTGCCCGTACCGGTTCGCGTACCGGGGGCAGCCCTAGGCGAGCCCGGCACCAGCACAGGGGCACGCAAAAGCTCAGGCCCGCTTTAGGGTGGTCGCATGAACGATCGCATGGTGTGGATCGACTGCGAGATGACCGGCCTCTCGCTGTCCGACGACGCTCTCATCGAGGTGGCCGCCCTCGTCACCGACTCCGAGCTGAACGTACTCGGCGAGGGGGTGGACATCGTCATCCGCCCGCCGGACCGGGCGCTGGAGACGATGCCGGAGGTGGTGCGTCGGATGCACACCGCGTCCGGGCTGCTCGCCGAGCTGGAGAACGGCACGACGCTGAAGGACGCCGAGGAGCAGGTGCTGGCGTATGTGAAGGAGTACGTGAAGGAGCCCGGCAAGGCCCCGCTGTGCGGCAACTCGGTCGGCACCGACCGCGGCTTCCTCCTCCGTGACATGCCGACGCTGGAGGACTACCTCCACTACCGCATCGTCGACGTCTCCTCGGTCAAGGAGCTGGCCCGCCGCTGGTACCCGCGGGCGTACTTCAACAGCCCGGAGAAGAACGGCAACCACCGGGCCCTCGCCGACATCCGCGAGTCGATCGCCGAGCTGCGCTACTACCGCGAGGCCATCTTCGTGCCGCAGCCCGGACCGGATTCCGACACCGCGAAGGCGATCGCCGCCAAGCACGTCCTGCCCGCCCGGTAGCCACCACGGGGGCCGCGCGAAAACCTGTGCGCGAGCACCCCTTCGGACCCTGTAGACTTCTTCTCGGCCGGTCGGGGAAAGCACTCCTCGAACAACCGGTCGTGGTGGGTGTAGCTCAGCTGGTAGAGCACCTGGTTGTGGTCCAGGATGTCGCGGGTTCGAGTCCCGTCACTCACCCTGAGTAATCAGCCGGTGACTCCGTCGTAAGACGGGTCACCGGCTGTTTCGTTGTCCGGCCCCCCGTGCGTCACGACGACGCCCGGACCACCAGTTCCGTCGGCAGGACCGCGTGATGGCGGTCGAGACCACGGGACGCGGCCGGGCGGCGGTCGGCGATCTCCGTGAGCAGGAGGTCGATCATCGCGCGGCCCATCTCCTCGATGGGCTGGCGGACGCTGGTGAGCGGCGGGTCCATGTGCCGGGCGATGGCGGAGTCGTCGTACCCGACCAGCGCGACGTCGTCGGGGATACGGCGGCCCGCCTCGCGGAGCACCTGCCGGGCGCCGGCCGCCATCACGTCCGAGCCGGCGAAGACCGCGTCCAGATCGGGGTGACGGGACAGCAGGGTCGTCATCGCCCGGCGCCCGCCCTCGTCGGTGAAGTCACCCGGCTCGATGAGGAGTTCGTCCACCGGGTGGCCGGCGTCGCGCAGGGCGTCGCGGTAGCCGGCGACGCGGCGCTGGGCGCCGTAGACGTCCAGGCGGCCGGTGATGTGCGCGACCCGGCGGCGGCCCCGGCTCAGCAGGTGCTCCACCGCCGAGCGGGCGCCGCCGTAGTTGTCCGAGTCCACCGAGGGGAGCGACTCGGCCGCCGAGCGCGGGCCGCTGATCACCGCCGGGATCTCCAGCTGGGCGAGCAGGTCCGGGAGCGGGTCGTCGGCGTGGACGGAGACCAGGAGGACGCCGTCGACGCGGTGGGCCGCCAGGTACTGGGCCAGGCGCTGCCGCTCACGGTCGCTGCCGGCGAAGATCAGCAGCAACTGCATCTCGGTGTCGGAGAGTTCGGCGCCGACACCGCGCAGCATGTCGGAGAAGTACGGCTCGGCGAAGAACCGGGTCTCCGGCTCGGGGACGACCAGCGCGATGGCGTCGGTGCGGTTGGCCGCGAGGGCGCGGGCGGCGGTGTTGGGCACGTAGCCGAGTTCGGCTACGGCCGCCTCCACCGCGGCGCGGGTGGCGTCGCTGACCCGGGGCGAACCGTTGATCACCCGGGAGACCGTGCCCCGCCCGACCCCGGCCCGGGCGGCGACCTCTTCCAGGGTCGGCCGCCGGCCGCCCCGGCCTCTCCCACCGTTGCCTGCCATGGTCGCCGCCTTCCGTTCACCGCCGTTCAGGCCAGGAATGTAACAGCCATGACGGGGGCACCTCCGCTTCCGTCCGCCGCGGCGGGCACGGCCGGGGTCCCTGCCGTGCCCGCCGCCTCGCGTCGGTCAGGCGGGCAGGGCGTTGTTCCGGATCACCTCGGCGTACCAGTGGGCGCTGGCCTTGGGGATGCGGCGCTGGGTGGGGTAATCGACGTAGACGGCGCCGAATCGCTTCGAATAGCCGTAGGACCACTCGAAGTTGTCCAGCAGCGACCACAGGAAGTAGCCGCGCACGTCGGCGCCGTCGGCGATGGCGCGGCGGACGGCGTCCAGGTGGGAGCGGAGATAGGCGATCCGCTGCGGGTCGTTGACCCGTCCCTCCGGGGAGACGTAGTCGTCGAAGGCGGCGCCGTTCTCGGTGACCATCAGCGGCAGGTGCGGGTGCGAGGCCGCCAGTCCGGTCAGCAGCGTGTGCAGTCCGCTCGCGTCGATGGCCCAGTTCATCGCGGTCAGGTCGTCGTTGGCGAGGTGGAAGGCGACGTGCTCGGAGCCGGTCCACGGGGAGTGGTCGCTGGCCCCGTGGCCGTCGTTGCGGGTGCTGGCGGATCCGTCGGCGGGCAGGGAGACCACGGTCGGCGAGTAGTAGTTGACGCCGAGGACGTCGAGGGGCCGGGAGATCTCCGCCAGGTCCCCGTCGTGCACCAGCTGTCCCCAGTCGACCAGGTGAGCGGTGTCGGCCAGCAGGTCCTCGGGGTAGGCACCGTCGAGGAGGGGGCCGGTGAAGATCCGGTTGCCGACCGCGTCGATGCGGCGCGCGGCCTCGGCGTCGCGGGGGCTGTCGGTGAGCGGACGCACCTGGTGCAGGTTCAGGGTGATCGAGGTCTGGGCGGACGCCGGCAGGGCCGCGCGCAGCGCGCCGACGGCCTGGCCGTGGGCCAGGTTCAGGTGGTGCGCGGCGCGCAGGGTCGCGGCCGGGTCGGTCCGCCCCGGCGCGTGCACGCCGGAACCGTAGCCCAGGAACGCCGAGCACCACGGTTCGTTGAGGGTGGTCCACACTCCGACCCGGTCGCCGAGGGCGCGGGCCATGATGTCGGCGTAGTCGGCGAAGCGGTGGGCGGTGTCGCGGTGCGGCCAGCCGCCGACGTCCTCCAGCTCCTGCGGCAGGTCCCAGTGGTAGAGGGTGGCGACGGGCGTGATGCCCGCCTCCAGGAGGGCGTCGGTGAGGCGGCGGTAGAAGTCCAGGCCGCGCTCGACGGCGGGTCCGCGGCCGGTGGGCTGGACCCGGGACCAGGAGATGGAGAAACGGTAGGCCTTGAGGCCGAGTTCCTTCATCAGGGCGACGTCGTCGCGGTACCGGTGGTAGTGGTCGGCGGCGATGTCACCGGTGTCGCCGTTGCGCACCTTGCCGGGAGTGTGGCTGAAGGTGTCCCAGATGGAGGGGGTCCGGCCGTCCTCGGCGGCGGCGCCCTCCACCTGGTAGGCGGCGGTGGCGGCACCCCAGACGAAGCCGGTCGGGAAGGAGGTGTCCGAGGCCGGCTGGGCCGTGGTCTCGGGTCGTACGGCGGTCATGGTGAGAACGCTCCCAAAGGGGGTGAGAAACGGACGACGGACGGCGGTCCGGCGGTGCGGCGGTGCGGAGTAAGGGGGAGGAGGGAGGGTGGGGTGCGCGGGCACGGGCGCGGCCGGGGGCGCCCGGTCCGGTACGGCCCGCTGCGGGGCGGCCTGTGCGGGCGGTACCGGACCGGACACGAGGGCGGGCCGACGGGACGCGGCGCACGCCGGCGACGGGGCGGGGCCGGCACCGTGGCGGCCGGCCCCGCGGCACCGGCAGGGTCAGCCCTTGACGGCGCCCGCCATGATCCCTCCGACGATCTGCTTGCCGAAGACGACGAAGACCAGCAGCAGCGGCAGGGTGCTGATCAGCGCCCCGGCCATGACGATGCTCTGGTCGGGGGTGTAGGAGGCACTGAGCTGGCCGAGCGCCACCTGGATGGTGGGGTTCTCCTGGTTCAGCGCGAGGAACGGCCAGAAGAAGTCGTTCCACGCCTGGACGAAGGTGAGCATGCCCAGCACCATCATCGCGGGCCGGGCCACGGGGAGCACCACGCTCCACACGATGCGGAAGTTGCTCGCCCCGTCGACCTTGGCCGCCTCGATCAGCTCGTACGGCAGGGCCTCGATCAGGTACTGGCGCATGAAGAAGACGCCGAAGGCGCCGACCAGGGTCGGGAAGATCACCGACTCCAGCTTTCCGCCCCACCCGATGTCCGACATCATCATGAACAGCGGGACGACGCTGAGCTGGGGCGGGATCGTCAGCGTGGCGATCACCGCGGTCATCAGCACGCCACGGCCGCGGAAGCGCATCTTGGCGAAGGCGTAGCCGGCGAGGGTGCAGAAGAACAGGGTGGCGACGGTGATGCAGCCGGCCACGATGACGCTGTTGACGATGGCCTTGCCCAGGTGGGCCTGGTCCCAGGCCGCCTGGAGGTTGCTCCACAGTCTGCCGCCCGGCAGGAGCGGCGGCGGGGTGTCCAGGACCCGCTGCTGGTCGTGCGAGGCGGCCACCAGGGTCCAGTACAGCGGGAAGATCGAGCCGAGGCCGACGACGATGAGGGCGACGTAGGTGAACGGACCGCCTCTGAGCTGCTGGCCGGCTCCCATCTTGAAGCGGCCACGGCCCTTTCCGGGGGCGGTGGGATGCGGTGCCGGGGCGAGGTCCGGCGCGGTCGGGGTGGGACTGGTCGTGGTCATCGATGTCGCTCCCGTCAGGCCGCGCTCTTGCGCACGAACCGGCCGACGATCCAGTTGATCAGGGCGATGAGCAGCAGCAGGACGAGCATGGCCCAGGCCACGGCCGCCGCCGGACCCAAGTGGCCCAGCTTCCAGCCGTAGTTGAAGAGGTAGATGCTGAGCGTCTCGTACTGGTGCTCGCTGCCGCCGATCGAGCCGAGGGTGCCGCCCTGGAGCAGCAGCGGCTCACCGAACAGCTGCATCGAGCCGATGGTGGAGATCACGACGGTGAACAGGATCGTGGGCCGCAGCGAGGGGATGGTCACCTTCCGGAACTGCTGCCACCGGCTCGCTCCGTCGATGGAGGCGGCTTCGTACAGGTCGGTGGGGACCGCCTGCATGGCCGCCAGGTAGATGAGGGCGTTGTAGCCGGTCCACCGCCAGATGATGATGACCGAGATGGCGATCTTGGAGGTCCACTCCCCGTTGCCCCAGTCGGTGTTGCCGGCGCCGAAGAAGTGCAGCACCCAGTTGAGGATGCCGCCGTCGGCGCGGAAGACCAGCGCGAAGACCAGGGCGGCCGTGGCGACCGAGGTGGCGTACGGAGTGAGGATGACGGTCCGCCAGAAGGTGCTGGCGCGCAGCTTGTAGTTGAGCAGATGGGCCAGGCCCAGCGCCACGAGCAGCTGCGGGACGGTGGAGATGACACCGATGACGAAGGTGTTGGTGACGGCCGTCCAGAACTCGGAGTCCTGGAGGATCTTGGCGAAGTTGTCCCAGCCGACCCACTGGGACTGGTCCAGGCTCGTCATCTCCACCCGGTGCAGGGCGATCCAGCCCGTGTACAGGAGTGGGTAGAGCCCGAAGGCGCCGAAGATCAGGAAGAAGGGGGCTATGTAGGCGTACGGCGAGGCCTTGTCGTCGAAGCGCCACAGCCGGCTGCGCCAGGTGCCGCGTCCGTTCGACGCGGCACCGGTGCCGCCGGGCGGCGGGGTGTAGGCGCCCCGGGCGGGGGTTGTCGTTGCCACGGAGGGAGTCCTTCCCTGGAGGTTTCGGCCGGGTGGGGCGGGAAGCGCGTTCGGGGACCGGGGTCGGTCCGCCCCTCCCCGCGCGGATCGGTACGGTGGCGAACGGCCCACGCCGCGGCCTGACGTGCGTGTGAGGCGGAGCCCGGCCGTCGGCTGCCGGGTCCCGCCGGGTGGTGCCGTGGGCGGCGCCCGCCGTCGGGCACCGCTCACGTCGTCGAGCGCGGACGGGTGCGGGCGGCCGGTGGGCCCGCGCACCCGGTACGGCTAGCCGAGCGCCTTGTCGATCGACTCGGTCGCGGCCTTCCACGCGTCGGCGGGCTTGGTGCCCCGCCGCTCCATGTTGTTGATCTGGGTGGAGATCGTGTCCTTGATCACGCCGTCCTTCGCGCCGAGCACCGCCTCGGGGATGGACTTGGCCTCCTCGGCGTAGATCTGGCCGATGGGGGCGTCGCTGAAGTACGGCAGCTTGGCGTTCTTCACGTCGGCCAGCTCATAGGCGCCCTTGTTGGACGGGAAGACACCGATCGCCTTGAAGACGGCGGCCTGCTGCTCCGGGGCGGTCAGCCACTTGACCAGCTCCGTGGCCTCCTTGACGTGCTTGCCGCTCTTCGGGACGGCGAGGAAGGAGCCGCCCCAGTTGGCCGCGGTCGAGCCGGGGGCGCGGGAGATGTCCCACTTGCCCTTGAAGGAGTCGCCGGAGTTGATGGAGATCTGGCCGGCCATCCAGGCGGGGCAGGCCACGGTGGCCACGGTGCCCTTGCGCAGCGCCGCGTTCCAGGCGTCGGTGAACTGGGGCAGGCCCTGGCTCAGCTTCTTGTCGGCGGCCTCGGCGGCCAGGCCCCAGCCCTGCTTCACGGACTGGCTGTCCTTGTAGGCCGGCTTGCCGTCGGTGTCGTAGTACTGCTGGGCGGAGGAGCTGACGACCGCGTTGTACATGGCGGACGCGGAGTCCATGAAATAGGTGCCGGAGGGCGCCTTCTTCTTGTACTGCTCACCGAGCTTGAGGTAGTCCTCCCAGCCACCGGCGACGGCCTTGGCGACGGCCTCGCGGTCGGTGGGCAGTCCGGCCTTCTCGAAGAGGTCCTTGCGGTAGCACAGGGACATGGGGCCGATGTCGGTGCCGGCGCCGATCACCGTGCCGTCCTTGGCGGTGGCCTGCTTCTCCTTCCAGGACACCCAGTCGTTCACGTTGATCGTCTTGCTGAGGTCGGCGAACTTGCCCGACTGGGTGTCCACGACCTCCTTGATACGCCCGACTTCGATGCCCGTGACGTCCGCGAGGCCGCTGCCCGTGTTCAGCTGCTGAAGGAGCTTCGGGTAGTAGTCCTGCTCGTTGGCGGTGGTCTCTTCCTTGACCGTGATCTTCGGGTGCAGCTCGTGGTACTTGGCGAACAGTCCGGCCTCCTTGTAGCCGAACTGTCCGAAGTCGGCCACCGTGAGGGTGATGTTCCCGTTGGCGTCCGAGCCGTCCGAGTCGTCGCTGCTGCAACCCGTCAGCAGCAGAGCGGAGGCCGTCAGGACCGTCGTGGCCAGTGTCGCCGTTCTGCGGCCGTGTCCACCGCCGGTACGGGTGATGCGCATTCCACTACTCCTTGTTCCAGTGGGGAACGGGACCTCAGGAATCGGACCGCCGGACCCGGCGGTCCGGACCTGCCCTCTCGGTTCGAGCAGCGGCTAGCCAACAGCACGCGCAGTGCAGTGGAAAGGTGCTGGTCAACGGTGTGCCATGCACGGTAGAGGGGAAGGCCATGGGTGGTTCGATCCGAACGGAAGAGAGCCCCGGTCGCCCTGTGGGACCGCTCCCACGCGGCATGCCGGAAGACTCGTTGGTGCCGAGCCGAGTGTCAAGTCTTGAAGACGGCGTTGTTGCGTAAGCGTGTTCCGCGCGTCACGTGAACGTGTCGTGCGCCGTGGCGCAACCAGCCCGTCATCCTGCCGTTCCGTACAGCGTCGGGGCAGGTCATCGGCGGGTCAATCCCCGCTCACGGCCAACTGCGCCCGCGTCCGGACCGGTTGCCGGATCATCTGGGCCAGAATGAAGCGCCCCTCCACCGGACCGCCGGAAGGTGAACGATGAGCCCTGCCGAACAGCCGCAGCCGCACAGGACCGCGGACGTCCGGCGCCCGACCCTGAACGCCGTGGCCGCCCTCGCCGGCGTGGGCCGCGGCACGGTCTCGCGGGTGATCAACGGCTCCGAGAAGGTCAGCGCACGCTCCCGGGCGGCCGTGGAACAGGCCATCGCGGAACTCGGCTACGTCCCCAACCGCGCCGCCCGCTCCCTGGCCACACGGCGCACGGACGCGGTCGCGCTGGTCGTGCCCGACGCCGGGAACCGGCTCTTCTCCGAACCCTACTTCTCCGGGATCATCCGGGGCGTTTCCACCGGACTCACCGGTGCCGGGATGCAGTTGCTGCTGGTCCTCACGGGCGACGAGAAGGAGCACGGCCGGCTCGCCGCCTACCTGGCCGCCCAACGGGTGGACGGCGTCTTGATGATGGCGGTCCACGGGGACGACACCCTGCCCGACCGGCTGGAGGAGCTGGCCGTGCCGACCGTGCTGGCCGGGCGGCGCAGCGACGGCGAGCGGCTCGGCCATGTCCGCGCGGACAACCTGGGCGGCGCCCGGCTCGCCGTCCGGCATCTGCTGTCGGGCGGCCGCCGGTCCATCGGCACCATCACGGGCCCGCTGGACATGGACGTGGCGCGGGCGCGGCTCGACGGCTACCGGGAGGCCCTGCGCGAGGCCGGGATCGCCGTCGAGGAAGACCTCGTCGCGGTGGGCGACTTCACCGAGGAGGGCGGACGCGTGGCGATGCGGGAACTGCTGCGCCGACGCCCGGACCTGGACGCCGTCTTCGCCGCCTCCGACGTGATGGCCTCCGGCGCGGTGCTGGAGCTGCGTGCGACGGGGCGCCGGGTGCCGCACGACGTGGCGCTGATCGGCTTCGACGACTCGATCGTGGCCCGGCACATCGATCCCCCGTTGACCAGCGTCCGCCAGCCGCTGGAGGAGATGGGCCGCACGATGGCGAGTCTCCTGCTGGAGGAGATCGCCCAACGCGGCACCGGGCAGCGGGAAGTCGTACTGCCGACGGAACTGGTGGTGCGCGGGTCGGCCTGAGAGGGCGGGGTACTGGCCTGAGAGGGCGGGTGCTGGCCTGAGAGGGCGGGTGCTGGCCTGAGAGGGCGGGTGCTGGCCTGAGAGGGCGGGCGTTGACCTTGAGGGGTCGGGCGTTGACCTTGAGGGGTCGGGCGTTGACCTTGAGGGGTCGGGCGGCGGTCCGAGAAGTCGCCTGTCGGTCTGAGAGGACACGGGTCGGCCCGCTAGGTCGCGCATCGGCCCGAGAAATCGCGCGTCGGCCCGAGAAGTCGCCGGTCGGCCCGAGAAGCCCCGAGCCGGCCTGAGAAGTCGGCGGCCAGCCTGAGACGTCACACGTCGGCCGGGAGGACACAGGTCGGTCTGCGGAGTCGCGCGTCGGCCCCAGAAGTCGCCCCCCCGCCATATCGATCGAGGTTGCCCCCTTCCGTCGTGGGAGCGCTCCCATGCATAATGCGTGCACTCGACCCAGGGGAGAGCCTTCATGCCCGAACCGACGACCGTGGCCTTTCCTCCCGCCTTCCTCTTCGGCGCCGCGACCTCGGCGTACCAGATCGAGGGGGCGGTGCGGGAGGACGGCCGCACCCCCTCGATCTGGGACACCTTCAGCCATACTCCGGGCAGGACGGCCGGCGGCGAGACCGGGGACATCGCCGTCGACCACTACCACCGCTACCGCGACGACGTCGCGCTCATGGCGGAGCTGGGCCTGAACGCGTACCGCTTCTCCGTCTCCTGGTCCCGGGTGCAGCCGACGGGCCGGGGCCCGGCGGTCCAGCGGGGCCTGGACTTCTACCGCCGTCTGGTCGACGAGCTGCTGGCCCGGGGCATCGCACCGGCGCTCACGCTCTACCACTGGGACCTGCCGCAGGAACTGGAGGACGCGGGCGGCTGGCCACAGCGGGACACCGCGTTCCGGTTCGCCGAGTACGCGCAGCTCGTCGGCGAGGCGCTGGGCGACCGGGTGGAGCAGTGGATCACTCTCAACGAGCCGTGGTGCAGCGCCTTCCTGGGCTACGCCTCCGGGGTGCACGCCCCCGGCCGGACCGACCCGGCGGCCTCGCTGCGCGCGGCCCACCATCTCAACCTGGGGCACGGGCTGGCCGTTTCCGCCCTCCGCGCGGCGATGCCGGCCGGCAACCGGATCGCGATCAGCCTCAACTCCTCCGTCGTACGGCCCCTTTCCCAGGACCCGGCCGACCTGGCCGCGGCCCGCCGGATCGACGACCTGGCCAACGGCGTGTTCCACGGACCGATACTGCACGGGGAGTACCCGTCGTCGCTCTTCGACGCCACGCGCTCGGTGACCGACTGGTCCCACGTCCTGGACGGCGACGTCCGCACGATCAACGCCCCGCTGGACGCGCTGGGCCTGAACTACTACACCCCGACGCTGGTCTCGGCCGCGTCCGGCGAGATCAGGGGCCCCCGGGCGGACGGCCACGGCTCCAGTGACCACTCGCCCTGGCCGGCCGCCGGCGACGTCCTCTTCCACCAGACCCCCGGCGACCGCACGGAGATGGGCTGGACGATCGACCCGACGGGCCTGTACGACCTGCTCATGCGCTACACGCGCGAGGCACCCGGCCTACCCCTCCACATCACCGAGAACGGCGCGGCCTACGACGACAAGCCCGACCCCGACGGCCGGGTGCACGACCCCGAGCGCATCGCCTACCTGCACGCCCACCTGTCGGAGGTGCGCCACGCCATCGCCGACGGCGCCGATGTCCGGGGCTACTACCTGTGGTCCCTGATGGACAACTTCGAGTGGGCGTACGGGTACGGCAAGCGGTTCGGCGCGGTGTACGTGGACTACGCCACGCTGGAGCGGACGCCGAAGTCGAGCGCGCGGTGGTACGGGGAGGCGGCGCGGACGGGGGTGCTGCCGCCGGTGGATCCGGGGGCCTGAAAAGGGGCGGGGGCCCGGCGAGTGCGATCCGCCGGGCCCCTTGTCCGGTGACCGGTGCTGCGCGCGACTACTTGTACGCCCCGAACGCCCTGGAGAAGGCGAACGGGTCCTGGGCGACGGAGCTGCACGTGGCGTCGGCGGTGGGCTTGGTGCCGCCGGCGCACTGCTTGTCGCGGGTCGCCGACCACATCGACAGCCAGCCGAGCCCCTTGGACTGGGCGAAGTTGACGAGCTGGGTGGCGTCGTCGACCTTGAAGACCTCGGAGGAGACGTCGTTGACGCCGATCATCGGAGTGACGGCGACGGCCTTCCAGGCGGCCGGGTCGGACAGTCCCAGCACGCTTTTGACCTGGGCCTGGGTGGCGGTCGCGGCCTGCTCGGCGTAGGTGCCCATGTCGCCGCTGTACGAGGCGCCGTAGTCCATCGCCATGATGTTGACGGTGTCGATCTTCACGCCGTTGGACTTGGCGTTGGCGAGGAGGTTCACGCCGTCCTGGGTGAGGCCCTCGGGCATCACCGGGAGGGTGAAGGAGACGTCCAGGTCCGGGTGCCGCGCCTGGAGCTTGGCGATGGCCTGGGCGCGCCGGGTGTTGGCGGCGGTGTCGGGCAGCGCGCCGCCCTCGACGTCGAAGTCGACCTTGGTCAGCTTGAACGCGTCGACCGCCTTGCCGTACGCCGCCGCCAGCGCGTCCACGGAGGAGCAGGTGGTGGCCAGTTCGGAGCCGGAGGCGCCGCCGAAGGAGACCCGGACGTCACCGCCCTTCGCGCGCAGCGCGCCGATCTGCGCGGCCACGGCGTCGCCGGTGAGGTCCGTGACCCCGCCCCACTTGGGGGTGCAGCCGCCGCCGTCGGTGACGAAGGCGAGGTTGTAGTTCTTCACGCCGGTCGCGTCGGCGGCGCCGAGGAGGTCGAAGGCCGGGTAGAGGCTGGTGTCGACGTAGGGGGCGAAGCCGGCGGAGGCGGTGGTGCCGGATCCGGTGCTGCCGGTGGGGGTGGGGGTCGCGCTCCGGGTGGGGGTCGAGGTGGGCGTGGAGGTGGGGGCCGGGGTCGGCGACTGGGTGGTCTGCGTCGGCCGGCCGCTCGGCTCGGGGGTCGCTCCGCCGTCCGCGGAACACCGCGCGTCGTCGATACGGCAACCCGTGGGGTCGCCGCTGCCGTTCACCACGAAGCCGACGGTCACCGACTTGCCGGGGGCCAGGCCGTCGGTGTCCCACGTGGCCGGCTTCACGGTGACGTGCTGACCGCTGACGCTCGACTCGCCGTTCCAGAGAGAGCTGAGCTTGGCGCCCGCCGGGAGGTCGAACTCCAGGGTCCAGGTCTTCTCGGCCTGGCCGGTGTTGTTGGTGACGACGTACTGGGCGGTGTAACCGGTGGACCAGTCACTGGTCCTGGTGTACGCGGCGTTCACACCGGCCGCGTTGGCGGTGCCGGTGAGCAGGACCGCGCCGCCGCCGATCACGGCCGCGGCCACCAGGCCGCCTATCGCCTTGTTCCTGCCACTGATCCTGCGCCGGTGCGTGCTCATGCGCGTGCCTGCCTTCGTTGTTCTCCGGGGTGAGGTGCGGCAGCACGCTAGCGATCAGGAAGGGGGCAAAGCGCTTGTTCGCAGCGCCTGTTGCAGACCTTAGGGTTCGCTTAAGGAAGCGATCGGGAACGGTTAAAGGTAGGGACCAAGGTGCCCGATCGGCGTCTGCGTACGGCCCCCCGCTGTCGGCGCCCCACCGGCTTGCGCGCGTCCAGCTGGAACCAGATCCGCACCTCGGTGCCGCCCAGCACCGAGGAGCCGATACGGACGTCACCGCCGGTGGACTCGGCGAGCCGGCGGACGATGTCCAGGCCCAGGCCGGTCGAGCCGGTGTGTCCGGAGCCCCGGCCGCGGGCCATCGCCGCGTCGGGGTCGGCTATGCCGGGGCCCGCGTCGGAGACGAGCACGATCACCGCGTCCTCGCCGTTGTGCACGTCGACCGCGAAGGCGGTGCCCTCGGCGGTGTGCCGGAAGACGTTGCCGAGCAGGGCGTCGAGCGCGGCGGCCAGGTCGGCGCGGGCCACGGGTATGCGCACCGGCCGGTCGACGCCGGCCACCCGCCACTTGCGGCCCTCGTCCTCCGCCAGCGCGGACCAGAACTCCATGCGTTCGCGGACCACCTCGGCCACGTCACAGCCCGCGCCGGGTCCGGCGGCGGCCGTCTGCGGCCTGGCCTCGCGGGCCGTCCGGATGATGGTGTCGACCTCGCGCTCCAGCTGTGCGACGGCGGCCCGGGTCTGCTCGGCGGCGGGTTCGGCGCCCAGGGAGGCCGCGTTCAGCCGGAGAACGGTGAGCGGGGTGCGCAGCCGGTGCGAGAGGTCGGCGGCCAGCTCCCGTTCGTTGGCGAGGAGCTGGACGACCTGGTCGGCCATGGAGTTGAACGCGACGGCGGCCAGCCGGAGTTCGGTCGGGCCGTCCTCCGGCACCCGGGCGCCCAGCTTGCCCTCGCCCAGCTCGTGCGCGCCCTCGACGAGCCGCCGCGCGGGCCGCACCATGCGCACCCCGAGCCGGTCGGCGACGGCGACCGAGCCGACGGTCAGCGCGAGGCCGACGGCCGCGAGCACCGCCCAGGCCGTGCCGACGCCGTGGGTCACCTCGGACTCGGGGACGTACACCTCGACCACGGCTATCGCGCCGGAGCCGAGCGCGACGGGCTGGAGCAGGGCGGAGCCGCCGGGCACGGTGGTGGTGGAGGCGCGGCCGAGTCGTCGTACGGCCTCGATGTCGCGTCCCGCGGCGCGCTGCCGGCCGAGGTCGAGCGCGGCCCGGCCGCCCTCGGCGGGCAGGTGGACCGCCATCCCGGAGTCGGCGCCGGCCGAGGCCACCACCCGCTCCAGCTGGTCCCGGTCGGTGGTGATGGACAGCGCGGGCGCGACCGCCGCAGCCTCCCGCTCGGCGCCTGAGAACGCGCGGTCGCGGGCCATCTCCTTGACGACCAGGCCGAGCGGCACGGCGAAGGCGACCACGACCATCGTGGTGACCGCCAGGCAGACCTTGACCAGAGCCCACCTCATCGCGGGTCCTGCCCGTCCGAGGGTGGTTCGAGCTTCACACCGACGCCCCGCAGCGTGTGCAGATAGCGCGGCCGGGCGGCGGTCTCCCCCAGCTTGCGGCGCAGCCAGGACAGATGGACGTCGATGGTCTGGTCGTCGCCGTAGGACTGCTGCCAGACCTCGGCGAGGAGTTCCCTGCGCGGGACGACGACGCCCGGCCGCCCGGCCAGGAAGGCCAGCAGGTCGAACTCGCGGCGGGTGAGGTCGAGCCGGACCCCGTCCAACTCGGCCTGGCGGCGCAGTGGGTCGACGGTCAGGCCGCCGACGCGGAGCACGGACGAGGGCGGGGCCTCCCCGCTGCCGGAACGGGCGCGGCGCAGCACGGCCGCGATCCGGGCGGAGAGGTGCTCGACGGAGAACGGCTTGGTCAGATAGTCGTCCGCCCCGGCGTTCAGCAGCCGGACGATCTCCGTCTCGTCGTCCCGGGCGGTGGCGATGATGACGGGCACGTCGGTGATGCCGCGCAGCATCTTCAGAGCCTCGGAGCCGTCCAGGTCGGGCAGTCCGAGGTCCAGGATGACCAGGTCGAAGCGGAAATGGGCGACCTCGCGCAGCGCCTCCAGTGCCGTACCGACGCTGCGCACGGTGTGTGCGGCGTCGGTCAGGTGCCGGATGAGCGCCGAGCGTACGAACTGGTCGTCCTCGACCACGAGAACACGTGCCATGCGCCGCACCGTACGCCATGCGGACACCACCGGGCGGGCGCCTGTGGACAACTCAGGGCATGTGCGTACGGCGGTGCTGCTGGGGCAGTATGGCCCGCGATGCGCAGAGGACTCGTACACGTACTGGCGTGGCTAGCCGCGACGGGAGCGGCGGTCACGCTGTCGTGGTGGGGTGTCCACACGGTGATGGCGGGGACTGCGTACGAGCCGCCGCGCGCGCTTCCGGTCACGGCCGCCGGCGCGGACACCCGGGACGTGAAGTCCGCGTCCAGGGCGCCCTCTCCGTCACCGGCCCCGTCGCGCGAGCGGCCGGTCCCGCCGACGGCGACGCCGTCGCCTGCGCGCACGCCGGCCCGCACACCGTCCCCGCCCCCCACCGCCTCCGCCACCGCGTCCGGCCGGGTCAAGTCCTACCCCACCGACGGCGGCCGGGCGGTGTTCGACCTGCGGCCGGCCGACGCCACACTCGTGTCGGCGACCCCGGGGACGGGCTGGTCGATGCAGGTGTGGAAGACGGAGAGCTGGATCCGGGTGGAGTTCAGCCGGGGCGCGGACCGGGTGACGGTGTTCTGTACCTGGCACGACGGGCCGCCGCGGGTCGAGGTGGGCACGTACTGACCCACCTGGCGGTGATCAGGGTGCGCGGACGACATGGACGGTGCCGCCGGCGGGGTGCTAACGGAACACCGAGGGCGGCGGTGCCGGGGAGGCCACCGCGGCATCGTCCGTCACGGGCACCGCGCCACCGGTGAAGTCGGTGAGCTGCCTGCCGTGTTCGACCCGGCCGGGGTGCGGGTCGGAGGCGGCGCGGCGGGTGAGTTCGGCGAGCGGCAGCGGGAGGTCGGAGGCGACCAGGACCGCGTTGCCGAAGCGCTTGCCGCGCAGTAGGGCCGCGTCGGCGATCAGCGCGAGTTCACCGAACCGGGCGGCGGCGGTGGCGATCTGGCCGCGCAGGTGCGCGAGCGGCGGGCCGTCGGCGAGGTTGGCCGTGTAGACACCGGAGGGCTTCAGGGCGCGCCGGACCTCGTCCAGGAACTCGGTGGAGGTCAGGTGGGCGGGGGTACGGGCCCCGCTGAAGACATCGGCGACGACCAGGTCGGCCCAGCCGTCCGGCACCTTGGCGAGCCCCGCGCGGGCGTCGGTGGCCCGCACCCGGATGCGCGCGCCCGGGTCCAGCGGCAGCTCCCGGCGGACGAGTCGCACCAGGCTCGCGTCCCGCTCCACGACCTGCTGGGTGGAGCGGGGCCGGGTCGCGGCGACGTACCGGGCGAGGGTGAGGGCGCCGCCGCCGAGGTGCACGGCGTGCACGGGCTTGCCGGGCGGGGCGGCGAGGTCGATGACATGGCCGAGGCGGCGCTGGTACTCGAAGGACAGGTACGCCGGGTCGTCCAGGTCGACGTGCGACTGGGGCGCGCCGTCGATCAGCAGCGTCCAGGCCCGGGCGCGGTCCGGATCGGGCACGAGCTGCGCGAGCCCGCCGTCGACCGGCTCCTCGACCGCGGCTACGGCGGCCGACCTGCGCCGTGTGTTCCTGGACCTGCCCATCCGCCCATTTTCGCAGCCGCCGCGGGCAGGCGCGTCACCGGTGGCCGGGCAGGGCAGGGGGCCTCTTCGCCGGACAGGTGTGTCACCGGTGCGGACGGGTACCGCGGGCGCGCGTCACCGGCAGTTGTCGGCCGCCTCGATCAGACGGGCCGCCTCGCCGAGGGCCCGGCGCAGGACCACCGGGTCGGTGGCGAGGTCGGCCTCGCCGGGCGGCAGCAGCCAGTCGGAGCCCTCCACCGGCGGATCGGGGTTCAGCCGCAGCCCGCGTCCGTCGGTCTCGGTGCAGGTGCTGCCCGGCACGTCCCAGCCGGCGGCCGTACCGGCCGGCACCAGGAAGCCGAGGGTGCCGCAGCCGTCGTCGTGCAGCACGGGCCCGACCGCGTCCGCCGCGCCCCGCCGCAGGATGTCGACCGCCTCCAGCCCCTGCCGGGTCGGTACCGTCACGAGGTCGCATCTCGCGTCACCTCCCGCACACGCGGACGACGACGGCGACGTACAAGGATCGTTGCTCTGGCTGGTCTCCATGCCGGCCTCCACCACACAGCCCTGTTGCGGTCCATGGGGTCCAACGCGCGAGCGCGTCAACGGCAACGGCACCAGTGCGCCGCAAAGGATGGCACTTCATGGCAGATCGTGCATGAGATATCCGGTTTGTAGCCAAACACCGCGTGGCGGGTCCTTCACAGCAGGTACGTTCATGCCCGCCGGAACCAGGGCGTCACACGGGCAACTCGTCCCGGAATCGCCCGGGTCCCGGCGTGGTTCGACGGTTCGCACGAGAGGACCCGGCCATGGCGTCGTCAACCGTGACCTCGTCACAGCCCGAACGGCCACCACGGCCGAACCTCGCCTTCCGGCGGCTGCGCGGCCGGCGCTCACCGGCGGAGTTCGCGGCGCTGGTACGGCGGGCCGCGCGCGAGATCGGTGAGCGGGTGAGCTGTGACGCGCGCTACATCGGCCGAGTCGAGGCGGGCGAGATCCGCTGCCCCAACTACGCGTACGAACGGGTGTTCCTGCACATGTTTCCCGGCCGCACGCTCACCGACCTCGGCTTCGCCCCCCGCTCGTCCGTCCGCGGACGAGCCGCGCGTACGGCGGTGGAGACGGGCCCCGCGGAGCGGGTGCCCGCTGAGTCTCGCGGGGCCTTCGAGCCGTATGAGGCAGGTGAGACCGGTGGGCCCCGCGCCAGGCGGGACCCGGGTGAACGGGGCCCGCAGGAACCGCACCAGCTGTACGAACCGCACGAACCGTTTGCGAAAGACCCCCTGAACCACGAGGAGAGCGACGTGCTGCGTCGCGCATTCATGACCGGCGGAGGCGCCACGGTGGCCGCCGCCACGCTGGCCCCGCTGGGGCTCACCACCGCCGCCACGGCGGCGGAACGGCCGCTGCGGCGCGCCGGCACCTCCGAGGCGGCGGCGCTGGAGGAGGCCGTCCGCCGCATCCGGCTGCTCGACGACCGGCACGGCGCGGACGGCCTCTACCGGCGCGCGGCGGCTCCGCTGCGCGCGGCGTACGAGCTGCTCGACGCCGGCGCGACCCGGCAGACCACCGCCGACCGGCTGCACGCGGGCGCCGGTGAACTCGCCATCTCCGTCGGCTGGCTGGCCCATGACTCCGGCCGCTTCGACGACGCCCGTTCGCACTACGCGGAGGCACTGGCCACCGCTCGCATGACCGGCGATCCGGCGCTGGAGGCACACGCCTTCTGCAACACCGCGTTCCTGGCCCGGGACGCCGGACGGCCCCGGGAGGCGGTACGGGCCGCGCAGGCCGCGCAGCGCGCCGCCCGGCCGCTCGGCTCCGACCGGCTGATGTCCCTGCTGGCGCTGCGCGAGGCGGGCGGCTGGGCGGGGCTCGCCGACCGCACCGGCTGCGCGCAGGCCCTGGCCCGGGCGCACGCCCTCTTCGAGCGGGGCCGCTCGGACGCCGACCCCGAGTGGATGAGCTTCTACGGAGAGGCCGAGCTGGAGGGGCTGGAGGCGCAGTGCTGGTCCACGCTGGGCGACTGGCGGCGGGCGTCCCGGCACGCCCGGCGGGCGGCGCGTCTGCAGGACCCGCACTTCACGCGGAACATCGCGCTGTACACCGCGGAGCTGGCCGACGATCTCGCCCGCGAGGGCCGTCCCGACGAGGCGGCGGAGGCGGGGTTGCGGGTGCTGGCGCTGCTGGACCAGGTCCAGTCCTCCCGCATCCAGACGATGCTGGCGGGGACGGCGCGGGTGCTGTCGCCGCACCGGCGGGCGCCCGGGGTGTCGGAGTTCCTGGACCGCCACGCGTCCGTTCCCCGGCGGGTGTAGGGGGTTGCCCGGTGCGGGGCGGGGGGGCCGGCGTGGTCATCGGTCCGCGGACCGGTGGGAGCTGGTCGCGCCCACGCGGCGCAGCCGCACATCGCCACAGCCCCGCGCCCCTTCAGGGCGCCCCCGCACCGGGCACCCCGTCAGCCCGCCAGATGCCCCGAATCGTTCCAGCTCTCGATCGCCGGTTCCCCGTAGGCCCAGCCCAGTACGGACAGCGACGTGGGATTCAGCCGTATCCGCGCCGCGAAGTCCAGGGGCAGCCCCAGCCACCGTGCCCCGATCGACCGCAGGATGTGCCCGTGGGCGAAGACCAGGACGTCACGGTCGGCCGAACGGGCCCAGGAGACCACCTCGTCCGCGCGCGCGGTGACGTCGTCGAGGGTCTCGCCCTCCGGAACCCCGTCCCGCCAGATCAGCCAACCGGGCCGCACGGCCTGGATCTCGGCCGGGGTCATGCCCTCGTAGGCGCCGTAGTCCCACTCCATCAGCGTGTCCCACACCGTGGCACGGTCCCCGAAGCCGGCCAGTTCGCACGTCTCCCGCGCGCGTGAGAGCGGGCTGGTCCGCACCTCCACGCCCGCCAGCCCGTCCAGCGGGGCGCGATGCAGCCGCTCACCGAGCAGCTTGGCCCCGCGCCGGCCCTCCTCCAGCAGCGGCACATCGGTCCTGCCGGTGTGCTTGCCGGACAGCGACCATGCCGTCTGTCCGTGCCGGGCCAGCAGAATGCGCGGTGCCATGGGGTCTCTCCGAAGAACAAGCGGATGCACGACAAGGGACGCACGACGAGTGGGTGCGCCGGTCCCTCCATCATCGCGCACCCCGCTCCCAGGCAACCCGCCGGGCGATCTCCGCGTCTTCGAGGGCTGACACACACCGAGCGGGATCCGAGCGCCCGTCCTGGGCGGAGTAGGGACACCGTAAAGTGGCACGGTCGCCCGCCGGGGCGCCGCCGCACAGCAGAAGGGGGAGGGCGATCGGATGCCGCAGACCGAGACACCGGGCACCGAGGTGGCCCCGCGACCCCGGCTGCGCTGGTGGACCGAGCTGCCGCTGATCCTGCTGGTCTACGGCTGCTACTCGGCCGGCCGGCTCCTCGCGCGCGGTGACGTCACCAGCGCCGTCGACCACGGCCTGGCGATACTGCGCGTCGAGAAGGCCCTGAACCTGAACGCCGAGCACCCGCTGAACCGGCTGTTCACCCGCGAGCCCTGGCTCGGGGTGCCGGCCGACTTCTGGTACGCCTCACTGCACTACCTGATCACGCCCGTGATCCTGGTCTGGCTGTTCCGCGCGCGTGCCCCTCACTACCGGGCGGCCCGCACCTGGCTGATGACGTCCACGTTCATCGGCCTGATCGGCTTCACCCTGCTGCCGACCTGCCCGCCCCGCCTGCTCTCCGCCGGTCACGGCTTCGTGGACACGATGGCGCAGTACAGCGCGTACGGCTGGTGGGGCGGCGAGGCCAGCGCCCCGCGCGGCATGGGCGGCATGACCAACCAGTACGCGGCGATGCCGAGCCTGCACGTGGGCTGGGCGCTGTGGTGCGGTGTGATGCTGTGGCGGTACGGCGGCACGCGCCCGGCGAAGGTCCTCGGTGTCGTCTACCCGCTGGTGACCGCGCTGGTGGTCATGGGCACCGCCAACCACTACCTCCTGGACGCGGTCGCGGGCGTGGCCGTGATGGGCGTCGGCCTCCTGCTGGCACCGCAGGTGATGCGGGCCGCGGACCTCGTCCGGGCCCGGCTGTCCCGTCGTACCGCACCGGTCACGGGCGGCACGGGCTCCCCGATTGTCAGTGCCGGATGCCAGACTTCGGCGGGTGAGCGAATTCCACGGCAGCGCGAGTCGCGGCTCGACCCCGCGGCCGGACCGGACGCCTCCCCCAGCGACGCGGGCGAAGGGGCTCCGGCACCGGCTCGCTGAGCTGCGCGGTCCCGACGTACCGGCCAAGGCCCTGGACGCCCGCGCCCTCGCGGCGCTCGCCGCGAACCCGGGCTGCTCCCGGCGGGCGATCCTGGACGGCGCCGGGGTGGACAAGGCACGGCTGGCCGGTGCGCTGGGCGCGCCGTCCGGTTTCGGGCAGTCGCAGTTCGCGCTGACCCGGGGCAACGCGTTCGAGGCGCGGGTCAAGGCGGACGGCGGCGCCGAGCTGCTGCGGCTGGCGCACGCCCGGCTCGACCCCGGCGCCGAACCCCCCGCCGCGGCGGCCGTACCCGACCTGACCGCGCACGGCCCCGAGGGGCGTACGGCCCGTACGGCGCTGGCGCTGCGCGAGGCCACGCGGGCCGGCGGCTGGACGCTGCTGGACCATCCGATGCTCGCCCTGGACGTGGCCGGTTCGCTCGCCTTCCTGGAGCCGGACGCGGTCGTGGTGCACCCGGACGGCAGCTGGTCGGTGGTGGAGATCAAGTCCTTCCCGATGGTGGACGGCGCCGCGGACCCGGCGAAGGTCGGTGCGGCGGCCCGCCAGGCGGCGGTGTACGTGCTCGCCCTGGAGGAGGTCGCGAACCGTCTCGACGGGGAGCAGGAGGGGCGCGCCCGAGGGAGCGCTGCGGTGCCGCGGGTGCGGCACCAGGTGCTGCTGGTGTGCCCGAAGGACTTCTCCAACCTGCCCACGGGCTCCGCCGTGGACGTCCGCAAGCAGCGCGCGGTCACCGCCCGCCAGCTGGCCCGGCTCACCCGCGTCGAGGAGATCGCCGACGCGCTGCCCGAGGGCACGTGCTTCGCGCCCGACCGGCCCGCCGAAGAGCTGACGGCGGCCGTGGAGGCGGTGCCGGCGACGTACGCGCCCGAGTGCCTGTCCGCCTGCGAGCTGGCCTTCCACTGCCGGGAGCGGGCCCGCGCGGCCGGCGCGGTCACCCGCCTCGGCCGGCCGCTGCGGGCCGAACTGGGCGGCCTGGCCACGGTCGAGGAGGTCCTGGCGGCGGCCCACGGCGAGAGCGGCGACCCGGACGACCCGGCGGTGGCCGCCCTGCGCCGGGCGGCCGCCCTGCGCGCGGAGGCTCTGCGGGAGGCCCGGGAGGCGGTCGCGTGTCCCTGATCACCGCCCTCGCCCGGCTGGAAGCCGTCGGCACCGGCCGGGCGCAGCCCGCCGCGACCGTCCGGCACCGGCATCTGTCCGACCACCCGCTGGTGTTCGTGCCGCTCACCACGGCCGGTGAGACGGGCGCCCCGCTCGGCGCGCTGGTCGGCACCGACCGGGACGCGCCCCGGCTGCTGGTCGTACCGCAGCCCCGCGACCGGGATCTGCGCTTCACGTTTCTCGCCGACCTGGCCGACATCGTCCTGCCGTACATCGACGCGTACGCCGACTCGGTGGAGGCGGCCGAGCGCACCGAGACCGACCCGGAGACCGGCAAGCGGGTCAAGGTGGCGGCCGAGCTGTGCGCGGACGCCCCCCAGCTGATCGTGCCGAGCCGCACGGGCCTGGACTTCGTACGGCTGCTGGGCCGCTCCATGCGGTTCCGGCGCACCGCCGAGCAGGACCCGGACGCGCCCTATCCGGCGCCGCCCCGGGTGCCGTTGCTCGGCCGCTGGCTGACCCACTACGGCGAGCGGGCCCGGGTCCCCGGCTCGTCGCTGCTGCTCGCCCTGACCGATGTGCTGTCCCGGCACTGGGCGACCGGCCAGTCGGGCCTGGAGGACGAGCACCTGGGCGCGCTGCTGGCCTGGATCGACCCCCCGGAGGGCCTGACCGGCGCCGAGGCCGCCCGCCGGGCCGAACTCGCCCGGGACGCCGACGGCCAGTTGCTGTGCCCGCCGGCCGGCCCCGCCACGGACCCGGCGTTCGACAACAGGCTGCTGGCCCCGGCGATCGAGCGCTACGACCGCGCGCGGACGGCCCTGGCCGCCGCCGAGGACCCGCTGGAGGCCGACGACCGGCTGGCCGCGCTCACCCGGGCCGAGCGGGAGATCCGCGACCTGGTCGAGAGCCGTACCCGGCCCACCTGGGACGCGGTGTGGCGGGGCCTGGACCTGCTGCGGACGCTGCCGGAGGGCGCACACGTGGAGGGGCGCTGGACCCGGGACCGCTGGTCGTTCACCGGGCACCGGGACCGGGTGCTGGCCGGTGAACCCCCGCAGCCGCGCCGGGACGACGCGGTGACGGCGGCGAACAAGCTGGCCACGCGCGAGCGCGAGCAGGCCCGGCTGGAGGCGCAGGAGGCGCTGGACGACCCGCTGGTGATGGCGGGGCGGCGGCTGGCCGGGGAGGCGTTCGCGGGCGAGGTGACCGACGTCGTGATGGCGTACAGCGAGGGCAGGCGGCCGAGCCCGCGCCCGCTGGTGACGGTCCGCACGGACGACCGGCCGCATCTGGCGGAGCGGGCGAAGGTGTACCGCTCGCTGGGCGGCAAGCCGCAGTCGGCGGAGTTCGTCGGTCAGGAGGCCGACGGTGTGCTGGTCCTGCGCGTCCTGGACAAGATGGGCCGCGGCAAGGAGCCTGAGCCCGGCTCGGTGCCGGAGAAGGGCGACCGGGTCTGCTTCACCCTGTTCGAGCACGAGCAGCGCGGCGGCGCGAAGCTGCCCGACCCGGAGGAGACCCCGTGGACGCACGGCGGCCCGCCGGGCGAGCCGGCACCGGAGGCCCCCGACGTCGTGACCGAGGAGGACGTGCTGTGACGACTGTCGACTTCGATCCCGGAGCCGCGGCCGGCCGCGCCACCGACGCGATCCTGCACGACACGCTGCACGGCGCCGAGCGGGGCGTGGTGGTGGACTCCCCGCCGGGCGCCGGCAAGTCGACGCTGGTGGTCCGCGCGGCGCTCGAACTCGCCGGTGCCGGGCGCCCCCTGATGGTGGTGGCCCAGACGAACGCCCAGGTGGACGACCTGGTCCTGCGTCTGGCCGAGAAGGACCCGGACCTGCCCGTCGGCCGACTGCACAGCAGCGACACCGACGCCTACGATGCGGCGCTGGACGCCTTGCCGCAGGTCCGCACGTCGGCGAAGGCGGCCGACCTGAACGGCCTGCCGGTGGTCCTCTCCACGGCCGCCAAGTGGGCGCACGTGAAGGTGGACGAGCCGTGGCGGCACGCGATCGTGGACGAGGCGTACCAGATGCGCTCCGACTCCCTGCTCGCCGTGGCCGGGCTGTTCGAACGGGCGCTGTTCGTGGGCGACCCGGGCCAGCTGGACCCCTTCTCCATCGTCGGCAGCGAGCAGTGGGCGGGCCTGTCGTACGACCCCTCGGCCTCGGCGGTCACCACCCTCCTGGCCCACAACCCGGACCTCCCCCAGCACCGTCTGCCGGTCTCCTGGCGCCTGCCGGCGTCGGCGGCCCCCCTGGTCTCGGACGCCTTCTACCCGTACACCCCCTTCCGCAGCGGCACGTCCCACGGCGACCGCCGGCTGACCTTCGCCGTCCCCTCCGACGGCTCCGGCCCGGACCGGGTGATCGACGAGGCCGCGGAGTCCGGCTGGGGTCTGCTGGAGCTGCCCGCCCGGCACACCCCGCGCACGGACCCGGAGGCGGTCCGGGCGGTGGCGGCGGTGGTCCGCCGCCTGCTGGACCGGGGCGGCGCGGCCGTGTCGGAACGCGCTCCCGATCCCACCCCCCTCACCGCCGACCGCATCGCCGTGGGCACGGCCCACCGCGACCAGGCGGCGGCGATCCGCGCGGCCCTGGCCGGCCTCGGCGTCCCGGACGTGACCGTCGACACGGCGAACCGTCTCCAGGGCCGCGAGTACGACGTCACGGTCGTCCTGCACCCGCTCTCCGGCCGCCCCGACGCCACCGCCTTCCACCTGGAGACGGGCCGCCTGTGCGTCCTGGCCTCCCGGCACCGGCACGCCTGCATCATGATCTGCCGCGCGGGGGTGACCGACCTGCTGGACGACTACCCCTCCACAGAACCGGTCCAGCTGGGAACGCTGGTGAAGTTCCCGGACGG
>NZ_JBFATL010000003.1:0-177377 GCF_040678315.1 Streptomyces sp. NPDC052721 | reverse complement strand
GACGGCTGGGAGGCGAACCACGCGGTCCTGTCCCACCTCAGGGAACACCGGGTGACCTGGCACCCCTGACCAACACCTCGCAGGCTCCGGCGCGGTCGGACGAACCCACTCCGCCGGACGGAGTCCGGCACGCCGCCGGAGGCGGCCGATGGTCGCAGCCCCGGACGGCTGGGAGGCGAACCACGCGGTCCTGTCCCACCTCAGGGAACACCGGGTGACCTGGCACCCCTGACCAACACCTCGCAGGCTCCGGCGCGGTAGGCCGGCGGGGAATAAGCGGGGACTCTCTCCTGTTACGCGCTGAAGGACAGCTCACGCTCGCATCAGGAGGCGTACACCGTGTCGGCAGACGAGGCAGACGAGATCCGGGGCAGCACGCTCGGCACCGCCCCCGCCCCCCTCTCCGTACTGGACCTGGTGACCGTCGGCGCGGGCAGTACCGCCACCGACGCCCTGCGCACCAGCGTCGCGCTCGCCCGGTTCACGGAGTCCTGCGGCTTCCACCGGTACTGGGTCGCCGAGCACCACTCCATGCCCGGTGTGGCCTCCTCCTCCCCGGCCGTGATCCTCGCCCACCTCGCCGCCCACACCGACCGCATCCGGCTGGGTTCGGGCGGCGTCATGCTGCCCAACCACGCCCCGCTGGTGATCGCCGAGCAGTTCGGCACGCTGGAGGCGCTGGCCCCGGGCCGTGTCGACCTGGGCCTCGGCCGGGCGCCGGGCACGGACGGGGCCACGGCCGCTGCCCTGCGCCGCACCGACACCCTCAACGAGGGCGCCGACGACTTCCCGCAGCAGCTCGCGGAGCTGACCCGGTTCCTGGACGACGACTTCCCGGACGGGCACCCGTACCGGCGCATCCACGCGATCCCGGGGCCGGTCCAGGGCAGCACTCCCGGCGGGGTCCAGTCGCCGCACCGGCCGCCGGTGTGGCTGCTCGGCTCCTCCGGCTTCAGTGCCCGCCTGGCCGGCCTGCTCGGTCTGCCGTTCGCCTTCGCGCACCACTTCTCCGCGCAGAACACCGTCCCGGCGCTCGATCTGTACCGGGAGACCTTCCGGCCCTCCGCCGTCCTCTCCGAGCCGTACGCCCTCATCGGCGTCTCCGCCCTCGCCACGGACGACGAGCGGGAGGCCCGGCGGCAGAGCCGGGCGATGGCGCTGAACATGATCCGGCTGCGCACCGGCCGGCCCGGCCTGTTCCCGGACCCGGAGGAGGCCGAGCGGCACGAGTTCAGCCCGATGGAGGAGGAGTTCGTCGCCTCCTGGACGGCCAACATCGTGCACGGCACGGCCGACGAGGTCCGCGCCGGACTGGACGACCTGCACAAGCGGACCGGCGCCGACGAGCTGATGATCACCTCGCACGCGCACCGCGGTGAACTGCGCCTGCGCTCCTACGAGCTGATCGCGGACGCCTACGGCTTGCCGACCGCGTAGGCCTGCGCCCCCAGCAGCTCGGAGATACGGTCCGGCGGCACCGGGCGGGAGTACAGCCAGCCCTGCCCGGTGTCGCAGCCGATCCGCCGCAGCCGGGTGGCCTGGGCGGAGGTCTCCACGCACTCCGCGGTGACCGTCAGGCCGAGCCGGTGGGCGAGCTGGATCATCGCCTCCACGATGACCTCGTCGGCCGGGTTCGGGGCGATCGCCTTCTTGTCGCCCTCGTACTGGAAGCCCCGCACGAAGGAGCCGTCCAGTTTCAGCGTGGAGACCGGCAGCCGGCTGAGGTAGGCGAGGTTCGAGTAGCCGGTGCCGAAGTCGTCGATGGCGATGCGTACGCCCATGTCGCTGAGGGCCTGCAGGGCCTGGAGCGGCCGGCCGGCCGAGCCCATCACGGCCGACTCGGTCAGCTCCAGCTGGAGCAGCTGCGGGGCGAGTCCGGTCTCGGCGAGGATCTCCGCCACATCGGCCACCAGGTCGGAGTCCCACACCTGCCGTACGGCGACGTTGACGCTGACGAAGATGGGCGGTTCGCCGGGGTGGTCCAGCTGCCAGCGGCGGGCCTGCCGGCAGGCTGTGTGCAGCGCCCAGCGGCCGAGCTGCACGATCGAGCCGTCCTCCTCCGCCAGTCCGATGAACCGATTCGGCGTCAACGTGCCGAACTGCGGGTGGTGCCAGCGGATCAGGGCCTCGACGCCGTTGAGCCGGCCGTCCTCCATGGCCACCAACGGCTGGTATTCGAGGGCGAATTCCTCGCGTTCGATGGCGGGCCGCAGGGTGGAGGACAGCGCCTGGCGGGTCATGCGGTGGGCGTTGCGCTCGGGGTCGAACAGGGTCCAGCGGGCCTTGCCGTCGGCCTTGGCCCAGTACAGGGTCGTATCGGCCGCCTGCATCAGCCCGGTGGCCGTCGTACCGGCCGCGTGGCGCTCGACGACGCCGATGGACGCGGTCAACGACAGCCGCTGCCCGGCCAGATCGAAGGGTTCCTCCAGCGCCTTCAGCGCGGACTCGGCGAGGTCGGCGAGCTGTTCGGTGCCGGTGGAGTCCTCCACCAGCAGGGCGAACTCGTCGCCGCCGAGCCGGGCCACGAGGGGGGTGGCGGCGCGGGCGTACCCGGTGTCGTCGGCGACCCGGGTCAGGCGTTCGGCGACGGCCGCGAGGAGCCGGTCGCCGATGCGGTGGCCGAGGGTGTCGTTGACCGCCTTGAAGCCGTCGAGGTCCAGATAGCACAGGCCGATCCGGCCGGTGCCGCTCTCCTCGTACGACTCCGCCTCCAGCGCGGCCGTCAGACGCTCGAAGAACAGCGTGCGGTTGGGCAGCCGGGTCACCGGGTCGTGCATCTGCAAGTGCCGTAGCCGGGCCTGGAGTTCTCGCCGGAAGCTGATGTCGGCGACCGACAGCAGGACGCCGGGTTCGCCGGTCAGCGGGGCGACGGTGACCTGCACCCACAGCGAGTGCCCCTCGGGGTGCTTCAGCCGGCGGGTGCAGCGCAGGCGGGCCTGCCGGCCGCGCAGCACCTCGCGGTAGGCGTGCCAGCTGCGGGCGTCGGAGGCCAGGTCCACCAGGTCGGCGGCGACCCGGCCGACGAGGGTGCCGGGGTCGGCGCCGAGCAGTTCGCCGAGGGCGGTGTTGGCGCTGACGACGAGTCCCTCGGGGGCCACGACCGCCATGGCGAGCGGGGCGGTCGCGAAGACACGGTGGTAGGTGGTGTTGTGACTGTCTGTGACGGCTGACCGGTCGAGGTCTGCCGCGGGCGTCGGCCCTTCGGACGTTCCGCTCACCGCTCGCTCCCGCAGTGCACTCGATCTGTGTCCGTGCCTGTCCGTGCCGGAAAGTGTGCCGATCATAGATGCTGGCTCCGGGCCCTTCCAGCCACTGTCCAGTGTCCCGGACCGAGCACATGTTCTGACAGATCGTTTCTGCCCGCACCTGGACGGGTTCTTCAGCCCCCTCGACCAGGTGTGACGTTCCGTGAGTGTTTCCGGGGTGTCGAGCGCCGGGGCGCGCCGGGGCGCAATGGGGGCGCGCTCACCCTTCTGGTGCAGGTAAACAGGGCAAAACACATCGATTGCCAGCAATCTGGATGCGGGTCCCGAACCGCATCCGGAGGTCATGTCCGTGCCCAAGTTGCGCAGCACCGCCGCCGTGTTCACCACGATGTCGGCGCTCGCCGCGACCTCGATCCTCAGCGGCCCGTCGGCCGCCGAGCCCTTCTCGCCGGCGCCCTGTGCCCTGCACCGCACCGAGGCCCACCACTCGGAGGGCGTCGACAGCTGGAACCCCGGCTACACCCGCCCGACCGGCACGCTGGACGCCGTGATGATCTTCCTCTCCTTCCCGGACGCCACCCCGCGCACCACCCCCGCCGAACTGACCGCCGACCACTTCCCGGCCACCAGCCGCTTCTACGAACAGGCGTCCTACGGCAGGTTCACCCTGCGCCCGCACCCGCTGAAACGCTGGCTGCGCATGCCCCGCCCGTCGACCTCGTACGCCATGCGGCGGGACTGGGACGCGGAGGACCGGGTCGCCTACCTGCGCGACGCGTTCGCCGTAGCCGACAAGGAGGTCGACTTCTCGCGCTACCCGGTGGTGTACCTGGTCGCCGATCCGGACGCGCCCGGCGTCGACTCGGACGCCACGAAGGTCGTCAACCTGGACACGCCCCTGCGCGTCGACGGCACCGATGTCCGCCGGGTCGTCACCGTGTTCGAGCACCATCCGCCGGACCGATTGGTCCTCGCCCACGAGACCGGCCATGTCTTCGACCTGCCCGACCTCTACCACCGCCCGGCCGACGGCAAGGGCGACTGGGACACCTACGTGGGCGACTGGGACCTGATGGGCAGCCAGTTCGGGCTCGCGCCCGACCTGTTCGCCTGGCACAAGTGGCGGCTCGGCTGGCTGGATCCGCGCCAGGTGGTGTGCGTGCGCGGCGCCGCGCCGACCCGCCTGACCCTGGAACCCCTCGCGGCCGGACCCGGCGTGCCGGTGCCGGGGGCGGGCGGCGCCCCCGCCTTCGGCCTCGGCCACGGCGTCAAACTGGCCGTGGTGCGCACCGGTCCGGACAGCGCCCTCGCCTTCGAGGCGCGCGGCTCGGCCGGCAACGACCGGGTGTCCTGCCGGCAGGGGATCCTGGTCTACCGGGTGCGTGGCGGCGCCGAGTCCGGCGACGGCCCGGTCCAGGTCGTGGACGCCCACCCGCGCACCGAGGCCTGCTGGGAGAACTCGGTCTACGCCCCGCTCGCCGACGCGCCGGTCTTTCTCGGGGAGAGCTTCACGGTCCCCGGGGAGGGCGTGAAGGTGGAGGCGGAGGGGCGGACGGCGTCCGGGGCGTGGACGGTGAAGATCACGCCGGGGGTGGGCGACTGATCGTGCGGCTGAACGTGGGGTGCCGCGGGACGGCCGGTTCGTATACGGAAACGGCGGGCCGGATTCTTTCGAACCGGACCCGCCGTTTCCTTCAGGTGCGCCGCCAGGGACTCGAACCCCGGACCCGCTGATTAAGAGTCAGCTGCTCTAACCAACTGAGCTAGCGGCGCCTGCTGACGTCGTAGACCTTAGCATCCTGGTCGGCGGGAGGAAAAATCGATATCCGCACGGCCGCCCGAGCCGCCCGCACGGCCGCCCAGAGCAGCACCTCGGGCCCCGGCAGCCAGGGGTGCCGGGTGTCCGGGGCGACCAGCCAGCGGGCGGCGGCGCTGGCGTCGCCGCTGGTCAGGGGCGGTACGGTGACCGCGTCGCCGGTGCCGTGGCACAGCAGCGGCGGTACCGCCCGGGCCCGCTGGGACCCCCACTCCTCCCAGTCCAGCAGCGAGGGCAGCCGCTGGGCCGTCCCCGGGGCGGCGAACAGCAGCGTCCGGCCCCGGAACACCGCGACCGGCCCCGAGCCCGCGCCCTCGTCCCAGAGCCGGTCCAGCATGCGGCGGCCGAAGACCGTAGGGGCGCTCACCACGTCGAAGACGGTGCCGCAGGGCAGGACGACCGGGGCGTCCGGGCGCTCTTCCCACAGGGCGAGGGTGCTGCGGGGGTACGTTCCTGCCGAGGCGAGCCAGGCGACGCCGTCGGAGCTGACACGGGTGACGTTCGGGGCGCTGGTCATGACACCCATATGTACAGTGCGTGAGCGGGCCGTTCTCCTGGGTTGCCGAAAACCGGGACAGCGGCGGCCGGGGAGGAGTATCTTGCCCGCCTGGCATATGCCGTACGGGTGCTACAGCGGGTCGGCGGTCGCCCGCCCCTCACCCTCTCCGCGCATCAGATCCCGCCCGAACTCGACCATCTTCTTCGCGTAGTCCTCCGTCCACTCCGCCCGCTCGGCGATGTCCGCCGGGGTCAGCCGGTCGAACCGGCGCGGGTCCGCGAGCTGGGCCGCGGCGATGGCCTGGAACTCCACGGCCCGGTCGGCGGCCGCGCGGAACGCCTGGGTCAGCTCCGTCGCCCGGGCCAGCAGCGCCCGCGGGTCCTCGATCGACTCCAGGGCGAAGAAGTGCTCGGGGTCGGCGACCGCCTCCGCGGGCTCGAAGAGCAGGGGCGCGGGGCGTAGCCGCGGTTCGTGACGACGCGGCGTGGGCTCCGCCATGTCTTGTCTCCTCCTCGTACGGTTCGGTGGGCGCCGCCTTCAGGTGGGCCACCGTCCATTGTCCCGCGCCGACGCAAGAAGCCTCTACGGCCGCCCGGGCGCGCCCCGTCCGGAGGGGGAGCCCGGGGCTACACCTGCACCAACGGCTGCCGCGTGAACAAGGTGCCCAGTGTCGGTGCGTTCACCCGGCGGTCCGCGAGCCTCAGGCCCTCCCACACCGTGACCTGGTTGGCGGTGAGCACCGGCTTGGACAGGGCCTTCTCCAGGAGGGAGAGGTGCGCGGCCGTGTGCAGGGCCGTGTCCGGCAGCAGGACGGCCTCCGCGTCGGCGGCGTCCGCCGCGCGTGCCAGGGTCAGCACGTCCTCCTCCCCCCAGGTGGCGGCCTCCGCCGCCGTGACGATCCCCGAGGACCGCGTACCGGTCACCTCCAGCCCGCCGGCCCGCAGGAACTCCGCGAACAGCGCGGTGACGTCCTCCGGATAGGTCGCGCCGACGGCGACCCGGCGTACGCCCAGCTCCCGGGCCGCGTGCACGAAGGCGAAGGACGTCGACGAGGCCGGCATCCCGGCCAGCCGGGCCAGGTTGCGCACCTGCTCCTGGGCGCCCTCCCAGCCGTGCACGAAGCTGCCGCTGGTGCACGCCCACACCACCGTCTCGGCGCCCCCCAGCCGCAGCCCCTCCATGCCCTGGGCGAGCCGTTCGGCGGAGCCCATCTCGCGCAGCGCGTCCACCCGGTGCGCGCCCTCACCGATGTCGGTGTGGGCCAGGTCCACCCGGATGTCGCTGCCCAGGAGCTGCTCGATGCGTGGATAGTCGTCCTCGGCGAAGTGGCCCGGGTAGAGGAATCCGAGTGCGGTCATGTCCAGCCTTCCTGCGTCTCTTCGGGCGGTACGGGGCCATGTGCGGGCAGCCGCGTACGGCAGCGCCTGACAAGCCCCACGGCCCGGGTACCCCATCGGCGCGGCACCGCCCACCTGTCCGGCGGACACCTCCCGCGGGGCGCCGGCCAGGGCCGTCGCCCCGATCACGCTGGGAGACGAGGGGGCAACGGATCGTGGGTACGTCCGTGTTGACGAAGGTGGGTTCCGGTGCGAGCGTGGTCAATCCGCGCATAAACCGCGCATGTCAGACGCCGGGAGCCGCCCCGCATGACGCCGACCGTCCCCACCGTTCTGGTCCTCGACGCCGATCCGCCGCCCCGGCTCGGCCGCCTCACCGGCCGCGCCCGGATCGAGCGCACGGACGCGGCGCACCTGGCCGAGCGGCTGCCCGCGGCGGACGTGCTGCTGGTGTGGGACTTCACCTCGCACGCGGTGCGGCAGGCGTGGCCCGGCGAGGGGCCCCGGCCGCGCTGGGTGCACACCGCGAGCGCGGGTGTGGACCATCTGATGTGCCCGGAGCTGGCCGCGTCGGAGACGGTGGTGACGAACGCGCGCGGGATCTTCGACCAGCCGGTCGCCGAGTACGTGGCGGCCCTGGTGCTGGCTGCCGCCAAGGACCTGCCGCGGACCCTGGAGCACCAGCGGGAGCGGGTCTGGCGGCACCGGGAGACCCGGCGGGTGGCGGGCACGCGCGCGTGCGTGGTCGGCTCGGGCCCGATCGGCCGGGCGATCGTCCGGACGCTGAAGGCCCTGGGGGTGACGACGGCGCTGGTCGGGCGGGTGGCGCGGACCGGCGTGCACGGCCCGGACGACCTGGACCGGCTGATCTCCCGCGCGGACTGGGTGATCGCGGCGGCTCCGCTGACCGAGCAGACGTACCGCATGTTCGACGCGCACCGGTTCGGCGTGATGCAGCCCTCGGCGTTCTTCGTGAACGTCGGCCGGGGCGGCCTGGTCGACGAGGAGGCCCTCGCCCGGGCGCTGGCCCGGCGCTGGATCGCGGGCGCGGCCCTCGACGTGTTCGCCGCCGAACCGCTGCCCGGGGACAGCCCGTTGTGGGAGCTGCCGGGGCTGATCGTGTCCCCGCACATGAGCGGCGACACGGCCGGCTGGCGGGACGAACTGGGCGCGCAGTTCGTGGAGTTGTACGAGCGGTGGGCGGCGGGAAGGTCTCTGCGGAACGTGGTCGACAAGACGCGTGGTTACGTGCCTGGCCACTGAGGGCCTGACACCGACCCCTGGAGGGTGCATGCAGCTCACCGACCTGACCGCCGTCCGGCTCCTCGACGGTTACCGCAAGGGCGAGTTCAGCCCTGTGGAGGTGACCGAGCAGGCGCTTCAGCGGGCGCGGCGGAGCCAGCCGGAGGTGAACGCGTTCGTGCGGCTCACCGAGGAGGACGCGCTCGCCAGGGCCCGGGAGTCGGAGGCGCGCTGGCGGCGCGGTGAGCCGGCCGGGCTGGTCGACGGGGTGCCGGTGACGGTCAAGGACATCCTGCTGCTGCGCGGCCACCCCACGCTGCGCGGTTCCAGGACCGTCTCCGAGCAGGGGAAGTGGGACGAGGACGCGCCCCCGGTGGCCCGGCTGCGCGAGCACGGCGCGGTGTTCCTCGGCAAGACGACCACGCCCGAGTACGGCTGGAAGGGCGTCACCGACTCCCCGCTGACCGGGATCACCCGCAATCCGTACGACCCCACGCGCACCGCGGGCGGCTCCAGCGGCGGCAGCGCGGCGGCCGTCGCCCTCGGCGCGGGCCCGCTGTCGCTGGGCACGGACGGCGGCGGCAGCATCCGTATCCCGGCCGCGTTCTGCGGGATCTTCGGGCTGAAGCCGACGTACGGCAGGGTGCCGCTGTATCCGGCGAGCCCGTTCGGCACGCTGTCGCACACCGGGCCGATGACCCGGGACGCGGCCGACGCGGCCCTGCTGCTCGATGTGATCGGCACACCCGACCCGCGCGACTGGTCGGCGCTGCCGCCCGCGCCGGGCTCGTTCACCCAGGCGCTGCGGGGCGGGGTGCGGGGGCTGCGGGTGGCGTACTCGCCGTCGCTGGGCGGGCAGGTGGCGGTCCGGCCGGCGGTGGCCGCGGCGGTACGGCGGGCGGTGGCCGCCCTCGCGGACCTGGGGGCGTACGTCGAGGAGGCCGACCCGGACTTCAGCGAACCGGTGGACGCCTTCCACACCCTGTGGTTCAGCGGCGCGGCCCGGCTGACCCAGAACTTCTCCCCGCGTCGACGGCAGTTGCTGGACCCGGGGCTGCGGGAGATCTGCGCGCAGGGCGCCCGGATGAGCGCGCTGGAGTATCTGGCCGCGGTGGACGTCCGGACGGACCTCGGCCGGCGGATGGGCCGCTTCCACGAACGGTACGACCTGCTGGTGACGCCGACGCTGCCGCTGACGGCGTTCGAGGCGGGGCTGGAAGTGCCGAGGGGCTGCGTGTTCCGGCGCTGGACGGGGTGGACCCCGTTCACCTACCCGTTCAATCTGACCCAGCAGCCGGCGGCGAGTGTGCCGGTGGGGATGGACGGGGAGGGGCTGCCGGTGGGCATGCAACTCGTCGCCGCCCGGCACCGGGACGACCTGGTCCTGCGGGCCGCGCACGCGATGTACGAGGCCGGCCTGCCCCTCTCCGGAAAGGTCACGCCCGCCGGAAACTGAGCACGATGCAGGGCACCCGGTGGGGGTTCCGTGGAGGCGAAGGGCGGGAAGAGAGCGTAGATCTCGCTTCGGCGCAGGCCGTGAAAACCGGGGCGCATAGCCCGGTTGCGCTTGGGTAGCCGCGCCGCCATGGCTCCACCACTTGGCAACGACGTACACACCATCCGGCCGGAACACAGACACACCCGGCGCTCGGTGCTCGCGGGCCTCGCCGCGTTCGGCGCGCTGGGCGCGGCGGGCTGCACCCGGGTGGCGTCGGCGTCCGGAAAGAACGGCGGCGATCTGCTGGAACGGCTGCGCGCGCTGGGTGTCGTACGGCTCGGGATCGCCGGGGAGATCCCCTTCGGGTACATCGACAAGAACGGCGAGCTGACCGGGGAGGCGCCGGAGCTGGCGAAGGCCGTCTTCAAGCGGCTCGGCGTGGACCGGGTGCAGCCGGTGCCGACGGAGTTCGGCTCGCTGATCCCCGGGCTGAAGTCGCAGCAGTTCGACGTGGTGGCCGCGGGCATGTACGTCACCCCGGACCGCTGCGAGCAGGTGATCTTCGCGGACCCCGACTACCAGATGCCGGACGCCTTCATCGTCCGCAAGGGCAACCCGCTGGGTCTGCGCACCTACGCGGACGCGCTGCGCGCACACGCCAAGGTGGCCACCGGCACGGGGTACGCGCAGATCCAGCACGCCGTGGAGGCGGGTTACCGGGAGAGCGACCTCGTCATCGTCCCGGACCAGGTCGCCGGGCTGAACGCGGTGGAGTCGGGGCGCGTCGACCTGTTCGCGGCCACGGCCGTCACCGCCCGGCTCGTCGCCCGGGACTCCGCCAAGGCCGAGTCGACCAGGCCGTTCGTCGCGCTCGTCGACGGCGAACCGAAAGTGGACGGCGGCGCGTTCGCGTTCCGGCCGACGGAGACCCGGCTGCGTGACGCCTTCAACACCGAGCTGCGCAAGCTGCGCCGCAGCGGTGAGCTGTACCGGATCGTGCGGCCCTTCGGCTTCACCAAGGCCGAGATGACGACGCTGACCGCCAAGGAGCTGTGCGGCCGATGACTGCGGGACTCTGGGAACTCGTCCTCCACGGCACGGGCACCACGCTCCAGTTGCTGGTGTACAGCGCGCTGCTCGCCGCCGCGGTCTCGTTCGTCGCCGGTGCCGCCCGCACCCACCGGTCGCGGCTCGTCCGCTTCGTGGCGGCGTTCTACACCGAGGTGTTCCGCGGCACGTCGGCGCTGGTGATGATCTTCTGGGTGTTCTTCGTGCTGCCGGTCGCGTTCGGCTGGCAGCTGGTGCCGATGTGGGCCGGCACGCTCGCGCTGGGCCTCACCTACGGCGCGTACGGCTCGGAGATCGTGCGCGGCGCCCTCGCGGCGGTGGACCCGGCCCAGCGGGAGGGCGGGATCGCGCTCGGCTTCTCGCCCTGGCAGCGGCTGCGGCTGATCCTGCTGCCGCAGGCGGTGCCGGAGATGATCCCCTCCTTCTCCAACCTGCTGGTCGAGCTGCTCAAGGGCACGGCGCTGGTGTCCATCACGGGCATGGGCGACCTGGCGTTCAGCGGCAACCTGGTCCGCCTCGCCCTCCAGCAGAGCGGCCAGATCTACGCGTACCTGCTGCTGATCTATTTCGTGATCGCGTTCCTGCTCACCCGCGGGATGCGGGGTCTTGAGCGCCGGCTGAAGGCGGAGGTGGCCCGATGACCTGGGACTGGGCAGCGGTCGCCGACTTCCTGCCGTACTTCGTCAAGGGCCTGCTCGTCACCCTGGAGGCGCTGGCCCTGGGGTCGCTGATCTCGTTCGCGCTGGGCCTGGTGTGGACGCTGCTGCTGCGGACGCCGACCCGGTGGGTGCGCTGGCCGGTGGGGGTCTTCACGGAGTTCGTGCGGGACACCCCGCTGCTGGTGCAGCTGTTCTTCCTGTTCTACGTGCTGCCCGAGGCGGGCGTGACCCTGTCCCCGCTGACCACCGGGGTCCTCGGGCTCGGGCTGCACTACTCGACGTACACGATGCAGGTCTACCGGGCCGGTATCGAGGCGGTGCCGACGGGCCAGTGGGAGGCCGCGACGGCGCTGAGCCTGCCGGTGCGGCGCACCTGGGCGGCCGTGATCCTGCCGCAGGCCGTCCGCCGGGTGGTGCCGCCGCTCGGCAACTACGTCATCGCGATGCTGAAGGACACGCCGTTGCTGATGACCATCGGCGTGCTGGAGATGCTGGGCCGGGCGCGGCTCGTCTCGCAGCAGCACTTCCAGTTCACCGAGCCCCTGACGGTGATCGGGATCGCCTTCATCGTCGTCTCCTATCTGGCCTCCCTTTGTCTGCGCACCCTGGAGCGACGCCTTGTCCGTTGAGACCCGCAAGCAGCCGGCCGTGACCGGCACCCTGCCGACCGAGCTGATCCGCCTGGAGGGCGTGACCAAGCGGTTCGGGGACAACACCGTCCTCGACGGCCTCGACCTGTCCGTGGACGCGGGCCGGCACGTCACCCTGATCGGCCCGTCCGGCTCCGGCAAGACCACGATCCTCAGACTGCTGATGACCCTCGCGAAGCCCGACGAGGGCACGATCACCGTGGACGGGCAGCGGCTGTTCCCGGCGCCGGAGAAGCAGGTCCGGGAGGTCCGCAAGAAGATCGGGATGGTGTTCCAGCAGTTCAACCTGTTCCCGAACATGTCGGTGCTGCGGAACCTCACCGAGGCGCCGGTCCGGGTGCTCGGCCTGTCGAAGGACGAGGCCGAGGCGCGGGCCCGGGAGCTGCTGGACCTGGTGGGCCTGGCCGACAAGTGCGACGCGAAGCCGACCCGGCTCTCCGGCGGGCAGCAGCAGCGGGTGGCGATCGCCCGGGCGCTGGCGATGCGGCCCCAGGTGCTGCTGCTGGACGAGGTGACCTCCGCGCTCGACCCGGAGCTGGTCGCGGGCGTGCTCGACCTGCTCCGGGACATCGCGCGCAGCACGGACATCACGATGCTGTGCGTGACGCACGAGATGGGTTTCGCGCGGGACATCTCCGACCAGGTCCTGATGTTCGACGCGGGCCGGGTCATCGAGGCGGGCCCGCCGGAGAAGATCTTCGGCGACCCGGAGCGGGAGCGCACCCGGGAATTCATCAGCGCGGTGCTGTGAAGCGCGGCCCTGTGCGCGCGGGGCCCTGGACGGAAGAGCCGAGGTCCGCTCGATGGGGAATGACTCTGGCATATGCCTATGGGTTTTCGCCCCGGTTGGCGGCACGGACGCGCGGGGCGCAATCTCGCAACCCCCTCTCCCCCGCGCCTCATTGACGGCTATCGTGGAGACGATCCGCCGACCCGGGTCGTGGCCGAGGGGGACCGACATGAGGATCGAGCCGACCGCCCCGTACCACTCCGCCCAGGACGCGCTGCGCGTGCTGGAGACCGTGGCCCGGCACCCCGCCGGTGCCACCGACACCGAGCTGGCCCGCCGCACCGGCCTCGGCGCCGAGCGGCTCACCGCCCTGCTGCGCATGCTGCGCCGCGAGGGCTACGTCGAGCAGATCGCCGACGGGGCGTACGTCACCGGCGACACCCTGCGCCGGATCACCTCGGCGCACGACCGGGAGCGGGCCCTGCGCGAGAAGCTCCAGCTCACCCTGGACCGGCTGCGCGACTCGGTCGGCGCGGCCGTCTACCTCAGCCGGTATCTCGACGGCGAGGTCCGGGTCACCCAGTACGCGGCCGGGCCCACCACCCCGGCGGTCAACGAGTGGGTGGACTTCCGCTACTCCGCCCACGCCACCGCCGTCGGCAAGAGCCTGCTGACCCAGCTGGACCACAACGCCCGCCGCGACCATCTCTCCCGGCACAAGATGGCCCGCCTCACCTCGCGCACCATCACGAGCGACAAGCTGCTGCTGTCCCGGCTGGAGTCGCAGCCGCCGACGGTGCCCATGCTCGATCTCCAGGAGTACGCGGTCGGCACGGTCTGCGCGGCCGTACCGCTCACCGCGGGCTCCTCGGTCGGCTGCCTGGCCGTCTCGCTCCCGGTGGAGCACGCGCACCGGCTGAAGCGGGCGGCGGAGACACTGAACCGGAACGCGGCTCCGGTGGTCCTGTCGCTGACGATCTGAGGGGCACATGGGTGGTCACGAGCACCCCCCAGGACCAGGTAGTATTTTCTTTGTCGCCAGCCACGGGAAACAAAATCCGAGGCGGGCGGGAGTCATGCGCCGCTAGCTCAGTTGGTTAGAGCAGCTGACTCTTAATCAGCGGGTCCGGGGTTCGAGTCCCTGGCGGCGCACGATGACGATGGCGAGCCACGTCCGCACACAGCGCGGACCTGGCTCGCCATCTCTGTCATTGCGCGGCTTCGCCGCGCGCGGTGGGGGCTGCGCCACCCACACCCCCCAAAGCCGGGCCCTTCGCGGAAGCGAGGGGTCCCTCGGTGTCTTCCCTGGTCAGTCGCCGGTACGACTCCTCGCCCGGCGGGCGCCACCACACCGGGTCCGCGCACGTCCAGCCCTCCCGCCGCAGCCGCGCGCGCTCGATCTTGTTCGTCGCCGTCACCGGCATCCGCTCCACCACCCGCACGAACCGGGGCGCCATCTTCGTGCCGAGGTCCGGCTGGGCCCGCAGGAACGCGGCGAACCCGGCCGGGTCGAAGGTCCCCGCGATGGTCGCCATCACCTGGTCCCCGGTGACCGGGTCCGGGACGCCGTACACGGCCACGGCGTCCGCACCCGGGTACCGGGCCACGATGTTCTCGATCATCGCGGCGGCCAGGTTCTCCCCGTCGACGCGGATCCGGTCGTCGGTGCGGCCGGCGAAGTACAGAAAGCCGGCGGTGTCCCGGTAGAAGAGGTCGCCCGTCCAGTACGCCCCTCCCCGGCGCCGCTCGGCCTCGGCGGCCGGGTTGCGCCAGTAGCCCTCGAAGGGGTTCGGGCCCCGGTTGACCAGCTCGCCGATCGCCTCCTCCCCGTTCAGCAGCCGCCCGGCCCCGTCGAAGACGGCAGGCGGGCACTCCCGCCCGGTGACCGGGTCCAGCACCACCAGGCCGGGCCCGGCCGGACCCACCGCGCCCGCCGGGGTGCCAGGCTCCCACCGGATCGCCGCCCCGCCCTCCGAGGAGCCGTACCCCTCCACCAGCCGCACCCCGAAGCGCCGCTCGAAGGCCGCCGCGTCCACCGCGCCCGCCTCCGTGCCGAAGCCGAGCCGCAGCCGGTGGTCGCGGTCGTCGGGCGACGGCTCGGTGGCGAGGAGGTACTGGACGGCCCGGCCGACGTAGGTGAAGTAGGTCGCGCGGTAGCGGCGGACGTCGGGCAGGAACCCGGAGGCCGAGAAGCGCCGGCGCAGCGCCACCCCGGCGCCGGCGGCCAGCGCGGGCGCCCAGTCCGCGATCACGGCGTTGCCGTGGAACATCGGCATGCAGAGGTAGTGCACGTCGTCCGCGCGGACGTCGAACTGGCGGACCAGGGCCTGCCCGGCCGCCGCCAGCCGCCCCTGGGAGCAGAGCGCGGCCTTGGGGGCGCCGGTGGAGCCGGACGTGAAGTAGAGCAGCAGCCGGTCGGCCGGGGCCGCCCGGGACGGGTCGGGCACGGCACCGGCGTAGGGCGCGAGGAGAGCGGCGTACTCCGGAGTGTCCGTGACGAGCAGCCGCACGCCGGGCAGGCCGAGCCCGGCGAGCAGCGGCAGGTGGGCCCGCTCGGTGATCAGGAGCGCGCACTCGGTGTGCCGGATGTCCCGGGCCAGTTCGGAGCCGCGCCGGGTGGGGTTGATCCCGGCGACGGCCGCCCGGGCGAGGGCCGCGGCGCCGAGCCAGAGCGGGAACTCCTCGGTGTTGTCGAGCAGCACCCCGAGGTGCGGTACGGCGCCGGGCGGGAGCAGGTCGGTCAGCAGCGCGGCCCGGGCGGCGGCACCGGCGGCCACCTCGTGGTGGGTCAGCGTCCGTTCCTCGCACCACAGCCCCGGCCGGTGGTCACCCCAGCGTGCCGCGACCAGCGCGGCGACCGTCGTGGACTCCATGGCCGCGCACGGTAACTGACCCAACGTCAGATGTGGAGGGCTACGGCAGCAGGCCGTCCGACTCGGCGAAGATCACGTGGGCGAGGACCATGAAGCCGACGCAGAAGGAGCCGGCGACGCCGAGGAGGACCAGCCCGAAGCCGGTGCCGACGGCGAGCCTGCCGGGCGTCGGCGGCAGCGCGGTGGCCCGCTGAGGGAACTCCGGGAGATAGCGCACGGTCACGAAGTCACCCTCCAGGACGGTCGCGGGGCCGTTCTCCTCCTCGAAGCGGACCGTGCGGCCCTCGCGGGTGGTGAACTCGTAGACGTGGTGCACGGTCGTGTGCACGGAGGTGTCCCCGCCGCCCCCGCTGGTCGTCGTGAACATCCGCAGGCAGCGCGCCTCGGCGGTCAGTCCCTGCGTCCACGTCCTGCGGAGCCGCCGGGCACGGCGGACCAGCAGGCAGGCGGCGAAGGCGAACCCCGCGATCATGAGGCTGGGCACGGCGTAGAAGAAGAGCTCCATGAGATCCCCCGAGGTCAGGTACGCCGTCCCCGCTCGGCCGGCGTGCGAGGAACGTACCCGGTGCGCGGGGCGGACCGCCTCAAGGGAAGCTCAGTATCAGAACCGGGACAATGTGATCCACTCGTGCGCGACGAAGACCGCGCAGCCCGCGAGCAGGGCCAGCCACACGACGGCGACCGTCAGGTCCCTGCCGGGCCGCGGCTCGGCGGCGGTGGCCTTGTCGGGCTGCCCCGGGGCGTAGTGGACGAGGACCTGGTCGCCGACGCCGCGGCCGGCCGGGCCGCCGCTCTCCTTGAAGCGGACGGCACGGCCGTCGCGGGTGGTGAAGTCGTACTCGTGCCACTGCACCCGCCGGGCGGCGTTGTTGACGACCTGACTGGTCGCCCAGGCGCGCACCACCCGGGCCTGCGCGGTGAACCCGCTCCGCCAGGCCGCGAGCCGCTGCCGCGTGCGGCGGACCATCGCCACGGCGCCCCAGGCGAAGAGGGCGAGGAACCCCGCCATGCTGATGTGGAACAAGGCGTCCATGGCGCCTGTCACCCCCGTGTGCGGTTCCCGGACTCACGTGCGCCGGTGCCGGAGCACCGGCCCGGCGCACGCGGACCTTACCCGAACGGGGATCAGAAGGTGACGTCGGAGCAGGCGTAGAACGCGTTGCCCGTGTCGGCGATCGTCCACACCGCGAGGATGACGTGGTGTCCGCTCAGGCCGGTCGGCAGGGTGCCGCTGTGGCTGAGGGTGGCCGGCGGGCGCTGGCCGTTGTAGGGCACCGTCAGGAACGGGGTGAGGTTGAGGTCCGAGCGGGAGAGGTTGTGGTTCTGGTTCCAGCCCGGCTTGGTGACGTAGTACCTGAAGTCCGTCGTGGCGTGCATGGCGGTGAACTGCCAGCGGAACGTGTACGACTGGCCGCCCGTCACCTTGGTGGTGGGCCAGGCCGCACCGGACGGCGTCTTCGGCGCGCTGAGCTGGGCGAACTGGCTGAGGCCCGCGTTGCAGAGCTGACCGTCGGCGGGCCCGCCGGCCGGGAAGCCCTTGGGGCCCTCGACGCTCTGCGGCTCCCACTGGATCGGGCCGCAGTTCGCCACGGTGCCGTTCTGGCAGAGCTTCTGCCTGCTGATGGGGAGGTCGGTGTAGCCGTGCCCGCTGGCGCCGCCGGTGGAGAGCGCGAACGCTCCGGCGGTCACCGCGCCCAGCACGACCGCGGACAACTTGGTCTTGGTGCGCATGCTGCCGCTCCTGGAGAACGTGGGGAGTTCGGTGAGCCGTGCAGATTAGGTCTAGACCAAGCCTCAGATTATTGCCGTGAGTTGAACATGTCCATACCAATCGCAGACCGGCCGCGAGCCCGTTCCGCACCGGCTCCCCGCCCCCGCTCTACACCGGCTCCCCGCGCCCCGAGCAGAACGCCACCGTCAGGTCACGGACCAGCACCTTGCGCTCGTAGTCGTCCAGTTCGACCAGACCGCGCATGGTCAGCCGGGTCACCGTGTCCTCCACCGAGTCCACCACCGAGCTGAGCATGCTGGCCCGCTGCCGGGCGTCCAGCGCGGCGATCCGGCGCCGGTGCATCGCCCCGGCCACCTCGGGGGCGTACTCCACCCGGACCGGCCGCACCGAGAACACCTCCACGCCGACCGGCGCGGCTTCCGCCGCCACCAGCCGGGTCAGCGCCGCCCCGGCCGCCGTCGCCCCGCCCCGCGTACCGCCCGCCGGCTCCACCGGCACCCGGGCCAGCGCCGACTCCACGCACTCCCGCAGATACGTCTCGTGGTCGTCGATGCCGAGCAGGGCCCGCGCGGTGTCCCGCACCCGCCACACCACCAGCACCACCACCCGCAGCGCCAGCCCGTCCGGATCCACGGCCGGCATCGCCTCGCTGCGCCAGTGCCGCAGCCGCACGTCCACCCGGCGGCGCGGCACCAGCGGGTTCACCCACAGCAGCCCGGTGCGCCGGACCGTCCCCCGGTACCGCCCGAACAGTCCCAGCACCCAGGCCCGCCCGGTCCGCCCCCGGGCCAGCCCGCCGAAGCCGAACGCCCCGAGCAGCCCGGCCCCGGCGTACGCGGCCCACTGCGCGGGGCCGAGACCGGTACCCGGGTCCGACGGCAGGCCCAGCGCCTGCGCGGCGAGCGGCGGGAGCAGCCCCGCCCACCAGGTGGTGGCCAGGCAGCCGGTGACCCCGCAGACCCCGGCGAGCACCCCGGCCGCCCCGGGCAGCACCCTCGCCGGGCGTTCCACCAGCTCCGGGTCCGCCTCGGGCAGCGGCGGTCTGCGCACCGGTGCCGGACGCCTGAGGCGGGGCTGCTCGCCGGTGCCCTGCCGGCGGGCCACCACGGCCGGCCGCAGCGGCACCTTCACCGGGTCGGGATCGTCCCGGAAGAGCAGGTGGACGGGGATCTCGGTGGTGGCCTCGTTCTGGATCAGGCGGGCCGGCCGGGTGCCGGGGCCGGCGCCCGCGTCCTCCGACTGCCCCTCGGACTCGGGCGGCGTGTGGGATGTGGTCGTACTCATGCGTGCTCCAGCCTCCGCGCCAGACGCGTCATGAACAGGGGGGTTGGGGTGGGGGGTCGGGTGCCGGGCCGGTCAGGCGAACAGGCGGCGCCAGGTCTCCGGCCCCGGGTAGCCGTCCGCCGCGCCGCCCCGCCAGCCCTGGGCGCGCTGGAAGGCCTCGACGGCGCGCCGGTCCGCCTCGCCCCAGTGCGGTCCCGGACCGTGGGCGTAGAACCGGCCGAACCCTTTCTTCACCAGCTGGGCGCCGAGCCGGGTGATGTAGTCGTTGCTCTGGCCCGGCCGGAAGTGGTTCCGGCCCGGGTAGCCGGGGACCCCGTGCGAGGCGGGTCCTCCGGCCGGGGACGCGATGTCCTTGCCCTGGCCCGTGCTCAGCAGTTCCCAGGTGCGCCGGCCGGGGATCCCGTCGGCGTCCGCGCCGGTCCAGCCCTGGGCCCGCTGGAACGCCTGGGTGGCCCGCCGGTCCGCCGCGTCCCACACCGGCCCGGGGCCCTTGGCGTAGTAGGAGGCTCCGCCCCGGGCGATCAGCATCTGGCCGAGCAGGGTGACGTACTTGTTGTCGGCGCCGGGGCCGAAGTAGGCCGCGCCGGGGTAGGCCACCACCGCCTTCCCGCCGGGCGCCGGCTCGGCGGCGCCGGCCTTGGTCACCCCCTTGTACCGGTAGGGGACGTACTTGTCGGCGTTGCTCCAGTACGGGTACGGGGTGGTCTGGCTGCGGGTGCGCGGGGGCGTCTGCTCGTAGACCGTGTAAGAGGTGTGCGTGTGGTCCGTCCAGCCGCCGAAGATCACGACGTGGGAGCCCTTCTCCGGGTTGTCGGGGTTGTGGTAGAGCAGGATGTCGCCGGGCTGCAGCTCCTCCTTCTTGATCTTGACGCCGAACTGGCCGAGGCTGCCGGTCCACTCGTTGTTCGGCAGCCCCCAGGCCATGGAGACATAGCCCGAGCAGTCCTGCCGGTAGCCGTCGGACCAGAAGTCGTACATGCTGTACGGCACCTTGGCGGCCACCCAGATCTTGGCCCGGTTGATGATCTCGGTACGGGTGATGGCGCGGGTCGGAACGGTCACCGGCCCCGCGGGCTTGCCCGCCGGGCCGTGCAGGGGCGTCCTGGCGCCCTGCGGAGTGTCGGTTTCGCCGTCGCCGGGCAGGGCCTGGCGGTGCGGGGAGTGGCCGGGGGTGAGGGCGGCGGCCGGCGTCACCGTGCCGAGCGCGGCGGACGCGGCGGCCACGACGACGACCCCGCGGGCCGCCGGATGACCGCGGGTGAGCAGGGGTCGGGGGGTCGGCCGGCGCCCGTGGACGCAGCCGGGGCAGTCACAGTCGCTCGCGGGGTCGATGTCCTCGAACAACGGAGCGGTCATGCGATCTGCCTCACATTCGGGCGTGGTTTGTCCGCGAGTGTGCACGTTGATCAGTTTCCCAACTGGGCACAGAACGCGCATTTTGACGGTCCGAATGATGTACACGGCCCCCCGTGCGGCTGCCGCGCCGTCTTCCAGGTGGTCGGAAGCACCCCCGGAGGTCGGGTAGAGTTTTCTCCGTCAGCAGGCGCCGCTAGCTCAGTTGGTTAGAGCAGCTGACTCTTAATCAGCGGGTCCGGGGTTCGAGTCCCTGGCGGCGCACCGACCGGAAGGCCCCTCGCGGAAGCGGGGGGCCTTCCGCATGCCCTCGTGCATGCCCTCGCTCCTTTTCCGCCGTATCCCCTCCGCCTGAACGGCCGGATACCCTCTGGCCCGGGACCTTCAGGAGCGGATCAAGAAGCTGATCGTGGACCAGCGGCTGCCCTCGGGTGCCCCACTGCCCACCGAGCCCCAGCTGATGCGGCTCCTCGGGGCGAGCCGCGACTCGGTGCGGGAGGCCCTGGGACGTACGTCGGCTCCATGTCGTTCGCGCCGATGATCGAGGGGCTGGCCGCTGGAGCTGCGCGAGGCCGTCGAGACCGGGCCGGTGTCCCGGCTGGCCGGGCGGCTGCCGGAGGCGAACCTCGTGGCGCTGGACGCCCTCGTGGAGCACATGGAACGGGAGGCCGCAGCGGGACCTGGTGGACGTGCCGCAGGATCCACGGGTCACCTGCCGCCGGCACCGGGAGATCCTGGACGCGGTGCGGTCCGGTGACTCCCCGCGGGCCGAACGGGCCATGAGGGACCACTTCGGCGACATCCGCAGCCGGCTGTCCCCGCCGGCCGTGCCCCAGCGGTGACCGCCGTCCGGACGCTCAGCCGGCCGTCCCGGTGAGATACGCCGAGACCACCACGTTCGCCGTGTAGCTGCGGCTGGCGCGGTCGAAGGAGCCGCCGCAGGTGATCAGGCGGAGTTCGGCGCGGCCCGGCTCGCGGGGGCCGTAGGCCTGCCGGGCGTCGAAGCCGTCCCGGGGCAGCACGCGGACGTCGTCGACGGTGAACTCGGCGACCTTGCCGTCCGCGCGGAACACCCGGATCCGCTCGCCGGGCTTGACGGTGCTGAGCTGGTAGAAGACGGCGGGCCGGGTCTCGGTGTCGACGTGCCCGACCAGCACGGCCGCCCCGGCGGCGCCGGGCTCGGGGCCGGCGCCGTACCAGCCGACCACGCCCGGCTGGTCGTAGGGCGGCGGGTCGACCGCGCCCCGCGCGTCCAGACCGCGGGCCACCACCGGGGCCTGGACGCCCAGCCGGGGGATGTCGACGCGCTGGGGCACCGCGCCGGCCAGGGGTTTCGCCGGGCGGGGCAGCCAGGCCGGGTCGGCGGCACGGCCGAGGGCGAAGACATCGCCCGTGGCGGGGCCGTCCGTGCCCCGCGGGACGTCGGTCACGCCGCGCCCCCACAGCCACAGCCCGGACAGCAGCAGCGCCCAGGTCAGGCCGGTGACCAGCCGCCCGGTGGCGGTGGTGCGCCCGTGGTCGTCGGACATGGCGGCACTCAGCGGGGGCCGCGGCTCCGGCGGGCGCGCAGCCCGACGGCGACCGCGGCGATCCCGGCGAGCGCCAGACCGGTCGCCGCCTGGACGGCGTCGGGGCCGGAACCGCTGGTGGCCACCGTCGCGAAGTGGGCGGTGCCGCCACCCCCCGCGGGGACCGGGGCGATCGGCGAGGCGGACGCGGCGGGCAGCCGGATGGGCTCTTCCGGCCGGCCGGCGGCGGCGCCCGACCGCGCGACCGTGATCATGCCGGTGAGCACGGTGCCGGCGCAGGTGACCTTCACCGGGTAGGCGCCCGGCTCCAGGGCGGACCGGACGCGGGTCTCTCCGCTCAGGCTGCCCTGGGCGCCGGTCAGCCGGGCGTCGGCGACGAAGGCGGACGAGGCGGCGCTGCCCTGCTCGCCGGAGCAGCCGCTGACCCGCAGGGTGACGTCGTCGCCCGGCGCCGGGCTCGCGGGGGTCACGGTGACCGCGCCGCCGTCCGCCGCCCGGGCCGGCGCGGCGACCGCGGCGACGGCGGCGAGGGCGACCGCGGGGATTGCTGTACAGAGCGTGAGGCGTAGTGAGCCCATCGTGAACCTCCAGTTATCAGGAGGCTCCCCCGCCCAGGGCGCCCCCGCATCCTCGGGAGGCGTCGGATTGCTCCGAACGGGTGAGGCCGGGTTTCGGCCGGGCTCAGACCAGGTCCACCAGGTCCGCGATGGAGTCGACCACCTGGGACGGGCGGAACGGGTAGCGGTCCACGTCGGTCGGCTGGGTCACACCGCTGAGCACCAGGAACGTACGCATCCCGGCCTCCAGGCCGGCGAGCACGTCGGTGTCCATCCGGTCGCCGATCATCGCCGAGGTCTCGGAGTGGGCGCCGATCGCGTTCAGCCCGGCCCGCATCATCAGCGGGTTGGGCTTGCCGACGAAGTACGGCTTCTTGCCGGTCGCGGCGGTGATCAGGGCGGCGACCGAGCCGGTGGCGGGCAGGTCGCCCTCGGTGGACGGGCCGACGTTGTCGGGGTTGGTGGCGATGAACCGGGCACCGTTGTTGATCAGCCGGACGGCCTTGGTCAGGGCCTCGAAGGAGTAGGTGCGGGTCTCGCCGAGGATCACGAAGTCGGGGTCGTGGTCGGTGAGGATGTAGCCGATGTCGTGCAGCGCGGTGGTGAGGCCCGCCTCGCCGATGACGTAGGCGCTGCCGGCGGGCCGCTGGTCGTTCAGGAACTGGGCGGTGGCGAGGGCCGACGTCCAGATGTTCTCCACCGGCACGTCCAGACCCATGCGGCGCAGCCGGGCGTGCAGGTCACGGGCGGTGTAGATCGAGTTGTTGGTGAGCACCAGGAAGGGCCGGCCGGACTCGCGCAGCTTCTTCAGGAAGGCGTCGGCTCCGGGGATCGGGACGCCCTCGTGGATCAGGACGCCGTCCATGTCGGTGAGCCATGACTCTATGGGCTTGCGGTCTGCCATGCTGTGCGTCTCCTGGCGTACGTGAGGGTCGAGAAACGGGGGCGCCGGAACCACGGCGTACCGACGCCCCCAGCCTAGTCAGGACCGGCCGGTCCTGACCCCGTCGATCACCAGGTACCCACAGGTCAGCTGCCGGTGGCGGGCTTCCGGGCCCCGGCGTGCGACGCGGCGGAGCGGTGGGCCTGGCGTCGGGGCCGGCCGGGAACGCAGCGGCTCGCGTCAGCGGCGGCTGCGGGCCACCAGGTGCGCGGTCGTTCCTACGGCGACCAGCGCGGCGACGGCCGTGAGCAGGCCGCGGGCGAGTCCCGGGCCGGTGCGGGCCAGCTCGCGCGCCCGTTCTCCGGCCGCCTCGTCCTGGCCGAGGGGCAGGGAGGCGTCCGGGGCGTCGCTGCCGGAGGCCCTGGACGTGGCGGAGGCGGCGGGCGGTGTGCTGCCGCCGGACCCGGCGGTCGGCAGGGCCTCGGCGTCCTGGCGTGCGCTGCCGGACGGCGCGGTCGGCAGGCCTTCTGCCGCCTGCGCGCCCGCGGTCGCCCGCACGCCCTCCGACTCCGGGGAGTCCTCCTGCGCGGCCTCCTGGGCGTCCTCCAGGGAGCCCTCCGGGACGTCCTCCGCTTCCTCGTCGATCCCGAAGCGGTAGGCGTTGGACTGCCCGACCCAGTCGCCGTCCTGGCCCCGCCGCTGCACGACGGCCGCGTTGGCGGTGACCTGGCCGGGTGCGGTGTCGGAGGTGAGCGCGAGCCGGACCCGGACGCTGACGGTCCGGCCGGGCGGCACGGTGAACCCGCCGAACCCGGCGCCGTCCAGCACCCCGACCAGCTCCTGCTCGTCGGTGCTCTCGAAGGCCACCGGCCGGGCCCGGGGGCCGTCGTAGAAGTCCAGCTGGGGCTGCCCCGGCCGCAGGGCGCGCCTGTCGTCGACGAGGACCACGACCGGATGGATGCCGGCGCAGGTCCGGCCGGTGGTGTTGGTGAGGTCGATGTACCAGGTGCCGTATCCGCCGCCGGCCTCGTAGGACGTGGGCCCGCCCCGGATCCGGGTGGCCAGCGGGAAGGCCCGCGCGTCGGCGGCGACGCACGAGGGGGTCGTACCGGCGGACGCGGCATGCGCCGGCGCGGGGACGACGACGGGGACGACGGCGGCGGCTGCGGTGAGGCAGAGGGACAGGGACGTGCACAGTCGCATGAACACATGACCATGCCGGGTGGGGCGGGGACACCGGCCCCGCCACTCCGGCGGCGGCGGCGAAGTCCGCCCGGCCAGCGCAGCGGAGCCGCCCGGACAGCCCCTAGGTCCTGTCGTCAAACTCCCGTCGTCCGCCCGGAGGGCGGGCCGCGCGGCGTCAGGTGCGTGCTCTCGGCGTGCCGGGCCCCGGCCCTCGTACTGGATGTACTTGGGTCGGGCCCGGTGCGGCGAGAGTGCGTGCATGGCGTCGCGCGGCAGACGGGAGTTTGACGACAGGGCCTAGTCCCCGCCGAGATCGGCCAGGTGCAGCTGACCGCGCGAGGTGATGCCGAGCTTGGGGAAGATCCGGTAGAGGTGCTGGCCGACAGTCCGGTGCGAGAGGAACAGCCGGGTGCCGATCTCCCGATTGGTCATTCCGGTGGCTGCCATTCTGGCGATCTGCAGTTCCTGCGGGGTGAGGCTGTCCACGGTGGACGGCGTCGGTCTGCCGACCGCTTCGCCCGCCGCGCGCAGCTCGGCCCGCGCGTCCTCACCGATCGCCGTGATCCCCAGCGCGTCGAAGCTCTCCACGGCCGCCCGCAGCGGACCGCGGGCCTCGACGATACGGCGCCGGCGCCGCAGCCACCGGCCGTGGGCCAGCAGGAGCTGGGCGCGGTGGAACGGCCAGTTGGCCAGCAGCCGGTCGTCGAGCGCACGGCGGTAGAGCGGCTCCGCCTGGTCGTCGGCGGCGACCAGAGGGCGGACGTAGGCGGCCATGGCCCGCAGGTACGGCGCGGTCGTCCGCTCGGCCATGGCGCTGAGCTGTGCGTAATGGCGCTGCGCCGCGTCGCCGCGGCCGGTGCGGACCGCTGCCTCGATCAGGTCCGCCATCCCCAGGTAGCCCACGAAGGGGTGGTACGTGATGTCGGCCGGGTCCAGCACCCGCGTCAGTTGCTCGAACGCGTCGTCGTACTGCTTGTTGACCATCGCGTGGCGCCCCCGTGCGAACTGGGCGAAGCCGAGGATCGACCGCGGGCCCAGCGACAGCAGATCCGCCTCGGTCGTCCGGATGAGTCCGGTCGCGGTCTCGGATTCGCCGCGCTCGCTGGCCAGGGTGGCGAGGGCCAGCTCGGCGACGCACGCCCAGCGGGACCGGCCGGTGTCCCGGGACAGCCGCCGCGACTCGTCCGCCGCGGTGCGCGCCAGCCGGTGCTTGCCCAGGTGCAGCGCCGCCCACGCCTGGGACGCCAGGGCTTCGCCCAGCAGTCCGAGGCGGCCCTGCTGGCGCAGGCCGTCGACGGCCGCGCACAGATAGGGCCAGGCGAGGTCGTAGGCCCATATGGCGGTCAGCGACGCGCCCAGGGCGTGCTGCTCGGCGGGGTCGTCCACGGCCCCCGGCGCGAGCCGGGTCGTCCGGTCGATGACCCAGGCCGCTTCTCCCACCGGGTCCGCGCAGGCGGCGACGGACAGAACCATCGGTTCACTGTCGTCCTTCCGGAGGCGCCGGGCCGCCTTGACGACGAGACCACGGGTCTCCTCGGCCGGGTTGCCGTACCAGCACCCGATGGAAAGCGGCCACAGCGCTCTGAGGGCGAGTGCCGCGCCGTCGCTGTCCGCACCGGCCAGCTGGTCCGCCACGTCGGCGAAGGCCCGTACCCGCTCCGGCCTGAACCCGCTCTCCTCGTCGAGGGCCTCCGCCCAGAGGGTGAGCCGCAGCCTCTCCTCCGTCGCGAGTTCCGCGGACCTCGCCTCGGCCAGCTGCCGGCGTGCCGTGTCCGCCTCGCCGAGTTCGAAGTTGATCTCCGCGGACCGCAGCAGCAGGCGGCCCCGGTGTGTCTGCGGACGGCTGCGGAGCGCCGCCTGCCGCAGTGCCTCCGCCGCGGCACTCGGAGCGCCCCGCCGCAGTGCTCTGCAGGCGGCCTGTTCCAGGTCGAGCGCCACGTCGTCGTCCGGACCGGGGGTGGCGGCAGCGCGGTGCCAGGCCCGGCGCTCGTGATGCGCCGCCAGCGCCTTCGCCAGGGCCGCGTGTCCGGCCAGGCGTCTCGACGGGGCAGCCGCGTGATAGACGGCGGAACGGATCAGGGGGTGCCGGAAGCGCACCGCGTGCCCACGCACCTCGATCAGCCCGGCGTGGACCGCGGGCTCCAGGGAGCTGACCGAGAGGGCCGCGCCGGCCAGGATCTCCGCGGCCGTGAGGATCTCGGCGAGATCACCCTCGTCGTCGGCCGCCGCGATCAGCAGGGCGGTCCGGGTCACCTCGGGCAGTGCGGACGCCCGCGCGAGAAACGACCGCTCCAGGCGCCGGGTGGTGGGCAGCCACGGCAGCGGTGACTGCGCGACGGTTCCCTCCCGGTGCAGCGCCGTCGGCAGCTCGACCAGCGCCAGCGGATTGCCGGCGGCCTCCGCCAGCAGCCGTTGGCGCAGGGCGGGGTCGAGTTCCGGCGCCCGCGCCGCGAGAAGCGCCGCCGCCGCGTCGCCGGTGAGCTTCTCCAGCTGCACCTCGGGCAGGCCGGCGTCGTTCAGCACGGTCTCGTGGCCCTCGCGTACGGCCACGAGCATGGCGACCCGTTCCCCCTCCAGCCGTCTGGCGACGAAAGCCAGGACCTCACTGCTCGGCCTGTCGATCCACTGGGCGTCGTCGATCAGCAGCACCACGGCGGCCTCTTCGGCCAGGCCGCTGATCAGTTCGAGCGAGGCCAGTCCGACGGAGAACATCTCCGGCGCGGCGCTGTCGGACATCCCGAAGGCCGCGAACAGCGCGTCCCGCTGCCGGGCCAGCAGGGACGGGGCGTGATCGGGGAGAACCGGTTTGAGCAACTGGTGCAGCCCGGCGAAGGGCACCGACGCCTCGGACTGGACGCCGAGCGCCGACAGGGTACGGCCGCCACGTGCGACGGCGGCTTCCCGGGCGGCGCCGAGCAGGGTGGTCTTCCCGATGCCGGCCTCTCCCCGGAGCAGCAGGGCACCGCCTGCCCCGTCGAAGCTCGCGGAGACGTGGTCGGACAGCAGCCGCAGCTCCGCCTCACGCCCGTACAGCATGTCCCCGTCCAATGCCCTCGCCACGAGGCCGCTCGCGCTCGACCGCAGAAGGAGCCTGACCCCACCTTCCCCGGCTGAAAATCGACCCCCGGTGATTACCAAAAGTTAGCACGGGGTGGTGGCACGGGCCGGGGCCGCGCGGAAGCCGCTGGTCGCTGACGGGGCGCCGGGGCAGGCCGAGGGTCCCGCACCCGCACCGCCACCCGTACCGGCACCGGCGCAGGGCGGTGAGCGGCCTGCGCCGCAGCTTCTCCCGCGCAGGGCGCTTCCTGCCCGCGCGTTCGGCCTTGTGCCGCTCAGTCGTTCCCGCGCCCGAACAGCGGCGCCAGCAACAACTGGGCGGCGCCCTCGGCGACGATCCGCTCCCCGCGCGGAGCGACCCGTACCGGCACCGTCTCCTCGCCCGTACCCTCCCGCCGGGCCCGGGCCCCCAGCACCTCTGCGACCCCGCTCACATAGGCCTCGGGGGCACCGGCGACGGTCCTGCCCCCCAGCAGCACCACGTCGATGTCCAGCAGCCCGACCAGGTTCCCGGCCGCCACCCCCAGCACCCGCGCCGCCTCGGCCACCTCGCCCCGCGCCACGGCTCCGAGGCACAGCACCTCCACACAGCCCCGGTTCCCGCACTCGCACAGCGGCCCGTCCAGCTGGATCACCTGGTGCCCGAACTCCCCGGCCCCGGTCCGCGCCCCACGGTGCACGCTCCCGTCGATGACCAGCCCGGCCCCGAGCCCGGTGCCGAGGTGCAGGTAGGCGAAGGACCGGCCCGCCGCGCCCTCCTCACCCCCGACCGCCAGCCCGAGCGCCGCCGCGTTGGTGTCCTTGTCCACCACCACCGGCACCCGGAGCCGCTCGGCGAGCGCGTCCCGCAGCGGGAATCCGTCCCACTCGGGAAACCCGGTGACCCGGTGCAACACCCCCCGCACATGGTCCAAGGGGCCCGGCAGTGCGACTCCGACGCCCAGCAAGGAGCCCACTGCCGCAAGCCGGCCGCCACCGGTACTGGTACCGCCGGCACCGGCGTCAGCACCCGCACCCAACCCCCCGACAACCCCCCGAACCGCCGCACACACCGCCCCCAGCACAGCCTCGGCCCCCGCGCCCAGGTCCAGCGCCGCCCGCCGCTCCCCCACCACGGCCCCGTCCAGATCCACCAGCACCACCCGCAGCTCGTCGCGGTCCAGGTGGACCCCGACCGCGTGGCCCGCCTCCGGTACCAGCCGCAGTACGGTCCTCGGCTTGCCCCCGGTCGACGCCCGGCGCCCGGCCTCCGCCGCGAGCCCCTGCGCCCGCAGCCGTGCGGTGATCTTGCTGACGGCCTGCGGGGTCAGCCCGGTGCGCTCGGCCAGCTCCAGCCGGCTGATGCCGTCGGCCCCGGCGTCCCGCAGCAGCCCCAGCACCAACGCGGTGTTGTGACTGCGCAGCGCCCCCAGATTCGCGCCCGTCGCCCCGCCGCCCGTCGGTCCCGCCGTCGTCGCCGTCCTCACCCGCTTCACACCCCCATTGTCCTCACCGCTTGCACTTCCGCAACAGTGTTGCCAAAGTGGAGGCATGACTGCTACCCCCCTCCGCGTCGGCCTGATCGGCTACGGCCTCGCCGGCTCGGTCTTCCACGCCCCGCTGATCGCCGCCACCGAGGGCCTCGCCCTGGACACCGTGGTCACCTCCCACCCGGAGCGGCAGCAGCAGGCCCGCGCCGAGTTCCCGGACGTGCGGATCGCCGCCACCGCCGAGGAGCTGTTCGAGCGCGCGGACCACCTGGACCTGATCGTCGTCGCCTCCCCGAACAAGACGCACGTCCCGCTGGCCACGGCCGCCCTCAAGGCGGGCCTGCCGGTGGTCGTGGACAAGCCGGTCGCCGGCACCGCGGCCGAGGCCCGCGAACTGGCCGCCCTCGCCGAGGAACGCGGCCTGCTCCTGTCCGTCTTCCAGAACCGCCGCTGGGACAACGACTTCCTGACCCTCCGGCGGCTCCTCGCCGACGGCGAACTCGGCGACGCCTGGCGCTTCGAATCCCGCTTCGAACGCTGGCGCCCCCAGCTCAAGGGCGGCTGGCGCGAGTCCGGCGACCCGGCAGAGATCGGAGGTCTGCTCTACGACCTCGGCAGCCACGTCGTCGACCAGGCCCTGGTCCTCTTCGGCCCGGTCACCGAGGTCTACGCCGAGTCGGACATCCGCCGCCCCGGCGCCGAGGCCGACGACGACACCTTCATCGCGCTCACCCACGCGAGCGGCGTCCGCTCCCACCTCCACGTCTCGGCGACGGCCGCCCAGCTCGGCCCCCGCTTCCGGGTGCTGGGCTCCCGCGCGGGCTACGTCAAGTACGGCCTGGACCCCCAGGAAGCGGCCCTGCGCGAGGGCAGCCGCCCCGGCGCCACCGCCGACTGGGGCGCCGAGGACCAGTCCCTGTGGGGCCGTATCGGCTCCGGAGAGTCCCCGCTGACCGGCGGCGGCACCCCCGTACCGACCCTGCCCGGCGACTACCCCGCCTACTACGCGGCCGTCGCCGCCGCCCTGCGCGGCGCCGGCCCCAACCCGGTGACCGCCCTGGAGGCGGCCGCCGCGCTCGACGTACTGGAAGCGGCCCGCAGGTCCGCCCGCGACAAGGTGACGGTGACCCTCTGATGCAGCACCCGCAGATCACCCCGAGGACGACGCCCGAACTCACGCCGAGCCTGGAGGAGCTGGAGGCCCAGGAACGCCGCCTGGTCTTCCGGCAGTTCACCCACGACGACGCCTGGGCGCTCGGCTCCCTCCTGGTGGAGCTGGCCCGGCAGCGCCAGGCGCCGGTCGCCATCGACATCCACCGGGCCGGCCAGCAGCTCTTCCATGCCGCACTGCCGGGCTCCACCCCGGACAACGACGCCTGGATCGCCCGCAAGCGCCGGGTGGTGGAGCGCTACGGCGCCGCCTCCTACCTGGTGGGCGCCCGCTTCCGAGCCAAGGGCACGACGTTCGAGGAGTCCTCCCGTCTCGACCCGGACGTGTACGCGGCCCACGGCGGCTCCTTCCCGATCACGGTCGAGGGCGTGGGCGTGATCGGCGCGGTGACCGTCTCCGGTCTGCCCCAGCTCCAGGACCACCGGTTCGTGGTGGAGGCGCTGGAGGAGTTCCTGGGCCGTTCGGCCGACTGAGCGAACGGCGGGAATCCGGCCGGGACGCCCTCCTGTTGGCAGGAGAGAGGCCGTGGCGATCACGGCGCGGACCACCACCGGAGGGCTCACATCCGATGACCGCTTCACTGAAGGAGACCGTCGGCCGCTACGGCGTCTGGAGCGTCGAGCTGCGCTCGGAGGACCCGGCCCGGCGCGGGGAACTGGACGAGGCCGCGGCCGAGCTGGAGGAACTCGGGTACGGCGCCATCTGGCTGGGCGGCAGCAGCACCGTCGGCAACGCGGCCCCGCTCATCGGCGCGACACGGAACGTCGTCGTCGGCACCAGCATCCAGAGCGTCTGGCAGCAGGACGCCGCGACGACGGCGGCCGGCTTCAGCGAGGTGGAGGCGGCGCATCCCGGCCGCTTCGCGCTGGGCCTCGGCGTGAGCCACGGCCCGCTGGTGAAGGACTACCGCCGCCCGTACGCGACGATGGTCGGCTACCTCGACGAGCTGGACGCGGCGGGCGTACCCGCCGGCCGCCGGGTGCTCGCCGCGCTGGGCCCGAAGATGCTGGGGCTGTCCCGGGACCGCGCGGCCGGCGCGATCCCCTACCTGGTCACGCCCGAGCACACCGCGCAGGCCCGGGAGATCCTGGGCGACGGGCCGCTGCTGGCACCGGAGTTGAAGGTGGTCCTGGAGACCGACCCGGCCCGCGCCCGGGACACGGCCCGCGCCTACCTGGCCCGCTACCTCCAGTTCCCCAACTACACCGGCAACTTCCTCCGCCTGGGCTTCACGGAGGCCGACATCGCGGACGGCGGCAGCGACCGTCTCGTCGACGCGGTCTTCGCCTGGGGCGACGAGACCCGGATCCGCGAGCGCGTCACCGCCTTCCACGAGGCGGGCGCGGACCACGTGGCCCTCCAGGTGGTGCGGGCGGACGCGGGCGACTCGCTGCCGAGGAAGGAATGGCGCACCCTCGCTTCCCTGCTGGCGTGAGCGGGCCGGCGTCAGTTACGGCTCGGGCTCGGGCCGCCCCATGGCCACGCCCACCGCTTCCCTGCCGGCGTGAGCCGGCCGGCGTCAGGGGCGCGGGGCCGTGTCCGGCATACGGCCCCGCCGTGCGGGCACGACCGGCCCGCACCACCGCGGCCGGCAACGGATCCGCGGCTCCCCGGCGCTCCCGGCGGAGCGGCTACGCGTTCTTCAGCTCCTGCCGCTGCCGCCCGAGCCCTGCGATCTCCAGCTCCACCACGTCCCCGCCCCGGAGATACGGCTTGGGCTCGGGCCGCCCCATGGCCACGCCCGCCGGCGTCCCCGTGTTGATGACGTCGCCGGGGTACAGCGTCATGAACCGGCTGAGGTACCGCACGACCTCTCCCACGGGGAAGATCTGCTCGGCCGTCGTGCCGTCCTGCTTCAACTCCCCGTTCACCCACAGCTTCAGCGACAGCCGCTGCGGGTCCGGGACCTCGTCGGCCGTCACCAGCCACGGCCCGAGCGGGTTGAACGTCTCGCAGTTCTTGCCCTTGTCCCAGGTCCCGCCCCGCTCGATCTGGAACTCCCGCTCGGAGACGTCGTGCGCGACCGCGTATCCGGCGACGTGTGCGAGCGCTTCCTCGGCCGAGTCCAGGTAGCGGGCCGTACGGCCGATGACGACCGCGAGTTCGACCTCCCAGTCGGTCTTCGCCGAGCCCCGCGGCACCAGCACCGTGTCGTTGGGTCCGACGACCGTGTCCGGCGCCTTCATGAAGACCACGGGCTCGGCGGGCGGCTCGGCGCCCGTCTCGCGGGCGTGGTCGTGGTAGTTGAGCCCGATGCACACGATCTTGCCGATGCGGCCGAGCGGGGGCCCGATCCGCAGGCCGGTGGCGTCCAGCGCGGGCAGCTCACCGGCCTCGGCGGCGGCCCGGATCCGGCCGAGCGCGGTGTCGTCGGCGAGGAGCGCGCCGTCGATGTCGTCCACGAGGCCCGACAGGTCCCGCAGGGTCCCGTCGGTGTCGAGCAGTGCGGGGCGCTCCGCCCCTGCCGTACCGACTCGCAGCAGCTTCATGGTCACCATCTCCCTCGATCGCCGGCGCCCGGCCGATGTGTGCAGCCATCGGAGGACTGGCCGATCCTCCAATTACGCCGTCCAGTCCACAAGACCCTGTTCACGTACTGGACCGTAACCAGGGACGCAGGGGCAGCCCTGACCGGTCAGCGGGACAACAGGGACTGCTCCGCCGCGCTCCAGGCCGTGCTGGTGACGATGTACAGCGCGGCGGCGAGCGGGACGACCGCCACGGTGACGAGCGTGCAGAAGGACAGGAACGGTACGACCCGGTTGACCGCGCCGAGCCCGGGCACCTCGCCCCCGGTGCCGGCCGGTGCCGGCTGCTCGGCCATCGTCCGCCTGGCGCGCCGGTAGTTGACGGTGGCGACGGCCGCGACGACGGCGAAGAGGGCGAGGTAGACCAGTCCGGCCGGGCCGAACACACCGCCGTGCGCCAGCGCGTCGGCCCAGTGTCCGCCGAGCGGGGCCGTGAGCAGCCGGTGACCGAGCAGGCCGTTGGTCTCGCCGCCGATCGTGGTGCTGGAGAAGAGGTGGTAGAGGAGGAAGAAGGCGGGCAGTTGCAGCAGGCTGGGCAGGCAACCGGAGAGCGGTGAGACCTTCTCCTCGGCGTGCAGGTCCAGGACCGCCCGCTGGAGTCGCTGCGGGTCCTCGGCGTGCTTCTCGCGCAGTGCGGCGATGCTCGGCTGGAGCGCGGCGCGAGCGCGCCGGCCGCGGGCGGCGGCCCGGGACAGCGGGTGGACGAGGAGCCGTACGAGCGCGGTGAACAGGACGATCGCGGCGGCTGCCGCGGAGGCGTGGAAGAGCGGGGCCAGCAGGTCGGCCAGGTGCTCGACCAGGCGCGCGAAAACGGACATGGGTGAGCCCTCCGGGGGTCTCGTCGTGCCGGGAGTGACCGGAGACGGTCATAAGGGGAGATCGGCAGGACGACCCGCGCGGGGTCACGCGCTGACGTGGGTGAGGACGTGCCCTACGCGGCGGTCGCCGGACCGGCGAGTCCGGGAGCTCTGGGCCGCCGCCGGCCGGGCGCGTCGGGATCGCGCTGGGGCAGGAAGGCCGTACGCCGGGCCCGGTCGCGTATCGCCGTGCGGATGCGCGTGGGCGGTACGGCGGGCACGCTGCGCGCGGCCAGCAGGGCGCAGACCGCGAGCGTGGCGGCCGCGGTGGCGGTCGCGGCGAGGGCGACGGCGGTGGTGAGGCCGCCGGTGCCGAGCAGCGCGGCCTGGAGCACCAGCAGGTGCGCGAGGAGCAGCAGGAGGGCGAGAGGACGCGCGGCGGCGACACGGCCGGACATCAGCACTCCCCCCTCCGCGTCACTCGTCTTCTGCGTACCACTCGTCAGTGTGCCAGTTGCGGCGGCTCGGTCTCCAGGGGCGCCAGCAGCCGCTTGGGCTTCAGCAGTGCCCTGCTGACCGGGTCCGCCGGCGCGGAGTCGAGTTCCGGCCCCGGCCCCATGACAACGTCCGCGACCGGTACGAGAGTTCCGCACGCCGCGCACTTTCCGTACGGGTCGACCTCCCCGCCGCAGTCCGCGTGCTGGAAGGACCGCAGCCGGTGCGCGTCGACGTGCTCGCGCCCCCAGTGGCTGAGGGCGCGCAGCACGGGCCACAGGGCGGCACCGCGCTCGGTGACGACGTACTCGTCCCGGGGCGGGCTCTCCTGGTACCGGCGCTTTTCGAGGATCCCCTCCTCGGTGAGCGCGCGCAGCCGGGCCGAGAGGACGGCGCGCGGGATGCCGAGGTGGACCAGGAAGTCGTTGTAGCGCCGGACGCCGTAGATCGCGTCGCGGACGACGAGCAGCGTCCACCGCTCGCCGACGACCTCCAGCGCGCGAGCGATCGAGCACGCCTGCGTCGCGTAGTCCTTGCCCAGTGCCATGCCGTCCACTGTAACCACTGGCCGCATATAGGTTCAGTAAACGAACCGACGGTGCTACGGTGGCGGACACCGCGTCGATTCAATGACCGAACCTACTGACCGGACCTGATGACCGCACCTGAAGACCTCACCTGATGACCGCACGACAGGACACGACAGGACAGGCCATGCCCCGGCTCGACCCCGCCACCACCGCCTCCGCGCCCGTGCGCGACGCCACCTCCCGGGACGCCCCCGCACACCCCCGCGCCACCCTGGCCCTGACCAGCGCGGCCACCGCCGTGGCCCTCATGACGTACACGGCCCCGATGGTCACGCTGCCGGACACCGCCGCCGCCCTGCACACCCCGCTGTCCGCCCAGGCCTGGCTGCTCAACGGCGCCCCCCTCGGTCTCGCCGCCCTCCTCCTGGTGGCCGGCAGCCTCGCCGACGACTACGGCCGCCGCCGGATCTTCCTCGCCGGCACCCTGGCCCTCGGCCTCACCACCGCCCTCGGCGCCTTCACCACGTCGACCTGGCAGTTCACCCTGGCCCGCGTCGCCCAGGGCGCGGCCAGCGCGGCCCTGCTGGCCAGCGCCCTCGGCCTGATCGTGCACGCCTTCCCCAGCCCGCGCGGCCGGCTGCACGCCACCGGGGTGTGGGGTGCCTTCGTCAGCGGGGGCATCGCCGCGGGCCCGCTGCTCGCGGGCGCGCTGCCGACCTGGCGGGTCGCCTACGGCGTCCTGGGTGCCGCCGCCCTCGTCGTGGCCGCGCTCGGCACCCGGGCGCTGGCCGAGTCACGCGCCCCGCGCGGCGGCCGGCCGGACGCCCTCGGCGCGCTCACCTTCGGCCTGGCACTGGTGGCCCTGATCGCGGCCCTGACGCTGGGCCGGGACGGCTGGCTGCGCGCGCCGGTCGGGCTGCTGTTCGCGGCGGCCGTCGTCCTGGTCGCCGTGTTCGTGGCGGTGGAGCACCGGACCGGCACGCCGATGATCGACCTCGGACTGCTGCGCCACGCCCGTTTCCTGGCCTCCTCGGCGGGCGGCCTGTTCACCGGCCTGGCCGTGATCGGCCTGTTCAGCTTCCTGCCGGCGCTGCTCCAGCAGTCGCTCGGGCTCTCCCCCCTGGCCACGGCCGCGCTGTTCCTGCTCTGGTCCGGCCTGAGCTTCGTCGTCGCCCTCCAGGTCAAGCACCTGGCCGGCCGCGTCGCCGCCCGCACCCAGCTCGCCCTGGGCTTCGCCCTGCACACGATCGCCATGGTCACGATGCTCGGCGCCGTCGGCTCCGGCTCCTGGACCCGGCTGCTGCCCGGCCTGATCGTCGGCGGCATCGGCAGCGGCCTGCTCAACGGGGCGCTGCCGCTGCTCGCCGTCGATTCGGTGCCGCCGCAGCGGGCCGCGATGGGCTCCGGCGCGCAGCAGACCTTCCGCTACATCGGCTCCTGCGCCGGCGTGGCCCTGACCATCGCCATCGCCACGTCGGGCGGCGGCCTGGCCCGGGGCACGGACATCGCCCTGCTGGTGTCGGCGGGGCTGGCGGTGGCGGGCGCGGTGAGCGTGCTGGCGCTGCGCGAGCGGGCGTGAAGGCTCACCTGGGCCGCATCGACACCAGCTTCCCCCACACCACCAGCCGGTACCGGGAGGTGAACTCCGGGGTGCAGGTGGTCAGGGTGATGTAGTAGCCGGGTTCGTCATACCCGTACCCCCGCCGCACGAGCGAGCGGGGGACGGGCCGGACGACCGCCGAGTCCGTGGGTGACGTGCGCGGCAGGATCCGGTCGACGTCGTAGCGGTACGTCGCCGTCCGTGTCTCCACCTCGATGGCGTCCCCGCGCCGCAGCCGGGGCAGGTACCGGAAGGGCTCGCCGTGCGTGTTCCGGTGCCCGGCGAGCGCGAAGTTCCCCGCCCGGCCCGGCTGGGCGGTCCCCCGGTAGTGGCCGACGTACCCCTGGTTCAGTACCTCGGCCTTGCTCACGCCCTCGGCGACGGGGACGCGCAGGCCCAGCCGGGGGATGGTGAGCACGGCGTACGCCTGGGAGCGCCGGGGCAGGGGCGCGGGGGTGTACGAGCGCCGGGGCGCGCGGGAGGTGCCGGGCTCCCCGGACGGCGCGGCGGAGGGACCGGAACCGCCGGGAGAGTCGCCGTCGCCGGCCGTAGTACCGCCGTCCGCGCTCGTCGTACCGTCGTCGCCGGCCGTCGTACCGCTGCGCCACTCCCGCTCCAGCGCCGCCACCTTCCGCTCGGCGCCGCGCCGGGCCTCCCGGTTGGTCCACCACATCTGGTGCGCGACCAGCAGCAGGAGGACCAGCCCGGCCGTCACCATGACCTCGCCCCCGCTCCACAGCACCCGCCCGCACCGGGCGCGCCTGCGCCGATCGCTGTGCCGTACGACCCGCACGCCCGCCGCAGTCCGCATCCGCGCCCACCTCCACCGGAGCCGCCCGCACGATAGGCGCGGAGCCTCCAACTGGCCAGAGACAGAAGGGCGGTAGCCCGTACCCGCGCTTCTTCAATGGGTTTGAGAAAGGGCCGTCACAACCCTCGACAACGCCGTCCGGCGCCCCCGATGCTGCCTGTGGCATGCCGGGGGGACGAGTCGGCACCGCTCCCAGGAACGCGGTGCCGGAGCCGCACGGAGAGGCAGCGAACGACCCATGATCCGACGCAGAACACTGCCGGCCGCCGCGGGCGGCGGCGTCCTCGGCAGCGCGCCGGCCCGGGCGGCCTGGTCCCCCGCTGGAACACGGTCACGACGGGCGGCGACCGCTATGCGGCCCGCTCGGGCACCTACCTGAACGGCACGTCGGTGTCCGTGCCCTTCGCGGCCAAGTCGGCGGTGCAGACGCTCCAGATCGACGGCGTCACCGCGTGAGCGTCATCGCGTGACGGTCACTGCAGGGGCAGGGCGTCCTGGTAGCCGTTCGACGGCCGGGGGACCTCGGTGACCGTGCGGGCGTCCAGCGCGACCGGCGCGGACCGGGTGCCGAGCCGTCCGCCGGGGTGCCAGGTCCCCGTGACCGTCACCCAGGTGTCGGCGGGCAGCTTTGGGCCGCCGTAGATCCGCACCTTGACCGACTGGGCGTCCGCGGCGCAGCAGTTGAGGATGATCCGGGTCAGCTCCCAGCCGCCTCCCCGGGTGCCGGAGAGGGGCGTGACGAACCCGGTCATCCGGATCGTGCGCCCCTCGACGGCCTGCCCGCGGTCCTCCCGCACCCGGCTGGTGAAGTCGGAGAGGGTCATGGGCAGGGGCGAGGTGGCGGGCAGCGGATCGAAGTCGCTGTCATGGGTGACGGTCTTCGCCGGCTGCCGGGCGGCGGTGTAGGCGCCGAGGGCGGGCGGGGCGTAGAAGAGCAGGCTGAGGGCGGGCAGGAGCAGCAGCCAGGAGACGCGCGGCAGGCCGGCGTGGTCGTGTCCATGACCGGTGCCGGCGTCGCCTCTGTCGAGGGCGGCGCTCGCGATCCCCAGCAGGAGCAGGACGGCCCCGGAGGCGATGAGCGGGAGCCGCATGCCCTCCTTGACGTAGCGCAGGCAGAGGTCGGTGAAGAGGGAGACGTGCAGCAGCCCGAGCCCGCAGAGGGCGAGCAGCCCCGCCTGAAGTGACCGTTTCACAGACCCTTTCGCAGACCGGCTCACAGCAGCACCCCTCCGATCAGCACGCTGCACGTGACGGCGACGACGACGGTCGCGGCGGAGAACCGTACCGCGAAGGCCCGCCCGAAGGTCCCCGCCTGCAGGGCGATGAGCTTCAGGTCGACCATGGGCCCCACCACCATGAACGCCAGCCGCGCGACCGGCGGGAACCCGGTCAGCGAGGCGGCCAGGAAGGCGTCGGCCTCGGAGCACACCGCGAGCAGCACGGCCAGCGCGGCCAGGAAGAGCACCGACAGCCAGGGCGCGGCGGCGAAGGTGTCGAGCACGGAGCGCGGGACGGCCACGTTGAAGGTGGCCGCGGCCACGGCGCCGAGCACCAGGAACCCGCCGGCGTGCAGGAAGTCGTGCTGGAACCCGCGGCGGAACTCGTCCCACCGGCTGTGCCCGTGCTGATGCCCGGTGTGCCGTACGACGGGCCGCAGCCACTCGGCCCGCCCGAACCGGAGCCACAGCCACCCCATGACGACGGCGGTGGCGAGGGAGGCGAGCAGCCGGGCGAGCACCATGGCGGGGTTCCCGGGGAACGCGATGGCGGTGGCGGTGAGCACGACCGGGTTGATGGCGGGCGCGGAGAGCAGGAACGCGAAGGCGGCGGCCGGGGTGACCCCGCGGCCGATGAGACTGCCGGCGACCGGCACGGAGGCGCACTCGCAGCCCGGCAGGACGACCCCCGCGACCCCGGCCACGGGTACGGCGAGCGCGGGCCGCCGGGGCAGGATCCGGTTGAACACTCCCTCCGGCACGAAGGCGTTGATCGCGCCGGACAGGGCCGTGCCGAGCAGCAGGAACGGCAGGGCCTGCACGGTGACGGCCAGGCACACGGTCCGCCAGGCCTGCACGGCCGGGGCGTCGCCCCAGCGCCCGAGGAGGAAGAGGAGGGTGCCGGGTACGACGGCGGCGCCGAGAAGCAGGACCGGCCAGTACCGGGGCGGTGCCGGGTCGTCCGCCCTCGCTGCCGGGTCGTCCGCCCCGTCCCCGACGCCGGCCGGACGACCGTCCCCGAGCAGCGCACCCGTGTTCTGCATGCCGACTCCGCGTGTAGACGTCGGCACAGAAGATATCCAGATATACGTACCGCCGGGACGGGCCCCCTCCCCGGCAGGCCTCCACGCCTCACTTTTGTCACGTCCCGGCAGTACGGTGTCCCCCATGCGCCCCGACACGCCTGCCGAGAACGTCGACCACACCGCCGAAGCGGCACGCCTGGAGCGGACCGCCGGCCTGTATCCCGAGGACGCCGAGACCCTCCTCCTGCGGGCGGCGGCCCACCTGGAGCTGTCCGGCGACCGCCCCGCGGCGACCACGCTCTACGACCGCCTGCTGTCGTCCGCCGACGGGCTGGACAACCCCGCCCTGGTGCGCGCCCTGAAGGCGTCGAACCTGTGGGAGTACGGTCACGAGGCCGAGGCGAGAGCGATCATCGAGGGCATCCGCGCGACGGCGCCCCGGGACCCGGCCGCGTGGGTGATCGTGGCGGAGGCCCTGGAGGCCCACGACGAGCTGGAGGCAGCGGCGAAGACGTTCAGCGAGGCCGCCGACCTCCTGCTGCCGGACGCGTCGGAGGAACCCCCTCCCGCCACCCACCCCCTCCTCTACGGCCGCCACCGCGTCCGCCGCATGCTGGGCCTGCCACACGACGACCGGGACACCCTCGCGGACACCCTGCACACGTCCCCCGTCTCCCTGGACGAACTCCACGACCCCAAACGCGTATGGTCCCTCGGCTCGGACAACCCGGCGGAACTGGCGGCGGAGATCTCCCGCCTCCGCGCCGAACTGGGCGCCTACCGAGAGGCCCTCTCCCGCCCCTTCCCGGTGGCGGTCCTCCACTGGCCCGCCCCGGAACTCACGGAACTCCTCTCGGCGTACCCCACCCTGTCGTCGGAGTACCCGTCCCACACCGACCACTTGTCGACCATAGAGTCCTCCCTGCGCGAGCTGGCGGCCTCCGGCACCGCGAACCTCGGCATCGTCACGGGCACGGTCCCGTCGTACGAGGCGTTCGCGGCGTCGGAGGGAGCTTCACCGGGGGACGCGACGCTGCTGCCGCAGTACGCGACGACGCTGGCTGCGCGGGGGAGGGCGGTGGCTTGGCCGCCGCAGCGGGGGGCGGGGTGTTGGTGTGGGTCGGGGAGCGGGTACGCAGACTGCCACGGCGGTCCTGAGGGCTGAGCTCGACCGGCAGTTCGCCATCACGATGGAGAAGAACGTCCGCATCGCCGTGGGCCCGGCCGCCGAACGTGGTGCGTGGGCGCCCGGCCCCGTGATGGAATCGACACGACAGCCGTGGTCCGACGGCTCGATCGACACGGACTCGGCTGCCGTCAGGACCAAGCCATAATCGTGAGGCACAGCCGCGTTGAGCACGATGAAGCCGTCGTCGCCTGCCGTCTCGGCACGCATGAGCCGGCAAGCCAGCAAGAACACCGCCGCGGAGCTGACGGTCAGGCGCCTGCTGCACGCGGCAGGGCTGCGCTACCGCGTCGAGTACCCGGTGCCCGGCCTGGCCCGGCGCAGGATCGACGTGGCCTTCACCTCGGTCAAAGTGGCCGTCCTGATCGACGGGTGCTTCTGGCACGGATGCCCCGAGCACGCCACGCAGCCGAAGTCGAACGCAGAGTGGTGGCGGCAGAAACTGGACCGCAACATGGCACGTGATGTGGAGACCACCGAACATCTCATGGCCGCCGGGTGGGAAGTGCTGCGGTTCTGGGAGCATGAAGCTCCGGAGGACGTGGCCCTGCGCATCGCCTCAGCGGTCGATCGGCGGAGGGCCCAACGGGGACGGGGGACGAATCGTTGAGCGGGCTGACCTTTGTCGATGTGTGCTCGGGGGCAGGTGGACTCGCTCTGGGTCTGGAGCGGGCCGGCTTCGAGCCGAGACTGCTGCTCGACGAGGACGTCGACGCCTGCCGCACCCTGCGGGCCAACCGGCCGTACTGGAACGTGCTCCAGGCGGACCTTCTGGACTTCGATCCGAGCGAACATCCCGAGAGCTATGACGTGGATCTGTTGTCTGCCGGCCTACCGCGCGTGAAGTCGAACGCGACGACCGTCCGGGTCGAATCCGGGAACGAGGAGCGGCTGCTGAAGGCCGCCGTCTACCTCGCCCATGCCATCGGACCACGGGCACTCCTCGTGGAGAACGTGCCCACGCTGGCCCACAGCGACAAGTTCCGAGACTTCCGCGAGTTCGCCCGTGCAGAACTGGAGCACCTGGGATATCAGTTCAGCGCTTTTGTCCTCAATGCCGCCGACTTCGGTGTGCCGCAGGATCGCAAGCAGGGCGTTCTGATCGCCATCAAGAAGGAGTGGTTCTCGGCCTTTCGGCCGCCGACCCCCACTGCAACGGACCACGTGTCGGTCGGCGAGGCTCTGGGGGATTCCATGCGGTCGCGTGGTTGGCGGGACGCCGACCGCTGGGCGGCCCAGGCGGCCACCGTGGCTCCGACGCTGGTCGGCGGATCGAAGAATCGCGGTGGGGCGGACCTGGGACCTTCCGGAGCCAAAAGGAAATGGGAGAAGCTGGGGGTGAACGCCCACTCACTGGGCGACGAGATCCCGGGACGAGACTTCGTGTGGGCGCCTGAACTCGGCCGGGAAGGCATGCTACGACTCACCGTGGAGCAGACGGCTCTTCTCCAGGGTTTCTCCGCCGACTGGGAGATCACCGGGAAGAAGACGGCCCGATACCGTCAGGTCGGTCACGCCTCTCCTCCGCCCGTGGGCGAAGCCCTCGGCAGGGCTGTCGCCGAGGCACTTCGCTCGTGAACAAAGAATTGCCAGGTGGGAACCGTTGTTGCGGCCCTTCGACCGAGCGTGAGGTAGGGCGGTGGCCTCCCCGTATCGCCGGCTACACTTCCACCTCATGACCCCAGCACCTCATCCGGACGTAAACCAGGACAAACCCCTAGCGATCATTGATCTCTTCGCGGGGCCGGGTGGACTGGATGTGGCCGCGAAGGTTCTGGGTTACCAGGTGACCGGCATCGAATGGGATCCAGGGGCGTGCGCCACCCGCAGCAAGGCGGGCATGCACACTTTCCAGGGCGACGTCCGCCGTTACCGAGCGGCCTTTTTCCCCGACGCCCAGGTGCTGACCGGTGGACCTCCTTGCCAGACTTTCACCGTGGCCGGCCACGGGGCAGGCCGCAGGGCGCTGGACAAGGTGATCCAGTACATCGAGCGGCTGCACGAGGCCGTACACCCTGACAACGCCCGGGACTGGGCTCAGATCTTCCGCACCTGGAGGACGATCTCCGAGGAACTCCGGATCAGAGAGCTCGAGGCCAGGGAGGTCAGGGCCGAGAAGCGCAAGCTCGAGGAGTTCAGGGCCACGAGGCGCAAGGCCATGAAGCAGAGGCTGGAGGAGTCGGGGACCTCTGCGGAGGAGGTCAAGCAGTTCTTGAAGAAGCTCAAGGCGCCGCAGACCCTCGACATCACGGATGACACGCTCAAGGGCCTGCTCACGGAGTTCAGCGACCTGAGCGACGAGCTCGACAAGTTGAAGGACAAGCTCGAGGACCTGGGTGACGAGCGGACGGGGTTGGTTCTGCAACCCCTGTGGTGGGTCATCGAGCGGAGCCGGCGCCCCGGCCTGAAGCCCTACGATGCCGTCATCCTCGAACAGGTGCCCGCGGTGATGCCGGTGTGGACGGAGTACGCCAAGGTCCTCACCACCCTTGGCTATCGGACCGCGACACAGCTGATGCACACTGAGGCATTCGGCGTACCACAGACACGACGGCGCGCGGTGCTGATGGCTCGTCTCGATCGAGCCGCCCTCCAGAGCGGAGTCCGTCCCGGTCACCTCCCGGAAGTGGAGGAGACACATGAGCGCTACCACCCGGGTGGCTCCGCCACCCGATCGTCGAAGGCGAGTCGCGCGGACATGCTCCCGCTGGAGACTGCGAAGGAGAGCTGGATCTCCATGGAGAAGGCGCTCAAAAGGGCGCGGGGCATCAAGCGGGATCTACCCAAGCGCCCCGCTTTCACCGTTGTCTCGAACTACGGGACCGGCGGCGTCCCTGAGGCGCGCGGCCGACGTGACCATGACGCCCCTTCCGCCACGATCACCGGGAAGGTGTCGCGCAATCGCGTTGTCCACAAGGGCACCGACACGGACCTCGCCGACTTCAATCGCTTCAGCGCTGCCGAGGCAGGGGTGCTCCAGTCGTTCCCGGTCGCGTACCCGTGGAGGGGCAACGACGTGTCGCAGCAGATCGGCAACGCCGTGCCGCCCAGGCTTGCCCTGCATGTGCTGCGGCACGTCCTCGAGCCCGAACTGAGCAGCGACGAGGCCAAGAGCAGGTTGAAGCAGGCCGCCGCGGCCCTGGAGGCGTGGAAGCCCGAGAAGCCCGTGGAGATCTGCGACCACCGCGACCTGAAGAGGCATGCACCCAAGGACAGTTGACCACCGCCCTCAGTCCTGCAGTGTCCGGCCTCTGACCGGGGCCGTCTCGAACAAATCGGCGAAGAAGTCGGTGAGTGCGGCCACCGAGACCTCCGGGACGGGCTCCTCGTCGGGCCCCGCCGGCAGAGAGCGTCTCGGCACCGGTGGCGCGGACTCGGCCTCCGCCACCCACTGCCGCAGCGCCTCGGGATCGCGGGGCTCGTCCGGAGCCAGCACGTCGTAGACGAGGGTCGCGCCAGCGGCGTTGATCGCCGTCATGAGGCCCTCGATCTCACGGCCTGTGGTGGCGATCCCACCACTCAGCAGTCGGACCAGGGCCTGGGCAGTGGGACGATGGTCGATCAGATCCCGTTTCAGCGCGGAGTGGATCAGCTCCTGGCTGGAGCAGGCCGCCACGACCGGGGAATAGTCCTTGCCGTTGCGGAACATCTCCGCCGCCCACCACAAGCGCGAGAAGCACTGGCGATCGGGCGCCCCCTTGAAGCGGGCGGGGTTGATACGCGACTCGCTCTGCTCCGAGGCCGGCGTCGACAGATGCCGCCACGCCACGTAATCCGGAGCGACGGCCAACGCGAGATGGTTCCAGATTCGTCGGTCCGCGGCCTCCCGCCGAGTGATCCGCAAGGCGGCGTGCAGTCGTGGGGCCAGCCAGGCATCGGCCTGGGTCCGACTGTCCCGGAATTCGTGCATCGCGTCCTCCACGAGTTCCCGGAGCGGCTCGACCTCCCATCGGGGGTCGTCCTCCGGCAGGGGTTCGACGACCTTGGCGAGATCAACGCCGCTGTGGCCCTGAGTCCCCTTGAGCAGGTCCTCGGTGAGGAAGGGGTCTGCCGCCGCAGCGGACAACAGACCGAGGCGCTGAGGAAGATGGTGCGGCTTCTCGATCACGCTCTGTCCCCTCGGTTCATCTGCTGGAGTCCGCGCAGGGCATTGGCGAGCGCCTTGCTCGCTCCTGCGCGACGCACGGCCGCATAGTGGATGCGCGTCTGCAGTTCCACCCACCCCGCGTCCCCGGTGCGGCGGCGGTGTACCTGGCGGAGCGCTTCCTCCACGTGGACGCCCGGCACCACATCGGGGAGCATCTCCCGGAGTACCTCGCCCTGCCAGTCGGTGGGGAAGACCGGCGAGCCATCGGGTTCGGTCTCCAGGTCGCCCACGGAGCTGTGGAACACGGCGGTCCAGACATCGGTGGCCATCTGGGAGACCAGCATCTCGTGGACCTTGCTCTCGATGCCTCCGCTCTCACCACCGAGGAGATCGGAGAATCCCTCGATGTCGGTGTTGACCAGCACTGTCGGTAGCCGACCCGAGGCATCCACGATCCAGGGCGCGTCGGAGTAGGCGTTCAGCCAGTCTCGTGCGCTCTTCGAGAAACTCATCTGCTTCACGTCCAGACGCAGACCACCGAGCGGCTCCTCGGCGGCCACATCGACGGTCCAGTCCTCATCGGTCTCGGCGATCGCTCGACCAGGTACACCGTCGACCGTGGCGACAGCATGTACCGCAAGACCCGCACGGCCCACGTGATCGTCCCGGAACATTTCGATGGCTCCGGACCACTCCTTGCTCCCCGGGGCGTCCTGCCTCAGTTCGACGGAGGTACGCACGTTGGTCTCACCGTCGGCGAGCACCGCCAGGACGCGCAGTTCGCTCCACGGGGCGTCGGGAGCGGTGGCGCCGGGCGGCAAAGTGGCGGACAGGCCGATCCTGGCCGACACCCAATCCTCGTGCTGCGCCACACCCAGGGCCACGGCCCGCTGCTGTGTGGAGAACGCCGAGGTGTCCAGGTGGTCTCGGGAACCGTCGGGCAGCTTGAGGGAAGCCGAGGTCACCCGTAGGGCGATCGGGCGGTTCAGCCTTTTGTACGGGTAGAACTTCACGCCTCACTCCCCCTTGCCGGCACGCAGTTCGAGGACGAGCCGGGTGAGCGCGGTACGAACCGGATGGCCGCTCACGTCGGTCGAACCCCTGAAGACGGCACGACGGGCGCCAGGCGTGAAGCGCAGTGCCCCGTCCTCGACCTCACAGCCCTCGACGGCGACGAGCTCCGCCCAATCGAGCTTGGGGCGACTGCCGGAACGCACGTCGAGCAGGACCACCGGTGTCATGGTCGGCAGTTCGTCGCCACGAGGCAGCTTCACCTCCGCGGTGATCTGCCACTCCCCACGCGCGCCGATCGAGGCGTCGAGTCCGTCCAACTCCGGGAGCGCCGCGCCCGAACCACGCTTGGGGCCGGTCCTGCGCTGAACGGTGAGCGCCTTCCGCAGTTTCGTGCCACCCTCACCACTGGAACGCCTCGGCCGGGAGACCAGTTCCTTCACAGCTGCGTTGACCTCGGTGGTCAACCGCTTGATGCGATGGTGCGCGGTGTGCGACCAGCGGAGGGTCAACTCCTCGGTCTGCCCCCAGTTGTCGTGCTCGGGCGGCTCGGCAGCGCGTAGGAACTCCTCGGCTTCCTCGGCGAAGGGAGCCGACTCTCCAGCCGCATGTCCCGTCAGAAGAACGGCCTGGAAGGCGTTGACGCCCAGCGGGAGGCCGGCGACGCCCGACTTCTTGATGGTCATGCGGTTGCCACGCAGCGAGTGGACCTGGTTCGGGACGCCGTCCCTGTCCTCGGCAGTCGTGACCAGAAGCACCGCTGGGTGCGTACCGAGCGTGCCACGGCGTCCGCCCGAGAGAGGAAGCCGGAGCGGGACCGTGCGCAGCGCGACTTGACCGACCTCGGTGAGCCGGTCCACGGTCGTCCCGTCGTAGAAGGCACGCAACGCCCTGGTCCGAGAGGGTTGTTCGTCGGTGGGGTCGACCTTCTGCTCCTCGACGACGATCTCACCGTTGCGAAGAGTGCGTACCGAGGTCTCCAGGAGGGGAAGCCGGCCTCCACCACCCGTCATCGCCGCCCAGAAGTTCCGCCCCAGTGCCTCGACCAGTCGTCGGTGCATGGCTTCGATGTCACGGGTCCCGTCGTCCTCGCCCCCGCTCTCCTCGTCCATGTCGGGGCTCGAACCGCCCTGGTCGAGGCTGGCCACGTCATGGGCACCGACGATGAGGAAGGAAGTGCCGGGATCGTCGCTGTCACGGGTGAGGTACAGGTTCTCGACCGTCTCCTCGTCGGCCCACCAGGAACGAACCACCTCGGCACCGGGCCTGTCGGGGTCGGGGCGCCCGAGCCAGGCGGGACCCGCGTACGCGCAGTCGCCGACGGAACGCCAGGGCAGCTCCAGCCGTCCGATGACACGGCGCTCGGTTCGGCCCTCGTGAGGAACGGAGAGAGTCGAGTTGATCAGCACCATGCCGAGGGCACTCGTCGCCCAGAGCGTCGCCTTGCCGAGGCCGTAGGAACCACCCGCGTCCCGCCCTGATTTGAGGCTCTCCAGCTGGCGACGGACGACGGCGGCGAACTTGCCGTCGTCGTAGTCGTCGCCGGTGAGACCGGAGGCGTTGTAGTCGTCGATGCGCAGGAGGACCAACCGGCCCTTCTCGAACATGTCACGGACACCGGCGTCCACGACCCGTCCGACCTTCTGATGGGAAGCGGACTCCGAGACCGCCATGTAGTGCGGGTGGAGTTCGTCCCAGAGGATGGCCTTGCGGAAGGCTTCCAGCTTCTCGCCGGTGAGCTCGTGGATGGTGTACCGCACGCGGACCGGGCGGCCGTTCTCCGTCAACCGCTCGTCGAGGCTGTTCTGACAGGTCTCCCGGGCGAGGACCTGGACGTCCGCGTCGAAGGCGAAGGCCGCGGCATTGCCGCCGTCACGGCCGCCGTCGGAATAGCCGGGCCGGTGATACCAGGTGACGGGTAGGCCGGCCTGGGTGTCGGTGGTGCGAGTGTGCACCGTGGCCAGGTCGGTGTTCAGGGCCCGGGCGATGCGTTCGATCGTCTCGGGACGCGGTGCCGCCCGCCCGGTGATCCACGCCGAGACGGCCGCGCGCGTCACCTCCACCGCCTGGGCCAGCTCGGTCTGGGTCATGTCGGCGAGCTTCAACTGCCGTGCCAGCCATGGACCGAAGTCCTCGCCTGCTTCCACGGTCACCTGCTCTCAGGGTCCTGGTCCTCTTGCGTGGGACAGCACCGCCACCCTACCCGCCCCTTTGACAGTGCACCTTCTGTCAAACAACCTTTGACAGAGATTCCGGACCTCCCGGAGAGGTTCCCCGGCGAGCTATGCCCAACTTGTCACCGAATGCACCTTTTTCGCCGCCTCAAAGCCCCCTTCCAACCCTCTTGCGGACTCTCTACGGGACCGAGTACGTTCTTCCTTCAGCGGCCCCACCCGCGGGAGAAACATTTCTCCGACGCCCTGGTAGAAGTGTGCCGTCTTCCTCTGTACAGCCCTTTTCGGCGGCATCACAAGCGCGGTGTGCGGACCGCTTTTCGCGCACCCGAGTTCGCCCACCGGCCCCTTTGTCGTCATTTCTGTCGACCGTCGACCCGGAAAGCGCAGGCCACGTTGAATCCTTGTCATGCTCCCAGCGAGAAGAGCATCCACTTTCTCTGCGCATTCCACACCTCCGGAACCACCGCCCCTTCGAGTGCGTCCCAGTCATCACCCCTATAACGCAAGGTGACTGATGTGGCGTCAGCATCTGACGTCACCTGACTCGTGCGGTCCTCCGTACCCTTCCCATCAGGTCGTTGTTCCAGGATCGGAGTCCTGTGTCTCTCGAACTGACCCCCGTGCTCAAGACCGTGATCGACCAGTCCTCCCGCGTCCTCCAGACGTACGCCGTCGATCCCGGTCTCATTCCGGAGCACGCGAACGGAGAAAGACGCATCACCCAAGGCGGATACGGTGACCGGCAACTCTTCGAGCTCGTCCAGAACGCCGCCGACGAAATCGCCGCAGAGCCAGGTGGCACCATCCACGTCGTTCTCACGGAAAACCATCTCTACTGCGCGAACGAGGGAGATCCCGTCACCCCCGAGGGCGCAGAGACGATTCTCCGGATGAGCATGTCGCGAAAGCGCGGTGGACAGATCGGCCGTTTCGGCGTCGGTGTCAAATCCGTGCTCGTCGTGACCGACGCCCCGCAGTTCTTCAGCAGTACCGGCTCCTTCGGCTTCGACCGCGAGTGGGCCTACGCTCAGATCCGTTCCGTTCCGGGGGTCACGGCGCGTCTTGGCGAGGAGTTCGAGGCTCCCGTGTTGCGCATGGCCCGTCGCCTCGACGACGCAGCGGAGCGGGCCGACGACCCGGTACTGGACGAACTGCTGAGCTGGGCCACCACCGTCGTCCGTCTTCCGCTGCTGGACGGGGCCGCGGAGCGACTCGGCCAGGACATGCACGGAGGGGCTTCGGCCGGTGGCCGTGAGGAGTTCCCCCTCGGGTTCCAGCTCTTCTCGCCTCACGTGGCCAAGGTGATTCTGGAGGACCGCCGTCCGCGCCCCGTCGTACGCCGAACCCTCACCGTCGAACGTGACCGGCACCTGCACACCGTCCGCGAGGAGCGCCCCGGTCGGCACCCTTCTGCCAGCCGGTGGCGGGTGTTCACTCTCACACACGAGCCGACGTCCGTCGCCCGTTCCAGCGCGGGCGAGCTCCACGACCGTGTCTCCCTCGACATCTCGTGGGCCGTCCCCGAGTACGAGGAGGACGCGGCCACCGGACTCAAGTCGTCCCCCAAGGGGCGTGGCAGGTTCTGGTCGTTCTTCCCGACCAAGTACGAGATGACGCTCAGTGGAATCCTCAACGGGTCCTGGAAGACCAACGAGGACCGGCAGAATCTGCTGGACTCCTCGCCCTTCAACCAGGAGATGATCCGGATCGCCGCCCGACTGGTGGTCGAGTCGCTGCCCGAGCTGGCTCCCATCGAGGACCCGGCCGCATACCTTCCGCTCCTTCCCGGGCGCTCACGGGAGTCCGAGACGGTCAGTTGGGCCGACCGTTACCTCACGGAGAAGATCTGGGAGGCCACCGCTCACCGACCGTCGCTGCCGGACCAGGACGGCCGGCTTCAGGTGCCTCGCGATCTGAACATCCACCCGTCGCTCGGCAAGGACAACAAGTCGCTGGTCCGCTGGCTGACCCTGTGGAACTCCTGCCCGGGCCGGCCCACGAACTGGCTGCACCCGTCGGTGGAGGCCACCGACCTGCGCTCCGGCAAGGTCGAACACATCCTCAAGGCGTCCAAGCGGGAACGCGCCTCGGTACGGGAGTGGTTGGAGGCTTTGGTCGTCGACGGCACAGCAGAGGCGTCCGCGGCCGCTGTCCGTATCGTCGCCGACATGATCCAGTCGGCCTCCCCCTACGCGGACCAGGCCCGGGCCGCGCGGATCGTGCTCACCGAGGAGCACGGGATGGTCGCCCCGGTCGTCGGCAAGGTGTTCCGCCGCACCGACCAGGACGGGCTGCGCGAGTCCCTGGTCTACGTCGACACCGCTCTGTCGACCGACCCCTCGCTCGCCGGCGCCCTCGCCGTGCTCGGCATCCGCGAGGCAGACGTCCGAGGTCGCTTCATCAGTGTCCTCGAGCAGGGGTTCACGTCGTACGGCCCACAAGAATGGACCCGGTTCTGGGAACTGTTCCACCAGGCCGGCAGCGGCCAGCTGTCGCACGAGGTGGTCCGACGGGTGCCGGACCCGCTCTCGATGCTGTACGCGCGCACCTCGGACGGGCGCTTCCGACCGATACGGGACTGTCTGCTGCCCGGCCCGGTCGTGACGCCGGAGTCCGACCCCACGATCTCCGTGGACACCCGGTTCCACTCCGACGACATGGCTTTCTTCCGCGAGGTGGGCCTGCGCGACCGGCCCACGGGTGGATACCGTCCCGAGCAGGAGCCGTGGTTCCAGCAGTACCGCGAGGTCGCTCACAAGCAGTACTGCGCGACGCTGCCCGACCAGGCGTCCCGCCCGACGCTTGCCAAGATCAAGCTGGAGGGAGCGGCGATCGGCGGGCCGCTGCACCTGCTGCCCGCACTCTCGGAAGAGGCCCGAGCCAACTTCCTCGCGGTCCTGCCCGAGGACGCCCTTGTCGACAACTGGACGCTCCAGGTCGGAGCGCAGGTCGGGACCCGTCGGGCCGTGGCCTCGCCGATGCGTTGGATGCTCAAGCGGCACGGTTTCGTCAGGACCTCGCAGGGGGTCCGTCCTGTCACCGAGGCCGTCGGCCCCCAGCTCGCCGCGTACAGCGACGTGCTGCCGGTTGCGCAGATCAGTGCGGAGAAGGCCCGCAAGCTTCGTCTCGCGGCCAGCGTCGAAGACGTGCCCGACTCCTTCTGGGCACAGCTCCGGGAAAAGCTCCAGCGAAGCGAGGACGACGTCTTCGTCGGCAACACGTACGTGCTTCTGACCCGTCTGGAGGTGCCCTTCCCCGACGACACCCTCACCAGGTGTCGGATCGGGGACGAGTGGGGCAGCCGCCCCGATGGAGAGATCGCCGTTGCCTCCTCACAGGAGGAGTACCGGGCGTTGCGGTCCGAGCGACTGCCTGCTCTGCTGACCACGTCCGCCGAGGACGCCGCGCTGCTCGTCAAGCAGTGGGGGATGCTGCCCTACGCCGATGTGATCAGCCGGGAGACCCGGTACGAGCCGGCCGGCGAGGCCGTTCCGCTCAAGGAAGCCTACCCCGCGCTCCGGCAACTGCGCGGTTCGCAGGTCGACCAGTACATGCTGCAGCGGTGCAAGGTCCTCGAGGAGGTCACGCGCACCCCGAACGGCATGCGCCCCCGGACGCTGAACAGCAGCCTTCAAGGGGCCACGATCCTCGTTCTTGAACCGGCCTCCTCTCTCGACGCCCTCATGGCCGTGGACCGCGAGCTTCGCTGGCGCATGGGTGCATCCGGTTGCCGGCAGGTGTTGGAGGCGCAGCAGCGTCAGGAGCAGGACCAGAAGGTCAAGAACGCGCTCAAGGCCGTACGGGAGGCCGACGACGTAGTGGCCAAGCTCCTGCTGCTGCTGGGGGCCGAGGCCCTGCGGGACCGTCTGCCTGCGGGCCTCATGGACGGTGAGCGCGCGGAGAACGGCGGAGCGGAACCCGACGACTATCGCATCGCGCAGATGGCGTTCAACGCGCATGGGGACAGCATTCTGCAGGTGCACGCCCGTGACCTGCAGAACCTCTACCCGAGCCACGCCCCTGCGTCCTTCACGGGTGCCTCGACGGCGGTGGCGTTCGTGGCGGACCTCCGCTTCCCGGACGCCTTCGCCGGGTTCAGAGCGCCGTCGTTGGAGCCGCGGATCGACGTGGACGGACCTCTGCACTTTCCCCGGCTGCACGACTACCAGGAGCGGCTGGCCGCCAACGTCTTTTCGATGTTGGACCGTATCGTGCCGCAGCGCGGCATGCTGTCCCTGCCGACCGGCGCGGGAAAGACGCGCGTCACGGCCGAGGCGGTGATCCGTTGGGTGAAGCAGGTGGGACGGCTCGACGGGCCGATCCTCTGGATCGCCCAGACCGAGGAACTGTGCGAGCAGGCGGTGCAGAGCTGGAAGTTCGTCTGGGAGAAGGTCGGTGCCGAGATGCCGCTCGCGATCAACCGGCTGTGGTCGACGAACGAGGCAGGCCCCGTCGTGGATCGACCGCAGCTGGTCGTCGCCACGGACGCCAAGCTCCAGCAGCCGAACTGTCTCGCCGCGGACGCCTACGCATGGCTGCGGAACGCCGCTCTCGTCATCGTCGACGAGGCGCACACCGCCATCACGCCCCGCTACACCCAGATCCTTGCGCACTTGGGGCTGACGGCCTCCCGCACCGACCGCCACCTCCTCGGGCTCACCGCGACGCCGTTCCGCAACACCAACCAGGACGAGACGCGCCGCTTGATCAACCGTTTCGGCGGCCGGCGTCTGGACGAAGGCGTCTTCCGGAACGGGGATGCGTACGCCGAGCTGCAGCGTCTCGGGATGCTGGCACAGGTCGAGCATCGCATCCTGCAAGGAGGCACGATCACCCTGAAGCCCGAGGAGAAACAGCGGGCCGAACAGTTGAGCATCCTGTCCAGGGCGGCCGAGCAGCGGCTGGCCGACGACCACGACCGCAATGCCCGCATCCTGGCCGAGATCTCGGACATGCCCGAGGACTGGCCCGTGCTGGTCTTCGCCACCTCCGTCGATCACGCCAAGTACCTGGCGGCGAAGCTTCGTGATCGGAACATCACCGCCTCCGCGGTCGACGCCACCACGTCCGCCAACGATCGCCGCAGGCGCATCGACGACTTCCGGGCCGGCCGCATCCGCGTGCTCACCAACTACGGCGTCCTCACGCAGGGTTTCGACGCCCCCGCCACCCGGGCCGTGGTCGTCGCACGCCCGGTGTACAGCCCCAACGTGTACCAGCAGATGATCGGGCGCGGCCTGCGCGGCCCCCTCAACGGGGGCAAGGAGACCTGCCTGATCCTCAATGTCAGGGACAACGTGCGGAACTTCGACACCGCCCTGGCCTTCACCCAGTTCGAGCACCTGTGGAGCAGCAAGTGATCGACCCCTACGGCGACAGTCCTCCACTCACCGACGAGCAGCGGGCCGTCGTCGATCTCCCTTGGGACAGCCGCCTCCTCGTCACCGCGGGAGCCGGCTCCGGCAAGACCCATACGGTGGTGCGACGCCTCGACGCCCTGGTGGGGCACGAGGATCCCGAGGAGGCACTGGAGGCCGGTGAGATCCTCGTTCTGAGCTTCTCCCGCGCCGCCGTCCGTGAGTTGCGGGACCGGATCGCCCGACACGGCGACCGGGCCCGCAGGGTGCGCGTCCAGACCTTCGACTCGTGGGCCTACCAGTTGCTCGTGACTGCGTACCCGGACGAGGAGTGGGCGGCCCGCAGTTTCGACGAGCGCATCCGCGCGGCTGCGGACGCGATCACGAAGGGTGCGGTGGAAGCGGGTGAGCTGGGTTCCCCCTCGCACGTGGTGATCGACGAGGCGCAGGATCTGGTGGGCGACCGTCGGGACCTGGTGGAGACCCTGCTCGACCGTTTCCAGCGTTCGTGCGGATTCACCGTGGTCGGTGACTCCGCTCAGGGCATCTACGGCTTCCAGATCGACAACCCGGCGGAACGAGCGGGGGAGACGGACAGGTTCTTCGCCTGGCTGAGGACTTCGTACGACGACCTCGTCGAGCTCCGGCTGACCGAGAACTTCCGAGCGCGGAGCGACGAGGCGCGCACCGCCCTCGCCCTCGGTGCCCGTTTGCAAGACCTCGCGGGTACCAGGGAGAGTCAGGAGGCCGCAGCCGCGACGCTCCATGCCGAGCTGCGGGACAGGCTGCTCGACCTGCCGGGCCTCGGTGACCTGGCCGACGAGTTCACGCTGAACACGTTGAAGGCGTACCCCGGCACCTGCGCAATCCTGACCCGCGACAACCGCCAGGCGCTCGCCGTCTCCGAGCTCCTCCACGAGCACGGGGTCGAGCATGCGCTGAAACGTTCGCTGCAGGACCGGGCCGTGCCGTACTGGGTCGCCGAACTCCTGCGCAGAGCCGAGTCCTCGACGCTCACGGAGGCCCGGTTCCTGGAGCTGCTCGCAGGGATCCCGCTGCCTGCCGGCGTGGATCCGCAGCGGTGCTGGCGCTCGTTGCGTGCCGCGACCCGTCGCACGGGTCGCGGGCTCGTCGATGTCGCCGCCGTGGGGCGTCTGGTGGCCCAGGGGCGGTTCCCCGATGAGCTGGCCGACCCGGAATCTGCTCGTTTGGTCGTCTCGACGGTGCACCGGGCCAAAGGCCTGGAGTACGACCGGGTGGTGCTTCTGTCGCCCCCGTCCGTCGCCGAGCTGCGCAAGGCGCACGACGGCCTCGACGTGCCCGCCGAGGCACGGGCTCTCTACGTCGCCATGACTCGGGCCCGCGAGGACCTGTACCACGTGACCGGGCCGGACACCTCCCGCATACGACGTCATCGCCCCACCGGCCGCTGGTATCTCGGTGGTTGGAGGAAGCACGAGCGCTACGGCATCCAGGTCGTGTCGGGAGACGTCCACCGCGAGCAGCCTCCCGGGACGTACGACGCGTCCCTGTCCGCCGTCGAGACGCAGGCCTATCTGCTCGAGCAGGTTCGTCGGGGTGACCCGGTGACCCTTCGTATGCGCCATGCGCTCCCCGCGGGTCCCGATCAGAGCCCGCCGTACGACCTGATCCATCGCGACCGGATCATCGGCGAGGCCTCGGAGCGCTTCCGCCGGGACCTGCACGCGGTGGAGATGATCTCGCGTTCGTGGGACGTCACCTGGCCCACGGAGATCGTCGGCCTGCGGATGGACACGCTGGAGACGGTCGCGGGCAGTACGGCGGCCGGCTCCAACGCGGGGCTCGGCGGCCACGGGGTGTGGATCGCCCCTCGCATCACCGGAATCGGAAGGCATCGACGCGGCGAGCGCGCCGGGGAGGAGCAGGCATGACGCAGGGGACCAGCCCGCACGCCGAGCACTACCGGGTCCGTGAGGAACTGGTGGCGCGGCTGCGCCGGGAGCTTCTCGGGCCGGACGTCGAGGCGGGGGACGACCCGGTCGATATCCTCACTCAGGATGCCCCGGTCACCCGCTACCCGGTCGGAGTGCTTTTCCCTCAGGCCGCCAACAGCGAGGCTCGTCTGCGCCAGAAGGAGGATGCCACCGAGCAGGAGGGCCTGGATGAGCCCCCTGTGGTCGGCAACGACAGTTCGGAGGACAGCGGCGCCGCCTTCGAGCCTCCGGTGTCCGGAGACCGTCGCCCCTCGACGATGGGCCTCACGTTCGCCGTGGCTCCCGAGATCAGCTCCGAGATCGTGATCTCCGCGCGTGCCGCCGTGTACGACGCCGTCGACGCCGATGGCCGGCCGGTGTCCGCACGGCGCGCGGAGGCCCGGACCACGGTCGATCAGCGCGAGCACTGGCGACGACGGGAGCTGGAGCTGCCCGACACGACGATCGACGTGACCCGACCCGAGGTGAGGGTGGACGATCTCGTACCGGGTGAGGTGAAGCTGCACATCCTCGTCCGACCGGTGGACAGGGCCTCCGGTACCGTCACTGTCACCGTGACGTTGATCAACGCACAGGTCGTGGGCGAACAAGAACTCCAGGACGCGTTCGCCCTGTTTCAGCCCGCTCTCCGGGTCCGGGCGGCCAACGGCGCTTCCGCCTTCGTCGACCGCTCCCCCGGTGCGTCCGCCACCGACCCGGAGCTGGCCGCGAGCCGCCTGCTGTACCGCCACGCTCCCACCTTCGCCGTGGGGCACGGCTGCTCCGCCCACTGGGACTGGGCTCCCCCGCCGGTCGGTCTGACCGAAATAGAGCGGGCCGCGATCCGCGAGATCCGCTCCGAGTTCCTGCCCACGTACGAGGTGCTGCTGACCGACTCCAACCCGGAGATCGACAGCACGGCGCTCGGCATGCTCGGCCTCGCCGAACGCACCGACACCGAGGTGCTCGCTGCGTTGCGCGGACTGGCTCTCGGCTACGAGCAGTGGATCGACGCGAAGGCCTCCGAGGCGGCCACGCTCGCCGGAAGCCCCTACGAGGAGGCCGCGCACGTACAGCTCGACGCCTGTCGCGAGGCCCTCGGTCGGATGCGTGAGGGCATCCGCATCCTCGCGGAGAAGCCGGAAGTCATGGAGGCCTTCCGGCTGGCCAACCGGGCGATGGCCGAGCAGCGTGCACGCAGCGCCTGGGTGAAGAACGGGCGTCAGGGCGGTCCCGATCTTTCTGCCCAGCGCTGGCGACCGTTCCAGATCGCGTTCATGCTGCTGTGTCTGAGCGGCATCGACGACCCGAAGCACCCCGACCGCAAGATCTCTGACCTGCTGTGGTTCCCCACCGGCGGCGGCAAGACCGAGGCCTACCTGGGCCTGATCGCCTTCACAACGTTCCTGCGGCGACTGCGCCGAGGCGTGCACGGCGGCGGCGTCACTGTGCTCATGCGGTACACGCTGCGCCTGCTCACCCTTCAGCAGTTCGAGCGTGCCACGATCCTCATCTGCGCGATGGAGTCGATGCGCCGGACGAACCCCGAGCGCCTGGGCCACGAGGGCATCTCCATCGGCATGTGGGTGGGCAAGTCGGCGACGCCGAACGATCTGAAGACGGCCTCCGAGAAACTGCTGAAGCTGCGGGGCGGGCAGAGTCTGCAGAAGGAGAATCCGGTCCAGCTCCATGCCTGCCCCTGGTGCGGCACGGCGCTGGACGCCCACAACTACACGGTGGACGAGGACGACGTCCGCATGGACGTCCGCTGCCCGGGCACCGACTGCGACTTCTCCTCGGGCCTGCCCGTGCACCTCGTGGACCAGACCGTCTACGAGGCCCGGCCCACCCTCGTCATCGCCACGGTCGACAAGTTCGCCTCCATGCCGTGGCGCAAGCAGACGGCGGCGCTCTTCAACCGCAATCGGGCCGGCGACGCCACGCCGCCCCCGGAGCTGATCGTCCAGGACGAGCTCCATCTGATCTCCGGGCCTTTGGGCACCCTGACCGGCCTGTACGAGACGGCTGTGGACGCCCTCGCCGACCGGCCGAAAGTGATCGCCTCCACGGCGACGATCCGCCGCGCATCCGACCAGGGACGCAACCTCTTCGACCGGGACGTGCGCCAGTTCCCGCCGGCAGGTCTGGACGCGCGTGACTCCTGGTTCGCCGTGGAGACCGACCGCAGGACCAAGGCCAGTCGGCGGTACGTAGGGCTGCTCGCCCCCGGGACCAGCCAGTCGACCCTCCTCATCCGCACATACGCGGCCCTGCTTCACCAGGCCATGCGCGCGGAGACGAGCGACGAGGTCCGGGACGCGTACTGGACGTTGGTCGGCTACTTCAACAGCCTCCGCCTGCTGTCGGCCGCCGAGCTTCAGGTGAACGACGACGTGGAGGACTACCTGCGGCTGCTCGCCGAACGGGACGGCACCGACGTTCGTGTCTCCAACCGCTACTCGGAACTGACGAGTCGGGTGGATGCGAGCCTGATCCCCGCCCGTCTCAAGGAGATCGAGAAGCGGTACCCGGATCCTGACGTCCGTGACGTCCTCCTGGCCACCAACATGATCGCTGTCGGCGTCGACGTGGACCGCCTCGGCCTGATGGCGGTGATGGGCCAGCCCCAGACCACGGCCGAGTACATCCAGGCCACCAGCCGCGTGGGCCGCGCGCATCCCGGACTGGTCGCAGTGATGCTCAATTCCTCTCGCGCTCGGGACCGTTCGCACTACGAGAGTTTCCTGCACTTCCACTCCGCGCTCTACCGCGAGGTGGAGTCGACGTCCGTGACGCCGTTCTCCGCTCGCTCCCGCGACCGCGGTCTGCACGCCGTGGTAGTGGCCCTCGCCCGCATCCTCATCCCGGAGGCCAGGGAGAACGATGCCGCCGGTCGGATCGACACGTACATGGATCGCTTGTACGCCGAGATCAAGCCGTTGCTGACGGATCGCGTCTCCCAGGTCGCCGGCGACGAACTGCAGGACACCTCCGACGCATTCGACGAGTTCGTCGAATGGTGGGCGGAGATGGCGAGCGGCCACGGCGGCCTGCTGTACGAGCCCGTTCGCGGCAATCCGGCCCCCGCTCTGCTCAAGCCGTACGACGACGAGTCCGAGGGCAACGACGCCTGGTCCACCCTGTGGAGCCTGCGTGACGTCGACGCCGAGTCCGCTCTCTTCCTGGAGGCTTCCCGATGACCCCGCCACGCGAGCGTCGCCGCCGGAGCAGCGACGGCAACTCCGCCGCACCCCGTCTCGCCCTCCCCCGACGCGGCTCGGTCCGCCGCTCCCAGATGATCACAACGTACGGGGTCGGTTCGTTGATCGCAGTCGACAACGAGTCGTTCATCGTTTCCGGCATCGATGACGCCTACCGGAGCTGGCCCCTCGACGAGGCCCCGATCGTTCACGAGCACCGTCTCGCTCGAGTCCTGGGTGTGAGCCACTTCCGACTGCCCCCGGCCTCCGAGGACACGAGCACGGACGGAGTGCGCGTGCGGCGGTTCCCGCTGTGGCACTCGTGCCCGAAGTGCCAGTCGCTCCAGCACGTAAGGGGCTTCAACCCACCACCGGGGAAGAACGTCTGCACGGACTGTGACGACGAGCCGCTCGTGCCGTCCCGATTCGTCATGGCGTGCGAGGACGGGCACCTCGACGACTTCCCCTACTGGAAGTGGCTGCACCGCAAGAACCGCGAAGAAGGCACTACCGGACACTGCGGCGGCGAGATGAGCATGCGATTCTCCGGCCAGAGCGCTTCGCTGCGCTCCATCCTCATCTCCTGCACCTGCGGTGTGCCGGAAGTGTCCATGGAGGGCGCCTTCCGCCGCTCGGCACTGACCGAACTCGGAGTGCGCTGCGAGGGCAGACGGCCCTGGCTCAAGGACGCGCCCGCCGAGTTTTGCACGCAAGCACCCCGCACGCTCCAGCGCGGTTCGTCGGCGGTCTGGCAGCCGGTGCTGAAGTCCGCGCTGTCCATTCCGCCGTGGAGCGACGGTCTCGTCGACAAGCTGACAGGTCACTGGGAGCGTCTGCGTTCCCTCGCATCCCGCGAGAAGATCGAGATATACCTGATGGGAGCGTTCCCGGACGACGACTCGGTCTCGGTCGACGCCGTCATGGCGCTGCTGGAGGCCGAGCAGGCGGAGGACCCGGCCGAGGACAGCGCCGGGGACAAGGGCGCGGCGAACCGCTACCAGGCGCTGCGTCGCCAGGAGTACGAGCGGCTGTGCGCCGGCAACGCTCTGCGGGACAAAGGGCGCGACGAGCAGTTCGTGTGCGAGCCGCCTGTCACGGACCCGGCGGTCCTCACCCCCTTCGGGGTGGAGAGGCCGATGCTGGTCAAGCGCCTGCGCGAGGTACGCGCGCTCAAGGCGTTCACCCGCATCGCAGACCCGGAGTCCAGTTCCGACGGCCACGAGGCGGCCCTGTCCCTGACGCCGACCGACTGGCTCCCGGCCATGGAGGTGCACGGGGAGGGCGTCTTCGTACGCCTCGACGAGAACCGGCTCGACGACTGGGCTCGATCGGTCGCGGTGGCTACCCGTGTGGAGCGCATGCGAACCAACCACGACCGCATACTGAGAGAACGGGCCACCGATCCGACGGAGGCGCCCCCCTCACCGGCGACGCCTCGCATGGTCCTGCTGCACACTTTGGCGCACGTGCTCATCAACCAGTGGAGTCTTGACGCCGGTTACCCTGCCGCAGCCCTTCGCGAGCGCCTGTACACGGACGCCGAGATGGCCGGAATCCTCATCTACACGGCGACGAGCGACTCCGCCGGCAGTCTGGGCGGGGTGGTGGCCCAGGGCGAACCCGAACGCCTCGCTGCGGCGCTCCGCTCGGCACTGCGACGCGCCACCTGGTGCTCGGCCGACCCGCTGTGCGTCGAGGCGCATACGGCGGGCGCGAACCTGGCTGCCTGCCACGCCTGCGCGATGCTCCCCGAGACGAGCTGTGAGCACAACAACATCCTGCTCGACCGCGCACTGCTCGTCGGCACACCGGACGATCCTCGGTTGGGATTCTTCGCGGACATACTGAGCCCCTGACGTCGGACGGCCAGGCCTGGAACCGGGGACTGGCGAAGCAGCACAAACTGGGTTGCCAGTCCCCACGAGTCACCTGCGCGACCAACACCCATACGCGAATGGCACCTCGTGCCTCACTTGCAGTTCAAGCCAGGTCTGCATCGAACCGTGCCTGCGCCCTCTCCAGGGCCTCGTCGGCGTCACATCCGTGCGCCCGAAGCCACCGAAGGATGTCCGCGATGGCTCCGATCGCCACCGTCTGCGCGAAAGTGGCACTCGGTCTGCGTGATCCCGCTGATCGCGCGACTGGTGCTCCTGCGTTGTAGGCACAGAAGGTTCTCGGCTCCCGAGACGTGCGTATTCCCGCTATGGCCGTCAGGTCGGCCGAGAGTCGTGGCCGGTTCGACCCAGGTCACCTTGCGTTCGGCCAGGAGCTGGACGCCCCAGCGGTCGTCGATCGCGGTGGCGAGTAGTTACGCCGCTTCGGTCAGCTCCGGTAGTCCCCGGAAGGCCTGCGCGATGCATTTCTGCTCGCCCCAGCGGCGCAGGTCGAACCTGGAAGAAGCTGGGTGAATTGGCCTCGGTGTGGGATCTCACCCCCACCCTCCGCTGCTACCGTCGGCCCATGACCCTCTCGGTATCCACGGCCCGTTCCCTTGACCTGCGGACCGAACCGATTGATCAAGTTCTCGACCACGTGGCGCGGTCGCTCCAGACACATTTCGACCACAACACGGTGGTGCGCAAGCGCCGCACGGTCGGAGCACGGACCGACCGTGGCACATGGGTGCGCATCGAACGGCGGGCCTTGGAGAGGATCGGTGTCCAGGGCTGGAACGGCACGGAGTGCGCCTCTCGTCTGGAAGGCGTCGCCCAGCCCGCATGGCTCGGGTCCCTGGTGTGGCGGGACACTGACGAGCCCGTGATGTGGCGGGCCGACGAGACGGAGGTCCTGCCGGGTACGCCCGTCGGTACCGCCGTTCTGAGCGCGGATCCAGGCTTACCCTGCGAGTGGTGGCAGGCGCTCAACGCCTCGTTGGACGCCCTCGCCGCTCAGAAGACCATGCGCGTGGCCACGCCGGACACCGTCACCATCACCCAGGACTTCGTCACCGAGTCCGTCCGCGGCGTCTTCGGCGACGCATTCGATACGACGGTCGAGTTGTGGGTACCCGCTCACGCCGATCTCAACTGGGCGAACGTGACCGCACCGGCCTTCAGCCTCTTCGACTGGGAGGACTGGGGGAACGCGCCGCGCGGACTGGACTCCGCCTCGCTCTGGGCGAGTTCGCTTGCCGTCCCCGCTCTGGCCGATCGCGTCCGGCGCGAGCGTCGCTCCGACTTCGCAAGCCGGGACGGCAAGCTGATGACTCTGTTCGTATGCTCGAAGATTCTGGGGCCGTACTCGCACCCCGAGGACCCCCGGCTCGGCCCCGCACGCCGGATGGCAGAGAAGACCGTCGCAGACCTTCAGTCGGGCTGACCGCGCAACCGCTCCCGGAGCAAGCAGCGATACCCGTCGACCGCCGACTCATCGGCTTCGACTGCAAGGGCACCGACCAGTTCCTCCAGATGGGCCGGCTCGTCGGTGCCGACAGCCACGGCATCGGCCGATGGGAGCGCGTACGCGAGCCGGAAGACTGCCTGTACGCGCGAGAGGCCGCCCCTTTCCCGAAGGAACACCCGAGGATCGAACGTTTTCCACAGCGGAGCCCTCGTGCTGCCTCCGAAGGGGCTCATCCCCCACACTTCACCGTCGTCCGGTCCCCACGTCGCCGTCAGCATGTCCGCCGCGTCCAGTGTTCTGCCTCCGACCAGAAGTCCCGCGCGGACCATCAGAACAGCCGGTCTTGGGACGGTCGTGTCGATCAGGCCCAATAGCGGACAGGGATCCCAGGTCGCTACGCCCCAGGCGCCGCACAGCCCCTTCTTCACAGCCTCCGTCATAGCTGCGCATGCCGCCGTCAGCATGTCCCGGCTGGGCGGTCCTGCTTCACGCAATGAGTGTTCCGGATTGTGCAGGAACATCAGATCCGGCTCACGCCCAAGGTCTCTGGCCGTCTGTTCCACTGCCGCAAGCAACCGAACAGGGTTCAGAGAGTGCGTCGGGCCGTTCGGCCCCGGAAAGTAGCCCACCTTCGTGGAGACCACGAACTTCGGCAGTAGGTCACCGGCGATCCGAGCCAAGACCTGGTGTGAGCGGAAGCCGAGGTAATTGAAGGCCGTGTCGAGCGAGGTGACACCGGCGTTCAGTGCGCCGGTCAGGAGACGGCGTTCGTGACGAGACCGGTGTAGCCCGAGGACAACTCGGGGGTCAGCACCGCGCACAATTCCTCCTTCACCAGAATCTCGGCGACCTCCGTCACCTCCGCTCCCACAACGGTCGCGGCACGGTCGAGCGGGACCGGCCTTCCGCTCAGCAGCAGACGCAGGGCAGGAAGGGCCTTGGTCGCGAAAGTCAACTTCTTCCCCGAGGCCACGACGTCGACCGCCTCGCCGCACTCCCGTAGGCGGGGAGCGAAATGGGTGGTGCACACCACGGCGTCGAGCGGGCCGAGCACGTCGAGGAACGGCACGTGGCGAGGCAGTGTCGTCTCCTCCTCGTACGCTGCCAGGAAGTCCGTCGGGGTCCGCTCCTTGATCAGTCGGCCTGCGGCCTCGATCAGGGGCTCGCTGCTGCCGGCTCCTTGCGTGCGGTCCAGGTCGTAGCGGAATACCTCGTCCTCGCGGCACCAGTCCGCCAGCCAGGCGAGCCAGCTGGCTCCGGTTCGCCTGGTGATGCCAAACGTGACGTGAAGGCTCTTTCCCGGGCCGCTGCCCGTACGCGTCGCCCGATGCCAATGACCCCGGGGGATGTGCATGACGTCTCCCGCCCTCAGAACACCCGACCAGATGATCTCGTCGCTCGGGGTGTCGTTGGGGTCGCAGTCCCGGTACATGGGCACCTTGCGGGACGCCGTACGCACCTCCCACTGCTTCTCACCCGCCAGCTGGACGATGACGACATCGTGGTCGTCCCAGTGCAGGGGGAACCCTTCGGCATCGTTCGTCGTGAGGTAAGCGTTGACCTGAACTCGCTCGTGGGACCACCACTGGAGGGCCCGGCATGCGACTTCCATCGTGGGGTCGAAGACGTTGACCTGATCGAGGATGAGAGTCGCCCCTTCCCCGAGGAGCCGCCCAAGACCGCGCATGTCGACCATGGAGATGCTCTGGCCACGAGGGCTGACACTGTCGGTGCAGTAGACGGCCGGGTGGACTTCCACCCCCTTCTGGAAGCACCGGAACTGCGGGCGGCTCAGGCTCCTGCGCATCGCGATGTCGAGCAGACGGTTCGGGCTCAGGACGCGGTGGGCGAGCGCCGGGTCGCGCATGCTTCCCCGAGCGAAGCCCTCGCCCAGTTCGTCCGGTCCGTTCCACCCGAGTGCTTCCTCGACGGCGCTGATCAACTGGTGTTCCATCACTGCCTCCTCAAGGGATCAACCGTGTGATGTCTGGGTGGTGGGCCGGCACGCGGACCGTGCCGGCCCCGGCCGCTCTGCGCCTATTCGCTGTCGTGCAGGTTGCCGTCGCCACCCGGCCACGGCGCGTCGCCGGAACTTCCGGCGTTGTCCGACCGGAGGCTGTCGTACCGGTCGTGGACAGCGCTCAGCTCTTCCACCGCCAGCAGAAGGTCGCTCGGGACCGGAGGCGGTGCGGTGTGTTCTGTCACCTCGTGCTCTCCTTCGTGTTTGGTTTCTCCCGCCGGGAATCCGGCGGGAAGACGACGGACACTTCCTCGGCAGCGTTGCGGTCAGGCGCCGTAGGCAGCGTTCTCAGCCGGCCGTCTCCGACGGAGGCGCGGAGGCGGAGCCGCCGAACCGGGAAACTGTTCCGAGCGACTCACGAGTGGGGCTTGGACGGCTGATGCCCAGTCAAGGCCGGCTTGGTCCGGCCGGGAACGTTTCCGGGGGGTTCCTCTTCAAGTCGCGGGCCTCCTCACGGATCGGCACGCGACGTAACCTCCCAGTCACGCCATGACCGTACGACAGGAGTGATGACGTGCCCGAAGAGCCGTTAGCTGTGCATCCGCTCGCCTACCTTCGCCAGTCGCACGGGCTGGGGAAGGCCGAACTGGCTCGCCGCATGCAGGCGCACGGAAAGGCGCTCGGAATTCCTCTGGCGACCAACCGGACTACCGTCTGGAAGTGGGAGCAGGGACAGGAACCGGACGCGGATGCCCAGCACGTGCTCGCCGACTTGCTGCGCGTTTCGCACGAGCACGTGCGGGCGGAAGGATGGCCGCGGTGGCTCCCTGTATGGGAAGTCACCGCGCTGAGCGCTCCGTGGACCGAAGGCGGCACCGTCGAGACATTGACCGACCTGGTGGGCAGCGGTCGCACGGATCGCCGCGGATTTCTCACCATCACCGGCGCCGCCCTGACAGGACTCGCGGCGAGCTGGGTCGAGGCGCCCTCCGCCTTCGCCGCAGCGCTCGACGGCGATCGCGTCACGGACACGATGGTCTCCACGGTCGAGCAGCGGATCGCCACCCTCCGCTCGCTCGACGACCAGCTCGGAGGTGCCCGTCTGCTGGAACAGGCGCGCGGTGATCTGGCCCTGGTCACCGGTCTTCTCGCCACAGGACGGTACACGGACGAGATCCGGGTGCGCCTGTACGTGCTAGCGGCCCGAGTGTCGCACCTGACCGGCTGGATGGCGTACGACGCGGGGCTGCGGTCCGCCGGGCAGCGGTACTACGTCGGGGCTCTGCGCAGTGCTCGGACGGCCGGGGACGACGCCTTCGGGGCCTTCGTCCTTGCGGAGATGGGCGTCCACGTATCCGAGGCCGGGCGGACCGCCGAGCGGGTCGACCTCATCTCGACGGCCATCGACAATGCCCCCAGGGCCCTGTCTCCGCGCACCCGGTCCTTCCTCTACTTGCACAAGGCGGAGGCACTGTCACGCCACGGCGACCACCGGAAGGCCGGGGCGGCGCTCAACCGGGCCGCTTCCATCTGGGACCGTCAGTCGGCCGATGAGACCCCGGACTGGCTCGACTGGTTCGGCGAGGCTCAGTTGAAGTCGACCGAAGGCAAGGTCCTGTTGCGCTCTGGGCAGGTGGAGCGCGCGACGCGTTCCTTGGAGATCTCCGTCGACAGGGCAGCTCCACGGGACAGGGCCGTACGGTCCAGTCGGCTGGCCGAGGCCCGGCTCGCCGGCGGTGACCTCGACGGGGCTCTGTACGCCGCGAATCATGGCGCCCGGCTCCTGGAAGAGGAGGTCAACTCGGTACGGGCGCTGGACCGACTCAAGGAGTTCTCCGCACAGCTACAACCCCATAAGTCGGTGCCCAGCGTGCGCGAGTTCCGCGAGCGTCTTCAGGCACTGTGCGGTTCGGTCTGACGGTTGCCGCCTCCTGACCGATGGCAGTTCCGACCCGTCCGCGGCGGCGGTCCGGATGCCAGGATGGGCGGTATGACGACGATCTACGGTGAGGTCGTGGCCGGGTTCGAGGCCGTACGCGATGCATTCGCGGAGAACTTTGCCGAGCGTGAGGACATCGGTGCGGCTGTGTGCGTGTACCGGGACGGCCGGCCCGTGGTGGATCTGTGGGGTGGGTCCGCGGACCCACGCACCGGTCGTCCGTGGGAGCGGGACACCCTGCAACTGGTCTACTCGGCGACGAAGGGGGCGACCGCGGCGGCGGCGCATCTACTGGTCCAGCGCGGCTTGCTTGAGCTGGATGCTCCGGTGGCCGAGTACTGGCCCGAATTCGCCGCGAACGGCAAGGCTGAGATTCCGGTCCGCTTTCTGTTGTCCCACCAGGCCGGTCTGGTCGCGCTGGATCGGCCGGTGCCGCTGGCCGATGCGCTGGCATGGAATCCGATGACCTCCGCGCTGGCCGCTCAGCGTCCGGTGTGGGCTCCGGGAACTGCTCATGGCTATCACGGACGGACTTGGGGCTGGTTGGTCGGCGAGGTCATCCGCCGAGTGTCCGGCCGTACGCCGGGCCGCTTCTTCGCCGACGAGATCGCCGCGCCGCTCGCGCTGGACTTCTTCATCGGGCTGCCGGCGGGCGAGCGCGGCCGGGTCAGCCGCATGGTGTTCCGGAAGCCGGACGTCGACCTCACCACCGTGCCTCCCGAGTCGGTGCCCGAGGAACTCCGCGAACAGGTGGCAGCCTGGCGTGACCCCGGCTCTCTCAGCAACAGGGCGTACGAGGTCACCGACCCTGCTGGGATCGACTTCAACTCGGCTGAGGTACAGGCCGCGGAGCTTCCTTCCTCCAACGGCATCGGCACCGCCAGGGCTCTGGCGCGCTTGTACGCCGCGCTGATCGGCGAGGTGGACGGTGTGCGCCTGCTCACCCCGGGCACCCTGGCATCGGCGACCGCTGAACAGGCGAACGGGCTGGACCGGGTGATGGTGGTGCCGAGCCGATTCAGCGCCGGTTACATGCTGCCGACCGATACCAATCCCATGACCGGCCCGGGCGCCTTCGGTCACACCGGTCGGGGCGGCTCACTCGGCTTCGCCGACCCAGACCTCGGTATCGCCTTCGGATACGTGGTCAACCACATCGTCGGCGGATCCGGCGATGTACGCGCGCAGTCATTGGTGGACGCCGTGCGCAAGTCGCTGGTGTGACGCATGGCCGGCCTCTTGAGCGGTGTCGGAGGTGCTGTCGGCTGCAACGGTGCGGCAGGGCCGCCCGCTTCTTGGGTCAGTGTCGTGCTTCCGCGAGCCGAGTGAAGGGCGCTTCCCGCGTCGCCTTCGGCGATGGCCATCCGGGCCATCGTCATCCTTGACTCGGCTCACTCCGGCACAGGGACGAAGCGAGCGGACAACCCGGGAAAGTGGCCGGCTGGGCCGCAACGTCGGCTGCGTCCGCATCGTTGGCGAGGGGCGCGGTCGCTCGCATGGACGCCGGGCCGGTTCGGTGGCTTACAACCGGTTAGAAGTTTGCTGGGCGCCGCCCCAGGGTGTGCGGCGCCCGTCGCGTGCTAGACCGCTAGACCACCGGTGCCAGGTCCGCCCGCCCGAACAGCAGGGCGTACCCCGGGGGGAGTTGGGTCAGGACTCGGGTGGTCAGGGGTTCGCCGATGCGGGCGGACAGGACGCTCAGGACCGAGCTGACGTCCCAGCGGGCCGTCGCGGGGGTCGAGCCCTCTATGCGGGTGGCCACCGACTCCACGAACTCGCGGGCCGTCAACGGGTGGGTCGCGGGGATCTGGGAAGCGATGACGCGGCCTGCCTCCCGGGGGAGGGCCTGGGCCAGGGCCACGCGTTCGTCGCCGGTGACGTGGCCGCCGAGGGCCGACAGGACGATGCGCGTGACGCGTTCCGCCTCCGCCCTCGTCGGGTACTGACCCGCGTCTCGCACCGCCTCGGTCAGCTCCAGCCAGTCGGTGTCCTGCGCCTCGCCCTTGGGGCGCGGGCGCAGGGACGGGGTGGGAATGGTGGTTCTGGGCTGGGGGGTCGTCACGGTCATCGTGGTGGCTCCTCCTCCGGGACGCTTCGGGGCACCGGAAGCCCGGTACCCCGTAATGCAGCGGACATGGGCGGGAGTTCGGCCAATGTGCGGCATGGGCTGCTTGGACTGCTTGGGCTGCATGGGCGTGTCGTGCGGTCCGGCGTGCCCCGCCTGCCGTGCGTGGCGGCGTGCGGGTCGTGCGTGGCATGCGGGTCGTGCGCGTCATGCGGGTCATGCGTCACGAGCGGCATGCGGGGCACGCGGTCATGCGTCACCGGCGGCATCCGTGCCATGCGCGTCACACGGCCTGTGCGGCGGCCTCAGCCGCTGATCTCCTTGCGGTCGCCGCCTCCGCCGGTGATCTGGATGCGGCGCGGCTTGGCCTGCTCGGCCACCGGGATGCGCAGGGTCAGGACGCCGGCTTCGTACGAGGCGTCGATGCGGTCCGTGTCGAGCGTCTCGCCCAGGAACAGCTGGCGGGTGAACGTACCCGTCGGCCGCTCGGCGACCAGCATCTCCGCGTCCTCGGGGGCGGGGCTGCGCCGCTCCGCGCGGACGTTGAGGACGTTGCGCTCGACGTCGAGTTCGATCGTCTCCGGGTCGATGCCGGGAAGGTCGAAGTGGACCAGGAACTCGTCCCCGGAACGGTAGGCGTCCATCGGCATCGCGGACGGGCGGGCGGTCGCGCCGAACAGCTGCTGCGTGAGCCGGTCGAGATCCCGGAACGGGTCCGTACGCATGAGCATCACAGGTCACTCCTTCCATCAGGCGCTGGGATGCGATGCCCTACGGCTTCTTATATAACTCTCCGCCGAAAACTTGACAAGCCTCGACTCAGGTTGGATTCGTCCGCACACGTGCGCGTCAGCCTCGGGCCCGCGTTAGCCTCGGGCCAGACCCAACGGCAGTGAAACGGACACGAGGAGGCCACCATGGCCGCAGTTCCCAGCGCGGTCGTCGCCGCCACCGGGCTCGTCGGCGGTTACGGCGTCGCCCGCTGGACCAAGAAGCGACAGCTCGGCGGGGCCGTCCTGGCCGTCGCCGGCGCCGCGGCGGCCCGGCAGTGGCGCACCCGCGCCGGCGGGAAGGCCGCGGGCGCGCTGACCGCCGCCTACGTCGCCGCGTTCGCCGGATCCCACCCGCTGGCCAAGAAGGTCGGCGCCTGGCCGTCCGTCCTCGGTGTCGCCGGTGCCGTCGCCCTCGCCTCCTGGGCCGTCGCCGACCGCAAGGCCTGACAGCAACAGCACAAACAGCGACAGCGACAGCGACAACAGCAACACAAGCAACTCGCTACGACGCCCTCTCCCCCGCCCGGAACGCCCTCCGGTACGCCTGCGGGCTCGTCCCCACCACCCTGCGGAACCGTTCCCGGAAAGCCGTCGGTGAGCCGAAGCCCGTCTGGACGGCGATGCGCTCCACCGGGTACGGAGTGCTCTCCAGCAGGTGCTGGGCCCGCCGTACCCGCGCCCGGTGCAGCCACTGGAGGGGTGTCGTACCGGTCTGCTCCCGGAAGCGGCGGTTGAGGGTACGGGTGCTCATGCCGGCCTTCGCCGCGATCCCGGCCAGCGTCAGATCCCGGTCGCAGTGGTCCTCCAGCCAGGCCAGCAGGGGCTCCAGGGTGGTGCCGGCCGGGGCCGGAGGCAGGTCGTGGACGATGAACTGGGCCTGCCCGCCCTCCCGTTCCAGCGGCATCACGGACATCCGGGCCGCGTGCGCGGCGACCGCCGAACCGAAGTCCTTGCGGATCATGTGCAGGCACATGTCCAGGGCGGCGGCGGCGCCCGCCGACGTCAGGAACTGGCCGTTGTCGACGTACAGGACGTTCGGGTCGACCGTCACCGCCAGGTGGCGCCGGGCCAGGTCCGGGGCCGCGAACCAGTGGGTCGTCGCGCGCAGACCGTCCAGCAGGCCCGTCGCCGCGAAGAGGAACGCGCCCACGCAGATCGACGCGATCCGGGTGCCGTTCGCCGCCGCCGCGCGCAGGGCCTCGGCGACCCCGGGCGGCAGCGTCCGCGGGGGCTGTGCCACTCCGGGCAGGATGATCGTGTCGGCCTCCGCCAGCGCCTCCAGGCCGTACGGCGCCCGGACCGTGAAGGCACCCGCGCTCACCTCATCCCGCACCGAGCACACCCGCACCCGGTACGGCTCACGGCCGTCGGGCAGCCGTGCCCAGCCGAAGGTGTCGATGGGTGCGGACAGATCGAAGGGGATGACGCCGTCCAGCGCCAGTACGGCCACGGTGTGCATGGCAGGAACGTAGCCGTACGACGGGGTCTCGCCAACCGGGTGTCAGCGGCAGCTTCAGCGGCAAAGACGCGTACGGACCGCCTGACCACCTGCTGGCGAGAATCCGCTGAGCACTGGCAATCTCGCCACTTCTGCGAGATCCCGGCGCCCTCTACCGTCCCCCCGTGACCAAGTTCCTCCTCTGCGTCCACGTCATCGCCGCGGTCCTCGCCATCGGTCCCGTCGCCGTCGCCGCCAGCATGTTCCCGCCCGCCGCCCGCCGCGCCCTGACCGCCGGCGCCGACGACGGTCAACCCCACCCCGGCAGCCCCGACCCCGCCGCCACCCTCCACCTGCTGCACCGGATCTGCCGCGCCTACGCCGTCGTCGGCGTCGTCGTCCCCGTCTTCGGGTTCGCCACCGCGAGCGAGATGGGCGTGCTCGGCAGCCCCTGGCTGATCGTGTCGATCGTCCTCACCACCCTCGCCGCCCTCGTCCTCGTCGCGCTGGTGCTGCCCGCCCAGTCCGCGCTCCTCGAAGGAACCGCGGGGGCGGGGCGGACCGCGCGCCTCGCCATGGTCACCGGGCTGTTCAACCTGCTGTGGGCCGCCGTGACCGTCCTCATGATCGTCCGGCCGGGCTCCACGACCGGCGCCTGACGGTCACGGCCTGCTCGCCGCCGGCGGTGCCGTGGGACCACTGCCCCGCGAACCCGGCGTGCCCCGCGACGGCCGGGCGCCCTGGGCCGCCGCCCTGGCCCGGCCGGCCACCGCCGTCAGCGGGCGGGCGATGTCCTCCAGGGAACGGCGTTCGGCCCGCACCGCGAGGAACGCGGCGACCAGCCCGGCCGCGCACATCAGCGCCGCGCCGATGCAGAAGGCGAGGACCGTGTCGCCGACCCGGCCCGTGCCCGTGAGGTCGGCGAACAGCAGCGGGCCGCTGATGCCGCCGGCCGCGGTGCCGAGCGCGTAGAAGAACGCGATGGACATCGCCCGCGTCTCCATCGGGAAGATCTCCGACACCGTGAGGTAGGCGCTGGAAGCGCCCGCCGAAGCGAAGAACAGCACCGCGCACCAGCAGGCGGTCAGCGTGCCCGCGCTCAGCGAGCCCCGGTCGAACAGCCAGGCCGTGACGAACAGCAGCACACCCGACAGCAGATACGTCGAGGAGATCATCACGCGACGGCCGACCGTGTCGAAGAGCTTGCCCAGCAGCAGCGGGCCGCAGAAGTTGCCGACCGCGATCACCGCGAAGTAGTAGCCGGTGTGACCGGAGGGCACGTCGAAGAACTTGGTCAGGATCGCGCCGAAGCCGAAGGTGATCGCGTTGTACAGGAACGCCTGGCCGATGAAGAGGGAGAAGCCGAGCACCGCCCGCCTGCGGTAGCGGCCGAAGACCGTGCGGGCGATCTCCAGGAACGTCACGCTCTTGCGCTGGTGGATCTCCAGCTCGCCCTCGGGCGCGGGGAGCGTTTCACCGCGCTCGGCCTCCACCCGGCGTTCGATCCCCGAGACGATCTCCTCCGCCTCCCGGTCCCGGCCGTGGATCAGCAGCCACCGCGGACTCTCCGGGACGTGCCGTCGTACGAGCAGGATGACCAGGGCGAGGACGGCGCCGAGCGCGAAGGTCAGGCGCCAGCCGACGTTCTTCGCCAGCAGGCCGGTGTCGAGCGCGACGATCGACAGCAGGGAGCCGCCGACCGCGCCCAGCCAGAAGCTGCCGTTGATGATCAGGTCGACCCGGCCGCGGTAGTCCGCCGGGATCAGCTCGTCGATCGCGGAGTTGATGGCCGCGTACTCACCGCCGATGCCGAAGCCGGTCAGGAAGCGGAAGAGGAAGAACCACCAGGCCTCCCAGGAGACGGCCGTGAGCGCCGTCGCCGCGAGGTACACCGCCAGGGTGATCATGAAGAGGTTCTTACGGCCGAAACGGTCGGTCAGCCGGCCCCAGAACAGGGCGCCCACGCAGGCGCCCGCCACATACAGCGCGGCGGCGACACCGGTGATCTGCCCGGAGCTGATCGCCAGGCCACTGCCGGGCTCCGACAGCCGGCCGGCGATGTTGCCGACGACCGTGACCTCCAGGCCGTCCAGGATCCACACGGTGCCCAGGCCGATGACGATCGTCCAGTGCCAGCGGGACCAGGGCAGGCGGTCGAGTCTGGCAGGGATGTCGGTGGTGAGGTTCGGGCCGGTCCCGGCCTCGGCTGTGCTCATGCGGGCTCCCTCCGCGTCGAAGGACGGGATACCGGGTGCCCTGGCCTCGGCGGAACAGTCCGGTCAGGCCCCCAGCCAGCCCGAGACCGTATAGATCACAAGCCCGGCCAGAGAGCCCACCACCGTGCCGTTGATGCGGATGAACTGCAGGTCACGGCCGATGTGCGCTTCGATCTTGCGGGTGGTGTGCTCGGCGTCCCAACCCGCCACCGTGTCCGTGATCAGCGAGGTGATCTCCTTGCGGTACGTCGTCACCACGTGCACCGCCGCGCCCTCCACCCAGCTGTCGACCTTGTCCTGCACCTTCGGCTCGGTCGCCATCCGCGTGCCCAGCGACAGCAGCGCGGCCCGCACCCTCGTCCGCAGCTCACTGCGCTCGTCCTCCGCCGCCGCCACGATCATCGACCGTACGGCCGTCCACACGGACGCGATCAGGTCCTGCACCTCGCCCCGCCCCAGCACCTCGCCCTTCAGCCGCTCCACCCGCGCCCGGGTGTCCGTGTCCGACTGCAGGTCGGAGGCGAAATCGGTGAGGAAACGGTCCAGCGCGCCGCGCGCCGGATGCGAGGGCATGTCCCGCATCTCCGTGACGAACCGCAGCAGCTCCTTGTAGACCCGCTCCCCGACCTTCCGGTCCACGAACCGCGGGGTCCAGCCGGGCGCACCACCCTCCACGGCCACCATCACGTCGTCCCGGTGCAGCACCAGCCAGTCGTGCGCGCGGGCCACCACCAGATCCACCACCCGGCGGTGCCCGCCGTCGGCGACGATCCTCTCCAGCGTCTTGCCGATGCCCGGCGCGATCTCCTGCGCGTCGGCCCGCCGGGTGATCGCCTCACCGACGACCGCCTGCACATCGGAGTCCCGCAGCACCGTCAGCGCGCCCCGCAGCGCAGTCGCCAGCTCCGCCGTCACCCGCTCCGCGTGCTCCGGCTCGGCCAGCCACGCCCCGAGCCGGCTGCCGATACCGACCGCGCGCAGCCGCTGCCGCACCACGTCCTCGGAGAGGAAGTTCTCGCCCACGAACTCCCCCAGCGAGACGCCCAGCTGATCCTTCTTCGTGGGGATGATCGCGGTGTGCGGGATGGGCAGCCCGAGCGGGTGCCGGAAAAGGGCCGTGACCGCGAACCAGTCGGCGAGCGCGCCGACCATGCCCGCCTCGGCCGCCGCCGCCACATAGTCCGTCCACGCCCCGGCGCCCGCGTTCCCGGCCGTCTTCGCCAGGACGTAGACCACCGCGACGAACAGCAGCATGCCCGTCGCCGTGGCCTTCATCCGGCGCACCCCGCGCCGGCGCTCCTCGTCGGCCGGGGTGAACGCCGTCATCGTCTTGTACGACGCGACCCGCCCCGGTGTTCCCGTCTCGGTAGGTTCCATCAGCTCCACCCGTTCGGTGATCCCGCACACAATTGTCCCTTCCTGACCGACTCCCGGAACGGAACAGGAGTTCCCGGCGTCTGTCTCAAGGGGAGTCGTGGCAGGGTCCTGTCAGATCTCCCCGGCCCATGACCCATCATGGGTGAGCAAGATCGGAGCCTCGGGCTCCCATCTGTCGAGGAGAACAACACAAGCGTGACCAAGCGTCATGGTTATGCCGTCCTGAGCGCGCTCGTCGCCCTGGTCGTCGCCCTGTCCGCCGCCATATACGTCACCGTCGCCGCCGATGACGGCACCCCCCGCGGCACCCTCGGCGACAACCGCCCACGCCGCGACTCCCACGCCGCCCCCGCCTCCACCGGCACCTGGGTCGGCGCCTGGGCCACCGCCCCCGTCGGCGGCGAACCCGGCACCGAGACAGCCGGCCTCGCCGGCCGCTCCGTCCGCAACGTCGTGCACACCGGCACCGGCGGTACGAGTGCCCGCGTCACGCTGTCCAATCTCTACGGCCAGTCCGCCCTCACCATCAGCCACGCCTCCCTCGCCCTGTCCCTGGGCGACGGCAGCGCCGCCGCCGACGCGGAAACGATGCGGCGCCTCACCTTCAACGGCGCCCCCCGCGTCGTCATACCCGCCGGCGGCCACGCCGTCAGCGACGCCGTACGCATCACCCTCCCGCACGGCGCCGACGTCCTGATCACCACCTACTCCCCCACCCCGTCCGGACCGGTCACCTACCACCCACGCGCCCGGCAGATCTCCTACACCGCCACCGGCGACCGCACCGAGGACACCACCGGCGCCCCCTACACCGGACAGACCCCCTACTGGCGGTACGTGACGGCCCTCGACGTACTCAGCAACGAGGCCACCGGCACCGTCGTCGCCTTCGGCGACTCGATCACCGACGGCGTCACCTCCACCACCGGCACCAACCGCCGCTGGCCCGACATCCTCTCCCGCCGGCTGCGCAGCGCCCTGCAGAACGGGCGGCAACTGCCGCGCTACAGCGTCGTCAACGAGGGCATCAGCGGCAACCAGGTCCTCGCCGACGGCCTCGGCCGGCCCGCCGAGAACCAGAGCGGCCTCGGCCGCTTCGGCCGGGACGCACTCTCCCGCCCCAACGTCAAGGTCGTCGTCATCGACCTCGGCGTCAACGACATCCTGCGCAACCCCCGGCTCGCCGACCCCGACCGCATCGTCACCGGCCTGCGCACCCTCGTCCGCCAGGCCCACGCCCGCGGCCTGAAGGCCGTCGGCGCCACCCTGATGCCGTTCCAGGGCCACCGCGGATACACCCCCGCCCGGGAAGCCGTACGGCAGCAGGTCAACGCACAGATCCGGGCCGGCCGGGTCTACGACGCGGTCGTCGACTTCGACAAGGCCCTCCGGGACCCCTACGACCCCCGCCGGCTGCGCCCCGAGTACGACTCCGGCGACCATCTGCACCCCAGCGACCTGGGCTACCGCACCATGGCCGAGATCTTCAACCTGCGCACGCTGGACGGCGCGGGCCAGACGGAGCTGTGACCGGGCGGCGAGGAATACTGGCGGCCATGACCCGCTTGATCCTCGCCACCCGCAACGCCGGAAAGATCACCGAACTGAGGGCGATCCTCGCCGAAGCCGGCCTCCCCCACGAACTCGTCGGCGCGGACGCCTTCCCGGACGTCCCCGACGTCAAGGAGACCGGCGTCACCTTCGCCGAGAACGCCCTCCTCAAGGCACACGCCCTCGCCCGGGCCACCGGCCTGCCCGCCGTCGCCGACGACTCCGGCCTGTGCGTCGACGTCCTGAACGGCGCCCCCGGCATCTTCTCCGCCCGCTGGGCCGGCCGCCACGGCGACGACAAGGCCAACCTGGACCTCCTGCTGGCCCAGCTCTCGGACATCGCCGACGAGCACCGCGGCGCCCACTTCGCCTGCGCGGCGGCCCTCGCCCTGCCGGACGGCACCGAGCGGGTGGTGGAGGGACAGCTGCGCGGCACCCTGCGGCACGCCCCCGCCGGCACGAACGGCTTCGGCTACGACCCGATCCTCCAGCCCGACGGCGAGACGCGGACGTGCGCGGAGCTGAGCCCCGAGGAGAAGAACGCGATCAGCCACCGGGGCCAGGCGTTCCGGGCGCTGGTGCCGGTGGTGCGGGAGCTGTTGGGCTGAAAGAGGCCGAGGGGCCGCCCGGACGGACGGCCCCTCACATGTGCGGCCGGTGGGACTCGAACCCACACGGGATTTCTCCCACGGGCACCTAAAACCCGCGCGTATCGCCTATTTCGCCACGGCCGCCCCAAAACGGACTATTTACTTGCAGGCCGTTTTGCCTCGCTCAGTGTACGGGGCGACGCCTTTCGCCGTGCGCCCCCTCGGCACCAGGTGCTCGTGACCGCGTGGCAGTTGGGACAGAGCAGCCGGAGATTCTCACGCCGGTCGTCGCTCCAGTCACCGTCGATGTGGTCGACCTCCAGCGTCATCGGCTGCCCGCACCACTCCGGTCCGACGCCGCACTCGGCGCACTCCTCCGGTACGCCCACCTCGCGGAGCGCACGGCGCAGCAGGTGGGTTCGCGTCCGGCGTCGGCCGTCGTGCTTGACCAGGATGTCCTCGGGGCGCCTGGCGCGGTCCGTGCGGGTCTTGCCGCGTTGGTGCGCTTGCCCCAGGAAATGGGCGGTCGAGATGCCCTGCTCGGCGACCCACTGCCGAAGCAGCGCGCGCTGCGTATCGGTATCCGGCCGTCCGAGGCGTCGTAGCGTCTCGGCGATGGAGATCGACTCGGTGACCGCCGCACGCAGTTCCTCGTGCGCGAGGCTGCCGTGACTGCCAGAGTCGGAGAAGTGGGAGATGTCGATTCCGAAGCGCTCGAAACGCCGCACAAGGTACCGGCGCAGTTTGCCGTAGGGGCGAGTGCCGAAGAAGGCGATGACCTCGTCGAGGCTCGCACACCGCTCGGCGGCCTCGGCCAACCGCTCACGCGTGTACCGCACCCCGCTGCTCATACGGCGCCGCCCCGGGAACGGCCCTTGCCGCGCCCTCGGTAATTGTCCGTGATCGAGTGGCAGTTGGGACAGAGGAACCGCAGGTTCTCGAACCGGTTGTTCCGCCAGTCGCCGTCGATGTGATCGACCTCCAGCGGGAGCGGACGGCCCCGCCACACCGGCTCCGTACCGCAGCGGGCACAGCGCTCGGGCAGGCCCGCGGCCGTCATGGCCCACTTGAGCCGGTCGCTCGGAATGCGCCGAGCCTGGCCGACCGGTTGCTCGACGAGCAGGGCCTCCGGCGTCCTGGCGCGCCAGGGTTTCCCGCGCCGCGTCGGCAGCTGGAAGTGCGAGGTGTCGATCCCGTAGGCCTTGATCCTGCGGCTGATGTGCGTGTGATGGCCGCCGACGACCTCCAAACCGAGGTGGCGCAGCACCTCGCACATGTTCGTGGAGGCAGCCACGGCTCCCTCAAGCACTTCCCTCGTCCACTTCACCCCCTCCCGCTCGAAGTGCGAGACGTCCACCCCGAGCTTCTTCATCCGCCCGAGCAGGTACCGCCGTGTCGGGCTCCTCGGATCCACCCCCAGCCTCTCCAACGCCTCCGACAGCGTCCTCGCTCCCCGAGCCGCCTCTTCCAGCCGCTCCCTGGTGTATGCGCCGGCCCCCATCGAGCCCCCTCCGATCCGGGTGTGCGTTCGCAGCCCGTACGGAGTAACGAACCGGTTATCGGACAGTCACGCACGGAAAGAGAAAGCGGCCCGCACCCGGTCCTCCCGGTGCGAGCCGCCGACAGTGGTAACAGGCGCCCTCAGATGCCCAGGTCCTTGATGATCTTCGCCACGTGGCCGGTGGCGCGGACGTTGTAGAGGGCCCGTTCGACCTTGCCCTCCTCGTCCACGACGATCGTGGAGCGGATGACGCCCAGGTACGTCTTGCCGTAGTTCTTCTTCTCGCCGTAGGCGCCGTAGGCCTCGGTGACCTTCTTGTCGGGGTCGGCGAGGAGGGTGATCTTCAGGGACTCCTTCTCGCGGAACTTCGCCAGCTTCTCCGGGCTGTCGGGGGAGATGCCGATGACGTCGTAGCCGGCGCCGGCCAGCAGCTCCAGGTTGTCCGTGAAGTCGCAGGCCTGCTTGGTGCAGCCGGGGGTCAGGGCGGCCGGGTAGAAGTAGACGATGACCTTGCGGCCCTTGTGGTCCGAGAGGGACACCTCGGTGCCGTCGGCGTCGGGGAGGGTGAAGGCGGGGGCCACGTCCCCCGGCTGGAGTCGCTCGCTCATCGGGCCAGCCTAACCGGGGGGCCTTGCGGTGCGACGCGGCCCGGAGCTGACAAACTGTTCGGAACAGCATCAGCAGACTTCGGAGGCCGTACGGTGGCGGACACGTCGGACACCAGAACCCCGGCGCAGATCGAGGCGGACATCAAGCGCCGCCGTGAAGTGCTGGCCGAGACGCTCGACGAGATCGGGGTGCGGGTGCATCCGAAGACCATCGTCGGCGATGCGAAGGCCAAGGTCGTCGCCAACGTCGACCATACGGTCGGACGGGCGTACGTGCAGGTCAACCGCGTCGTGAGCGAGGTGCGGGCGCAGTTTGTGAATGAGCGGGGGGCGCCGCGCCTGGAGCGGGTGGTGCCCGTCGCGCTCGTCGTCGTGGGGGTCGTGGGGCTGCTCGCTCTCGGGGCCCGGCGGCGCAGGGACTGACCGGGACAGGTAGGTTCGAGCCGTGAGCGCCAACAGAAACCAGCACAGCACTCCCCACCACGACAAGCTGCCCATCCGGATGCTGCACGACCGGGTTCTCGTGCGGCAGGAGACCGGTGAGGGCGAGCGGCGGTCGGGGGGCGGCATTCTGATTCCCGCCACCGCGGCGGTCGGCCGGCGGCTGGCCTGGGCCGAGGTCGTCGCCGTCGGCCAGAACGTACGGACGGTGGAGCCCGGCGACCGCGTCCTGTTCGACCCGGAGGACCGGGCCGAGGTCGAGGTACGGGGCGTGGCGTACGTCCTCATGCGCGAGCGTGACCTGCACGCCGTCGCCGCGGACCGGTTCGAGGGGTCGGAGGACTCCACGGGGCTGTACCTGTAAACACAGACGAAGAGGGCCGGTGACCATGGTCACCGGCCCTCTTCGTCATGATTTTGTCCTGCCCATCGGTACGGCCTACGGCGTGTGGGTGGGCATCGGCGCGGCCGGTGCGGCGGTGCTCGGCATGGTGGTGCTGGGTGAGCCGGTCACCGCCGCCCGGGTCTTCTTCGTGTGCCTGCTGCTGGTCGCCGTGGTGGGGCTGAGGGCGGCCAGCGGTCACTGAGGGCGTCTGGGGTGAGGCGTCAGGTTCCGGGGGAGCCTCCCGCACCTCCGTCCGGGCCTGTGGTGCCGCCGCCCGGTGTGCCGCCACCGGTGGTGTCCCCGCCGGTGGTCGTGCCCCCGTCGGCCGTGCCGCCGCCGTCCGTGGTCCCGCCGTCGGTGGTCGTCGCTCCTCCGGTGGTGTCCCCGCCGGTGGTGGTGCCCCCGTCCGTGGTCGTGCCGCCGTCGGTCGGGGTGCCGCCCGTGGTGCCGCCGTCCGTCGGGGTGCCGCCCGTGGTGCCGCCGTCCGTCGGGGTGGCGCCCGTGGTGCCGCCGTCCGTCGGCGTGGCGCCCGTGGTGCCGCCGTCGTTCTGGCCGCCGTCGGTGCCGGGCTGGGCGGTGCTGGTGGCGGGCGGCTCCTGGACCTGGTCGGCGCCCTGCTGGAGCTCCAGGTCGAACTTGCTCGCCGGCTTGCCCTGCAGCGCGTCGCGCGTGTACTGCGCCCAGATCTGGGTGGGCGGGCCGCCACCGTTCATGCGGGGCTGGCCGAGCGCCCCGTACAGCGGCTGGTGCTTGGCCGTGACCGGGTCCTGGCCCATGACGGAGACCACCGTGGCCAGGTCCGGGGTGTAGCCGGCGAACCAGGCGGCGGTGTCGCTCTCGGCGGTACCGGTCTTGCCGGCCGCCGGACGGCCCGCGGCCTGCGCGGCCGTGGCGGTGCCGCTCTCGACCACGCTCTGCAGGACCGAGGTCGTGGTGTCGGCGGCCTCCCGGCTGACGGCCTGCTTGACCTGCTGCCCGGGCAGCTTGATCTCGTCGGTGCCGTCCTTGGTGATCTTCTCGACCAGGGTGTACGTGCCGTGCTTGCCGTGGTTGGCGAGCGTGGCGTAGGCCTCCGCCATGTCCAGGACGCTGGCGGTGGCGGTGCCGAGGGCGATGGACGGGTACGGCTGGAGGTCCGGGGTGTCGGAGGGGATGCCCAGGTCGACCGCGGTCTGCTTGACCTTGGCGGGGCCGACGTCCACGGCCATCTGCGCGTACACCGAGTTCACCGACGCGTCGGTGGCCTTGCGGACGGTGATCGGGCCGTACGACTTCTGGTCCTCGTTCTCGGGGGCGTAGGCGCCGCCGTTCCAGCCCTGGACCGGGCGCTGGTTGGTGCCGTCGTAGACCGTGTTCGGGGTGATGGTGCGGCCGTCCTGGGTGGTGGACCCGTTCTCCACGGCGGAGGTGAACACGAACGGCTTGAACGTGGAGCCGACCTGGAAGTCACCGCGGGTGGCGCCGTTGGTGTACTGCTTCACGTAGTCGATGCCGCCGTACATCGCGACGACCTTGCCGGTCTTGGGGTCGACGGAGGCGCCGCCGGCCCGGACGTAGGTGTCCGCCTTGCGGTTCTTCTTGTCCAGCTTGGACATCAGCTGGTCGTTCACCGCCTTGACGAAGGCGTCCTGCCGGTCCTTCTGGATGGTGGTGGTGATGCGGTAGCCGCCGGCCGTGAGGTGGTCGGAGTCGATGATGTTGTTCGAGGTGAGGTAGTGCTTGACGGCCTCCACGAGGTAGCCGCGCTGGCCGGACATGCCGGTGGAGACCGTCTGCTCCTTGGGCATCGGGAACTTCATGCCGGCACGCTTGGACTCGCTCAGCCAGCCCTTGGTGACCATGCCGTCCAGGACGTAGTTCCAGCGGGCGACGGCCGCCTTCCGGTTCTCCGGGTGGGCGACGACGTCGTACTCGCTGGGCGCGTTGACGAGCGCGGCGAGGTAGGCGGCGCGGGCCGGGTCGAGGTCGGCGGCGTCCATGCCGTAGTAGGCCTGGGCGGCGGCCTGGATGCCATAGGCGTTGCGGCCGAAGTAGCTGGTGTTGAGGTAGCCCTCCAGGATCTCGTCCTTGGACTTGTTCTGGTCGAGCTTGATCGAGATGAAGAACTCCTTGGCCTTGCGGGTGACCGTCTGTTCCTGGGCCAGGTAGTAGTTCTTCACGTACTGCTGGGTGATCGTCGAGCCGGACTGCTTGCCCTTGCCGGTCGCGGTGTTCCAGGCGGCGCGGAGCATGGCCTTCGGGTCGACGGCGGACTCGGTGTAGAAGTCACGGTCCTCGGCGGCCAGTACGGCGTGCTGGGCGTCCTTGGAGACCTGGGCGAGGCTGACGTTCTCGCGGTTGACCTCGCCGTCGCGGGCGAGCTGTGAGCCGTCGGCGTAGAGGTAGACGTTGCTCTGCTTGGTCGCGAACGCGTTGGCCGGCGGGATCTTCACCAGGGAGTACCCGACGAAGAACAGCCCGACGAGCAGCAGCACGCCGACGAAGAAGGTACCGAGCACCATGCGCCAGGTGGGAACGACCCGTCGCCAACCGGTCCGCTTGGGCCGCTTGCCCTTCTTGCCTTTGCCTGCGGCGGTCTGACCGTCAGCGGCGGCCAGGGCGGTGGTGGGCGCTTCGGAGTTCTTGGGGGTGGAGCCGGTGCCGGGGGTGGAGGGGCCGGCGGCGGCTGAGGCGGCACCGGCTGCGGCGCCGGCTGCTGATGCGGTGGCGGCCTTGGCGGCCTGAGCACCGGCCCCGGCTCCCGCTGCGGCGGTGCCGGCCGCGCGGGCGGCGCGGGCGGCCCGGGCGGCGGCCGGGGAGGAGGGAGCGGCAGCACCGGCCGGGTTGGCGCCGGAGGCCTGGGCAGCGCGGTTCTCCCCGCCGGGGCGGGGGACGGTGGGGCGAGGGGTACGGCGGGTGGGGTCCGACTCACCGGCGGCGGCACCGGCGCCGCCGGGCTCACCGGAGCGAGGCGCGTTGACCCGCCGGAGCACCTGCGTGGTCTCGGGCACCGCAGCGGCGTCGGCCTCCTGCCGGGCACCGGACTGCGGTCCGCGGGGCGGGGTGATACGCCGGAGCACCTGAGTACTCTCGGCCGGCGGCTCCTGCCCGGAACCGAGCGGGGCCTCGGGGGTACCCGAGTCACCTCCCTTACCGGCACCGGACGCACCGGAACGCGAGCCACCACCGGCACCGGACGCACCACGGTCGCCGCCGGCAGCCGAGGCGGCACCGGACACCGGGGCACCGCCGGACTCCGGCCCGCGACGGGACACGGAGCCGTCGCCGGACACCGATGCCTCACCGGACTCCGGGCGCCGGCCGGGCACCGAGCCTCGCCCGGACACCGGACCACGGCCGGACACCGGGCCGCGGCCGGACTCCGAACCACCGCCGGACGCCGGACGAGACCCGGACACCGGACCACCGCCGGACGCCGAACGAGACCCGGACTCCGGACCACGACCAGCTGCCGGGCTGCCGCCGACCCCCTGCGCACGCCCGGACTCCGGGCCACGACCAGCTGCCGGGCCACCCCCGGACACCGGACCACGACCAGTTATCGGGGCGCTCCCGGACGCCGGGCCGCGGCCGGGTACCGGAGCGCTACCGGAGGCCGTGCCTGCGCCGGTTCCCGGAGCAGCCTTCTGTTCCGTGCGGGCGCGGGCCGCCTGGCGGGCGCGGGCGATGGAAGCCGTCCGGTCCCCGTCCTGCTCGGCTGAGTCCCCGGGGCGGGAGCCGCCCCGGGAGGGCGCGCCCGTCATGCCGGAGCGGTTCCGGGACGACGGGCCCGGCGTGCCGGAGCCGGCCCGAGACGGGGAGTCCGCCGAGCCGGTGCCGGCCTCGGCGCCCTCAGCGCGCCCAGTACCGCTGCCGCCCCTGGGGCTCCTCGAATGACCGTCGCCGCTCCCGGCACCCTCGGCGCGTGCACTGGTGTCGCTCCTGGTGCCCCCCACGGGATCCGGTGGTGCGCTGCTCGGTTCGCGGCGTCCCGGGGTTCCGGGCCCTTCAGCCGGCAGCGGCTTTTTCGGTGCCACGCCTTCGTTCGGCTGCTGCGGCTGCGGCTCGTCGCTCATGTCGTGCACGGACTCCTGTTTCGCGTCGTACGTTCCCGTACGCCTCGTACGCTTCTGCGCTCCCCCTGTTGGAAGACTCTCGCACCTGGCGTTCCGTTCCCGGATTCCGGCACGCTTCCGACCGGAAATCGCGTGGCCGGCCGCCGGGCCTCCGGACTAGGCTCCTGCGCTTCGGTGTCGAGCGGTCCGAGGAGGTCGACTGGCGTGGGCGCGGGATGGTTGTACGCGGCCGTGGCGACAGGGGGATTCAGACGGTACGCGACCTACCGGGCCGCCACTGCGGCAGGGGTGTTCACGAACACCGTCTTCGGGCTCATCCTCGTCTACACGTATCGCGCCTTGTGGGACGAGAAGCCGCATCTCGGCGGGTATGACCAGGCGCAGGCCGTCACCTATGTCTGGCTGGGGCAGGCGTTCTTGTCGACCCTCGCCATCGGGGGCGGCGGCGTCGAGGACGAGTTGATGGAACGCATCCGTACGGGGGACGTGGCGATCGACCTGTACCGGCCCGCCGATCTGCAGCTGTGGTGGCTGGCGGCGGATCTCGGCCGGGCGTTCTTCCAGTTGGTGGGCCGGGGTCTGGTCCCGTTCGTGTTCGGCGCGCTGTGCTTCCCGGTGTACCTGCCGGCCGACGCCAGCACCTGGGCGGCTTTCCTCGTCGCCGTCGTCCTCGCCATGCTGGTCGGCTTCGGCATCCGCTACCTGGTGGCGCTGAGCGCGTTCTGGCTGCTGGACGGCACCGGTGTGGTGCAGATGGCGTGGCTGCTGGGCTACTTCTGCTCGGGCATGCTGCTGCCGCTGAACGTGTTCCCGGGCGCGCTCGGTGAGGTCGTACGGGCTCTGCCCTGGTCGTCCCTGTTGCAGGCCCCGGCGGACATCCTGCTGGGGCACGCGGACCCGCTGCCCACCTATCTCTTCCAGGCCGCGTGGGCGGTGGCGCTGCTGGGGGCCGGGCGGCTGGTGCAGTCGGCGGCGACGCGCCGGGTGGTGGTGCAGGGTGGCTGACAGCCAGGCGTCCGGCCCGGCCCACCGGCTGGCGGAGGGTGTGCGGGCGTACCGGCTGATCGCCGGGATGTGGGTGCGCTCCACGATGGCCTACCGCGCGTCTTTCGCCATGACCACGTTCGGGAACTTCGCGGCGACCTTCCTCGACTTCGTCGCGATCATGCTGATGTTCTCCCGGGTGGACGCCCTGGGCGGCTACCCGCTGCCCGAAGTGGCGTTCCTGTACGGCCTGTCCGCGACCTCCTTCGGGCTGGCGGACCTGGTGATCGGGTCGATGGACCGGCTGGGCCGGCGGGTCCGGGACGGCACGCTGGACACCCTGCTGGTGCGGCCGGCGCCGGTGCTGGCGCAGGTGGCGGCCGACCGGTTCGCGCTCAGGCGGCTGGGCCGGGTGACGCAGGGGGCGCTGGTGCTGGGCTGGTCGCTGACCCGGGTGGACATCGACTGGACGGCGGGCAGGCTGCTGCTGATGCCGGTGATGGTGGTGAGCGGCTGCGGCGTCTTCTGCGCGGTGTTCGTGGCGGGCGCGGCGTTCCAGTTCGTGGCGCAGGACGCCTCGGAGGTGCAGAACGCCTTCACCTACGGCGGGACGACGCTGCTCCAGTATCCGCCGACGGTGTTCGCGAAGGAGCTGGTGCGCGGGGTGACCTTCGTGCTGCCGCTGGCCTTCGTCAACTGGCTGCCCGGGACCTATGTGCTGGGGCGGCCGTATCCGCTGGACCTGCCGGAGTGGACCGCGTTCACGCCGCCGCTGGTGGCAGTCGCCTGCGGTGCGCTCGCGGGGCTGGCCTGGCGGGCGGGACTTCGTTCGTACCGCAGCACAGGGAGCTAGCGTGAGTGACTTGATCACAGGGGACGACGGCATCGCGGGGGACGGCATCGCGGGGGACGGCTTCATCGCACTGGAGAAGGTCGAGAAGGTCTTCCAGGTGCGCCGGAAGACGGGGTTCCTGCGGCGGGAGCGGCGCGAGGTGCGGGCGGTGGACGCGCTCTCGTTCACCGTGGCGCGCGGCGAGATGGTCGGGTACATCGGGCCGAACGGCGCCGGGAAGTCGACGACGATCAAGATGCTGACCGGGATCCTGACGCCGAGTGCCGGGCGGCTGCGGGTGGCGGGCATCGATCCGGCGCGGGAGCGGTCGCGGCTCGCGCACCGGATCGGGGTGGTGTTCGGGCAGCGGACCACGCTCTGGTGGGATCTGCCGCTGATCGACTCCTACCGGCTGGCGCACCGCATGTACCGCATCCCGGACGCCCGTTACCGCGAGAACCTGGACCGGCTGGTGGAACTGCTGGACCTGGGCGCCCTGTTGGACGTGCCGGTGCGGCAGCTGTCCCTGGGCCAGCGGATGCGCGGCGACATCGCGGCGGCGCTGCTGCACGACCCGGACGTGCTGTACCTGGACGAGCCGACGATCGGCCTGGACGTCGTGTCGAAGGCCAGGGTGCGGGAGTTCCTGCGGGAGGTGAACGCCGAGCGTGGCACGACGGTGCTGCTGACCACGCACGACCTGCAGGACATCGAGCAGTTGTGCTCCCGGGTGATGGTGATCGACCACGGGCGGCTGGTGTACGACGGCCCGCTCGCGGGGCTGCACGAGGCCGGCGAGAGCGAGCGGACGCTGGTGGTGGACCTGGAGCGGGAGCTGCCGCCGGTTCAGGTGCCGTCGGCCCGGGTGGTGCGGGTGGAGGGCCCCCGGCAGTGGCTGGCGTTCCCGGCGGGGCAGTCGGCGGCGCCGCTCGTCGCGCATCTGGCCGCCCGGTATCCGCTGGTGGACCTGTCGGTGCGGGAGCCGGACATCGAGGCCGTCATCGCCAGGATGTACGCCGAGAAGGCGGTCTCGTAGGCTGCTGCCATGAGCGACGACGCAGCCCCGGATCTCCGCGCGTCCGACGCCGACCGTGACCGGGTCGCCGAGATCCTGCGGGACGCCCTGGCCGAGGGGCGGCTCGACATGGAGGAGTTCGACGAGCGGCTGGAGGCGGCCTACAAGGCGCGGACGTACGGCGAGCTGGCGCCGCTGACCCGCGACCTTCCGGCGGCCGGCGCCGTCGCGCCGGCCCTTCCCGTCTCCTTCGTCAAGTCCCCGGCGGTGCGCGATGGCTGGGCGGGCCGGATCACCGGCACCGAGGGTTCCTCGACGGGCGCGGTGGCGATCCTGTCGGGGTTCGAGCGCAAGGGCCGCTGGACGGTGCCGAGGCGGTTCTCCTGCTTCACCTTCATGGGCGGCGGCGAACTCGACCTGCGCGAGGCGGACTTCGCCGCCGGGGAGGTCGAGATCCACTGCGTGGCGATCATGGGCGGGGTCCAGGTGATCGTGCCGCCCGGCGTCGAGGTCGTCGTACGCGGCATCGGCGTGATGGGCGCCTTCGAACACCCGAGGGACGACGGCCCGCCCGAGCCGGGCGCCCCCCGTGTGGTCATCGGCGGTGTCGCGTTCTGGGGCGGCGTGGGCGTGGAGCGCAAACTTCCGCGGGGGGAACGGAAACGCCTGAAGAGACGGCGCTGAGCGCGCGCCGCCGGCGCTCCCCTACGACGTGCAGACCTTGGTCAGCTCCCCCGCCGCGTCCGTCACCGGGCTGACGTCCGGCGTCTCGTCCCCGTTCTTGATGGCCGTACGCACGTTGTCGACCGCCTTGTTCAGGTCGTCCACGGCCTTGTTGACATCCGTGTTGTCCGTCTTGTCGCCGATCTTCCGCAGGCTCTTCTCGATGGAGTCGAGCGACTCGTCGGCCTGGGAGGGGTCGTTCGCCGCGTTCTCCACGGCCTGCTGGAGGTCGGTGACGTTGTCGGCGATGGCGTCGGCGGACTGCACGCAGTCCAGCGCCTTGTCCACGGCGTCGCAGCCGGTCGTGAGGCCGGCGGCGAGCGCGGCGGTCGCTACGGCGGCGACAACGGTGAGTCGGCGTCGGCTGGCGGCCATGGTGGTGTCCCTCCCCTGGTACGGCTGGCCGGGCGCACGCCGGTGAGCCGTGCGCCCGTACCCACTGGGACGCCGCTGGGGTCCGCCGGGTTGCCCCTCGGTCTTGGGGACTTCTTTACGCGCGCGTGGCCGCCAGTGCCGCCTGCTGGATCACGGCCAGTTCCCGGCAGCCGGTGACGGCGAGGTCGAGCAGGGCGTCGAGTTCCTCGCGGGCGAACGGCGCGGCCTCGGCGGTGCCCTGGACCTCGACGAAGCGGCCGTCGCCGGTGCAGACGACGTTCATGTCGGTGTCGGCGCGCACGTCCTCCTCGTAGCAGAGGTCGAGCAGCGGGACTCCGCCGACGATGCCCACGGAGACGGCGCTCACGGTGCCGGTGAGCGGCTGCCGGCCGGCCTTGATCAGCTTCTTGCCCTGGGCCCAGGCGACGGCGTCGGCCAGCGCGACGTACGCGCCGGTGATGGCCGCCGTACGCGTGCCGCCGTCGGCCTGGAGGACGTCGCAGTCGAGGACGATGGTGTTCTCGCCGAGCGCCTTGTAGTCGATGACGGCGCGCAGGGAGCGGCCGATGAGCCGGGAGATCTCGTGGGTGCGGCCGCCGATCTTGCCCTTGACGGACTCGCGGTCGCCGCGGGTGTTGGTGGCGCGGGGCAGCATGGCGTACTCCGCGGTGACCCAGCCCTCGCCGCTGCCCTTGCGCCAGCGCGGGACTCCCTCGGTGACGGAGGCGGTGCAGAAGACCTTGGTGTCGCCGAAGGAGACGAGGACGGAGCCCTCGGCGTGCTTGCTCCATCCCCGTTCGATGGTGACCGGGCGGAGCTGTTCGGGGGTACGGCCGTCGATGCGAGACATGGCGATGAGCCTAGCCGCACACGGGGAAGGGGCTCCTCCGGCGTCGGGAAGAGCCCCTTCGGGGTGAACCGGTACGACTCACATCATGTCTTCGATCTCCGCGGCGATCGGGTCGGCGTCGGTGCCGATGACGACCTGGATGGCGGTACCCATCTTGACGACGCCGTGGGCGCCGGCGGCCTTCAGGGCGGCCTCGTCGACCAGAGCGGGGTCGGACACCTCGGTGCGCAGCCGGGTGATGCAGCCCTCGATCTCCTCGATGTTGTCGATGCCACCGAGCCCGGCGACGATCTTCTCAGCCTTGCTGGCCATGTTCCTTCTCCCTGCTCCGAACCGCTTTGTCGCAGTAACCCACAGTTGGCCCATCTTCGCGAGCGGTCATGCCGTGCGTGCCGAATGATGACGATCACGACAGCGGAACCGTCCGCCGACTGGTCTACACCACCGTGGGGAAGGTCGCCAAACCCATGAGTGCTCAGAGCACGGCGAGTCCCGCCGGGGCCCGCTGGAACCGTCTGTTCCAGAGCATGCAGAAGATGGGCCGCAGCCTCCAGTTGCCCATCGCCGTGCTGCCGGCGGCAGGCATCCTGAACCGGCTGGGGCAGCCGGACGTGTTCGGCACGGACGGCCTGGGCTGGACGAACGTCTCCAGGGTGATGAGCGGGGCGGGCGGCGCGCTGCTGGACGGGCAACTGGGGCTGCCGCTGCTGTTCTGCGTGGGCGTCGCGATCGGCATGGCGAAGAAGGCCGACGGTTCGACGGCGCTCGCGGCGGTGGTGGGTTTCCTCGTCTACTACGGTGTCCTGCGGCAGTTCCCGCAGACCTGTCCGGCGGGCACGAAGGTGGGCGTGACCGGCTGCCAGGCGGCGAACGGCACGGTGTCCGCGTTCACCTACCAGAACCCGGGCGTCTTCGGCGGCATCGTCATGGGGCTGCTGGCCGCCTTCTTCTGGGCCCGCTACCACCGCACGAAGCTGGTGGACTGGCTGGGCTTCTTCAACGGGCGCCGGCTGGTGCCGGTCATCATGGCCTTCGTCGCGATCCTGTTCGCCGTGGTGTGCCTGTTCGTCTGGCCGCCGGTCGGCGACGCCCTGGAGAGCTTCAGCGAGTGGCTGCGGGACGCCGGCTCCTGGGGCGCGGGCGTCTTCGGGGTCGCGAACCGGGCGCTGCTGGTGGTGGGCCTGCACCAGTTCCTGAACGTGCCCATCTGGTTCCAGTTCGGCAGCTGGACCAAGCCCGACGGCACCGTGGTGCACGGCGACATCAACATGTTCCTGCAAGGCGATCCGGACGCCGGCCAGTTCACCTCGGGCTTCTTCCCGATCATGATGTTCGCGCTGCCGGCCGCGGCGCTGGCCATCACGCACTGCGCCCGGCCGGAGCGCCGCAAGGAGGTCGGCGGCCTGATGCTGTCGGTCGCGCTGACCTCGTTCGTGACCGGCATCACCGAGCCGCTGGAGTACTCGTTCCTGTTCATCGCGCCCGCGCTGTACGCCGTCCACGCGGTGCTGACCGGTGTGTCGATGGCGGTGACCTGGGCGCTGGGCGTGCACGACGGTTTCAGCTTCTCGGCGGGCCTGATCGACTACGTGATCAACTGGAAGCTGGCGACGAAACCGTGGTTGATCGTCCCGATCGGCCTGTGCTTCGCGGCCGTGTACTACCTGGTGTTCCGCGTCGCGATCACGCGGTTCGACCTGAAGACGCCGGGGCGGGAGCCGGCGGAGGAGGTCGAGGACGTCACCAAGGTCTGACGACTGGCTGACGACGCGGCACGGCACGGCACAGCGTGTAGCGCCGCGGTAGCGGATTCGCGGGTTCCTTATGCCGCCTTCATCGTGCTACAACAGGTCTACACCACAGGTGGTGTAGACCAGAGACGCTGCCGTCCCCTTCCATGGTTCCCGGGCGGCGCCTTGCCCGATGGAGGAGCTTGTGACCACGGCCAGCGCCGCACCCGCGGCCGAGAAGAAGAAGGGCGCCGGAGCGATGGCTGTGCTCCAGCGCATCGGCCGCAGCCTGATGCTGCCGGTCGCCGTGCTGCCCGCCGCCGCCCTCCTGGTGCGCCTCGGCAACGCCGACATGCTGGGCCGGCCGTCCTTCCCGACCTTCCTGACCAAGATAGCGTCGTTCATGGCGGCCGGCGGCAACGCCATCCTCGACAACATGGCGCTGCTGTTCGCCGTCGGCATCGCGATCGGCTTCGCGAAGAAGTCGGACGGCTCCACGGCCCTCGCCGCCGTCGTCGGCTACCTGGTCTTCAAGAACGTGCTCGCCACGTTCACCGACAAGAACCTGCCGAAGGTGGCCTCCGTCGTCGACGGCAAGGTCGTCATGCAGAACGCCCCGGTGGACGCCAAGGTCCTCGGCGGCGTGGTGATGGGCATCGTCGTGGCCCTGCTGTACCAGCGCTTCTACCGCACCAAGCTGCCCGACTGGGCGGGCTTCTTCGGCGGCCGCCGGCTCGTCCCGATCCTGTCGGCCTTCGCGGGCCTCGTCATCGGCATCGTCTTCGGCTACATCTGGCCGGTACTCGGCACGGGCCTGCACAACTTCGGCGAGTGGCTGGTGAAGTCGGGCGCGGTCGGCGCGGGCATCTTCGGTGTCGCCAACCGTGCGCTGATCCCGATCGGCATGCACCACCTGCTCAACTCGTTCCCGTGGTTCCAGGCGGGCGAGTACCACGGCAAGAGCGGTGACATCGCGCGCTTCCTGGCCGGCGACCCGCACGCGGGCCAGTTCATGACCGGCTTCTTCCCGATCATGATGTTCGCCCTGCCGGCCGCGTGCCTGGCGATCGTCCACTGCGCCCGGCCCGAGCGCCGCAAGGTCGTCGGCGGCATGATGTTCTCGCTGGCGCTGACGTCCTTCGTCACCGGCGTCACCGAGCCCATCGAGTTCACCTTCATGTTCATCGCGCCGGTCCTGTACGCGATCCACGCGGTCCTCACCGGTGTCTCGATGGCGCTGACCTGGGCGCTGGGCATGAAGGACGGCTTCGGCTTCTCGGCGGGCGCGGTCGACTTCGGCCTCAACCTGGGCATCGCGAGCAATCCGTGGGGCCTGGTCCTGGTCGGCCTGTGCTTCGCGGTGGTCTACTACGTGATCTTCCGCTTCGCGATCACCAAGTTCGACCTGCCGACCCCGGGCCGCGAGTCCGACGAGGAACTGGCGGAACTGCAGAAGGCAGAGGCCAAGTAACCAGGCGGCGCGAAGGCCCCGGAACCTCTTCGGTTCCGGGGCCTTGTCGTCTGCGTGGGGCGTCAGATCTCGTACGTGACCCGTGGGGCGGCCAGCTCGACCGGCCCGGAGAACACCTCACGGGCGTCCCGCAGGTTCACCTCGGGATCGGTCCACGGCGGGATGTGGGTGAGGACCAGCCGCCGCACGCCCGCGCGGGCCGCCGTCTCCCCCGCCTCGCGGCCGTTGAGGTGCAGGTCGGGGATGCTCTCCTTGCCGTGCGTGAACGCGGCCTCGCACAGGAACAGATCGGTGTCCCGGGCCAGCTCGTCCAGCGCCGCGGTGACGCCCGTGTCGCCGGAGTAGGTCAGGGACTTCCCGCCGTGCTCGACCCGGATGCCGTACGCCTCCACGGGGTGGCGGACCCGCTCGGTGTGCACGGTGAACGGGCCGATCTCGAACGTGGACGGCTTGACCGTGTGGAAGTCGAAGACCTCGCTCATCGAGGAGGCGGAGGGGGTGTCCGCGTAGGCCGTGGTCAGGCGGTGCTCGGTGCCTTCGGGGCCGTAGACCGGGAGGGGATCGCACCGGCCGCCGTCATGGCGGTAGTAGCGCGCCACGAAGTACCCGAGCATGTCGATGCAGTGATCGGCGTGCAGATGGCTGAGGAAGATCGCGTCGAGGTCGTAGAGACCGCAGTGGCGCTGCAGCTCGCCAAGGGCGCCGTTGCCCATGTCGAGGAGCAGCCGGAAGCCGTCGGCCTCGACGAGGTAGCTCGAACAGGCCGATTCCGCGGACGGGAACGACCCCGAGCAGCCGACGACGGTGAGCTTCATGAAGCAGAAACCTCCGTTGGCGGGTAACCGGTGGGCGGGACGTAAACCCCTTGCGGGGCGGGGGCTGTCGGGGGTCGTGCGGTCCGTCGAGCGTAAGGCGCAAAAGCGCGGGTCGCTCCTCCGCCAGGGGCCGTTGTGGGCGAACTCACCTGCGCTGTCACCGGTTCGGCTGGACGCAGGGCGCACAAGGGTTGGAAGAGGGCGCGCGATGTTCGGCGCGCGCCGGTAACGTCGTCGTATGGACACGTCCTGGTGGCTGGCGCTCGCGGCGGTGGTACTGCTCGCGCTGGTCGCCACGCTCGTCGACGGCTGGGGCCGCGGCCACCGGCCCGGCGGACGGCGCCTGCGGCCCCCGGGCCGGCCGGGCCCGCGCACGGCACACGCCGTACGGCCGTCCCCCGGGGACATCTGGTGGGCGCAGGTCCCCTACGAGGACCGGGCCGAGGCCAAGGACCGGCCCTGTCTGGTGCTGGCCGTGCGCGGGAACCGGGCCACCGTCGCGAAGATCACCAGCAAGTACCACGACGAACGCTGCGGGGTGATCCCGCTGCCGCCCGGCGCGGTCGGCGACGCCCAGGGGCGGCCGAGCTTCCTGGAGACCGACGAGCTGCGCGAGGTCCCGGTGGACGGCTTCCGCCGTCGTGTGGGCGTGGTCGACCCGGTGCTGTGGGACCAGGTACGGCACCTGGCGGGTTAGAAGACACCTCAGCTCACACGGACGGTGACCGTCCAGTCCTCGATGCCCTTGCAGGAGACCTGGCCCGGTGCGGTCGGCTCGGCGCACAGCGGGCGGGACGACGTGAGCTTCACCGTGCCGGCGGCCACCGCCTGGTACGCGGCCGTGGCATCACCCGGCTGGAGTACGAAACCCGCGTTGATGGCCTTCAGTCCCGTACCGCTCGCGGCGACCGGCTGCCAGGGGCGGGCCCTGGTCCCGTCCAGGGTCAGCCGGACCTCGCCGCCCCGGGTCACGCAGACGGTACGGCCGTGATCGGCGGCCGTCAGCTCCACGTGACCGGTGCAGTCGCCGGCGGACCGGGTGGGCGACGGCGTGCCCGTACGGGCCGGCGCCGACACCTTGTCGCTGCTCCCGGTGTCCTGCTGGGAGCCGCAGCCCGCGAGGAGCAGCGCTGCCGCCGCGGGGGCGAGGAACGTCGTACGGCGCATGGGGTCCGCCTTTCTGCCGGTGTCCTGGTACGGATGTGACGTACCACCGGCGGGCGCGGATCCGCGGCTAGGCCCAGAGCTGGCCCTGGAGTGTCGTGATGGCCTCTTCCGTGGTGACCGCGGTGTAGACGCCGGTGGAGAGGTACTTCCAGCCGCCGTCGGCCACGATGAAGACGATGTCGGCGCTCTCGCCCGCCTTGACGGCCTTCCGGCCGACGCCGATCGCCGCGTGCAGGGCGGCGCCGGTGGAGACGCCCGCGAAGATGCCCTCCTGCTGGAGGAGTTCGCGGGTGCGGGTGACCGCGTCGGCCGAGCCGACCGAGAACCGGGTGGTCAGCACGGAGGCGTCGTACAGCTCGGGGACGAAGCCCTCGTCGAGGTTGCGCAGGCCGTAGACCAGGTCGTCGTAGCGCGGTTCGGCGGCGACGATCTGGACGCCCGGCTTGTGCTCGCGCAGATAGCGGCCGACGCCCATGAGGGTGCCGGTGGTGCCGAGGCCCGCCACGAAGTGGGTGATCGAGGGCAGGTCGGCGAGGATCTCGGGGCCGGTCGTGGCGTAGTGGGCGCCCGCGTTGTCCGGGTTGCCGTACTGGTAGAGCATCACCCAGTCGGGGTGTTCGGCGGCCAGCTCCTTGGCCACGCGCACGGCGGTGTTGGAGCCGCCGGCGGCCGGCGAGGAGATGATCTCGGCGCCCCACATGCCGAGCAGGTCCCGGCGCTCCTGCGAGGTGTTCTCCGGCATCACGCACACCATCCGGTAGCCCTTGAGCTTGGCCGCCATGGCGAGGGAGATACCGGTGTTGCCGGAGGTGGGTTCGAGGATCGTGCAGCCCGGGGTCAGCCGGCCGTCCTTCTCCGCCTGCTCGATCATGTGCAGGGCGGGCCGGTCCTTGACCGAGCCGGTGGGGTTGCGGTCCTCCAGCTTGGCCCAGATCCGGACGTCCGGGGCCGGCGACAGCCGCGGCAGGCGCACCAGAGGGGTGTTGCCCACCGCGGCCAGCGGGGAGTCGTAGCGCATCGCTGCTCAGCGACCGATCAGCGCATGCCGCCGGCGACGGCCGGCAGGATCGTCACGTTGTCGCCGTCGGACAGCTTGGTGTTGATGCCGTCCAGGAAGCGGACGTCCTCGTCGTTGAGGTACACGTTGACGAAGCGGCGCAGCTGGTCGCCGTCCACGATGCGGGCCTGGATGCCCGCGTGCCGCGACTCGAGGTCGGCGAACAGCTCGGCGAGGGTGCTCCCGTTGCCCTCCACCGCCTTCTGACCGTCGGTGTACTGGCGGAGGATGGTGGGGATGCGGACCTCGATGGCCATGGTTGCGGGCTCCTGTCAGGAAGTGTCGGAAGGTGTGGGCGCGCGGCGGGGCACGCCGCGGCTCACGGCCGTACGGCGGCGGGGAACGTCAACAGATGGCGCTGTTCAGCCTGCACAGATCGACGTGCAGCCGCGCCACGAGCAGCGTGCCCGGCGCCTTCTCGCTCACGTCGTTCAGAACCATGGGCTCATCGTATCGATTCCCGGTCCGGGTCCCGGAGTGTGATTCCACATCCCGGACGGAATCCGACCGGGTACTGAGATCAGTACGCCTCGACGACCTTGACCTCCTCCTCGGTGACCTCCCCTTCCAGGATGCGGAAGGAGCGGAACTGGAACTCTCCGACGCCGTCGGTGTCGGCGGTGGACACCAGGACGTAGTGCGCGCCGGGCTCGTTGGCGTAGCTGATGTCGGTCCGGGAGGGGTACGCCTCGGTCGCGGTGTGGGAGTGGTAGATGATCACCGGCTCCTCGTCGCGGTCGTCCAGCTCGCGGTAGAGCTTGAGCAGGTCCTGGGAGTCGAACTCGTAGAAGGTGGGCGAGCGGGCCGCGTTGAGCATCGGGACGAAGCGCTCGGGGCGGCCGGAGCCCACCGGTCCGGCGACCACGCCGCACGCCTCGTCGGGGTGGTCCTCGCGCGCGTGGGCGACGATCTGGTCGTAGAGCGCCTGGGTGATGGTCAGCATGGGGGTCAGGATAAGCAGAGGGGCCGTCCCGTACCGAGGGGTGGTACGGGACGGCCCACATGGCGGACGTCCTGAGCGGCGGCCGGCGGGGGCGCCACGAGAGCTCCCGACGGCCGGACGTCCTTTCCGAGGGTCTCGCGGTGGTCAGCCCACCTTCTCGAACTCCGGCTCGCGGCGGTCCGCGATGGACGGCGTCCGGGACTTCAGGACCAGCCAGCCGACGCCGAGGGCGACCGCCCAGACCGCCATCACGTACAGGCACACGCGGGAGTCGGCGTCGTAGGCGATCAGGCCGGTGACGAAGAGCAGGAAGGCGATGGCGATGTACGAGCACACCGCGCCGCCGGGAGCCGGGAAGGAACTGGCGGGCAGCCGGCCCGCGACGACCGCGCGGCGGTAGAGGACGTGGCTGACCAGGATCATCAGCCAGGTCCAGATGCCGGCCGCGGTGGCGACGGAGGTGACGTAGCCGAAGGCCTTCTCCGGGACGATGTAGTTCAGGACCACGCCGATGCCCATGAACAGCACCGAGACGGTGATGCCGAGGGCGGGGGTCTTGGTGGCCGACAGCTTCGAGAAGACCCGCGGGGCCTCGCCGTTGTCGGCGAGGGTGCGCAGCATGCGGCCGGTGGAGTACATGCCCGAGTTGCAGGACGACAGGGCCGCGGTGAGCACCACGAAGTTGACGATGCCGGCGCCGGCCGGGATGCCGATCATCGCGAACGCCTTCACGAAGGGACTGACGCCCGGCGCGAACTCGGTCCACTTCACCACGCACAGGATGACGGTGAGGGCACCGACGTAGAACAGCGCGATGCGCCAGGGCAGCGTGTTGATGGCCTTCGGGAGGGTCTTCTCCGGGTCCTCGGACTCGCCGGCGGTGACGCCGACCAGCTCGACGGCGAGGTAGGCGAACATCACGCCCTGCAGGGTCATCAGCGAGGAGCCGATGCCCTTGGGGAAGAAGCCGTCGAACTGCCACAGGTTCGCCACGTGCGCGGTGTCGCCCGCGGCGCTGAAGCCGAAGGTGAGCACGCCGAGGCCGATCACGATCATGCCGATCAGGGCGGTGACCTTGACCATGGAGAACCAGAACTCGATCTCGCCGAACAGCTTCACCGAGATCAGGTTGGCCACGAACAGGACCACCAGGAAGACCAGGGCCGTCACCCACTGCGGGATGTCCGGGAACCAGTAGTGGACGTAGATCGCGGCGGCCGTCAGCTCGGCCATGCCGGTCACGACCCACATCAGCCAGTACGTCCAGCCGGTGAAGTAACCGAAGAACGGGCCGAGGAACTCCCGGGAGTACTCGGCGAAGGAGCCCGAGACCGGGCGGTAGAGCAGCAGTTCGCCCAGGGCCCGCATGATGAAGAAGATGATCACGCCGGCGAGGGCGTACATCAGGATGAGGCTGGGACCGGCTTTCGCGATGTTCGCGCCGGCTCCGAGGAAGAGCCCGACGCCGATCGCGCCGCCGATGGCGATCATCTGGACCTGACGGCTGCCGAGTCCGCGCTCGTACCCCTCCTCAGGGGTGGTGGTGACCTTCTCAGAGGTCATGTGTGGTGCGCCTTTCTCCATGCCGACCCGGGCCTTTCGTCGGCCTCGGATCGGGTCTCGATCCCCCCGGATGATGGAGTTGTCTGCCTGGCCGACGGTCGTCGGCTCGGTGGCGCACCCGGCCGAACGAGGGTGGTGTCGGCCGGGCGGTCGTGAAGATTTATCACGGCCGCAATATTGATCACAGGGGCGCGATGTGGCGCATCACACAGGTAAAAGCGGACAAAGAGCGCCCGAATGCGGCAAAACAGGCCACAAAGGTGACGGGATCGTTATCCGGATTTGAGCGTCCTCTGAGCGAACACTTCCGGGGGCCAAAACCGCACGAACTACGGCATCAGGGTCGTCACCAGGGTCTCCTGGAGCCCGCCGAGCCACAGATAGGCCAGGACCATCGGCTTGCGCGGGTCCTCGTCCGGGAGCCGGTAGAGCAGGTCGGTGTCGTCCTCGTCGGTGATCTCCAGCCGGGAACCGATCGCCAGCCGCAGATCGTTGAGGGCGCCGAGCCACTGCCGGGACTCCTGCGGGGACAGCTTGAGCACCGCCCCGCCCTCGTCGACCGGGGCGAGCGCGTCCAGGCTGCGGATCACCCCGAGCGCGTTCTCCCGCTTGCCGGCGCGCAGGTCGTTCTCGGTGAAGCGGCGGAACTCGGCGGAGTGCGCCCGCCGCTCCTCGGCCTCGGCCGACGAGGCGGGGATCTCCTCCGGGTCGCTGTAGGCGTCCGGGAAGAGCCTGCGGAGCACCGGGTCGGCGGGCGGCTCGCTCGGCCCCTCCGCGAACAGCTCGGCGAGCGGGTCGTCCGGGGCGTCGGCGCCGGGTCCGGGACCGATGAGCTCCAGGAGCTGGACGGCCAGCGACCGGATGATGGAGATCTCGACGTCGTCGAGGGCGACGGCCGCGCCGCCGCCGGGGAGCGGTTCGAAGTGTCCGGGCATCTGGGTGCGTTTACTTCCGGTCCTGCTGGAGGGTGGCCCACAGACCGTAGCCGTGCATCGCCTGCACGTCGCGTTCCATCTCCTCGCGGGTCCCGCTGGAGACGACCGCCCGGCCCTTGTGGTGGACGTCGAGCATGAGCTTGGTGGCCTTGTCCTTGGAGTAGCCGAAGTACGTCTGGAAGACGTACGTCACGTAGCTCATGAGGTTGACCGGGTCGTTGTGGACGATCGTGACCCAGGGGACGTCGGGCTCGGGTACGGCGAAGACCTCCTCCGCCGACTCGGTGCGTTCGATCTCTACGGGCGCGGGTGACGTCACACAGCCCATGCTGCCACGGCCTCCATAAATCGTCACACCGACGAAAAGGGAGTACGATTCCTCGTCATGAACACAGCGGACCTTGGGCTGCCGGTGGACGTTCCCTCGACAGCGCTCTTCACGGACCAGTACGAGCTGACGATGCTGCGCGCCGCCCTGAAGGCCGGTACGGCCGAACGGCGGAGCGTGTTCGAGGTCTTCACGCGGCGGCTGCCGAACGGGCGCCGCTACGGCGTGGTGGCCGGCACCGGCCGCGTCCTGGACGCGGTGGAGAACTTCCGCTTCGACTCCGGCGTCCTCGGCTTCCTGCGCGAGCGGGACATCGTCGACGAGGAGACGCTGCGATGGCTCGCCGACTACCGCTTCGGCGGGGACATCTGGGGCTACCCCGAGGGCGAGGTGTACTTCCCCGGTTCCCCGATCATGCGCGTCGAGGGCAGCTTCGCCGAGTGCGTCCTGCTGGAGACCGTGATCCTCTCCATCCTCAACCACGACTCCGCCATCGCCGCCGCGGCCTCCCGGATGGCCTCCGCCGCCGGCGGGCGCCCGCTGATCGAGATGGGCGCCCGCCGCACCCACGAGCTGGCCGCGGTGGCCGCCGCCCGCGCCGCCTACGTCGGCGGCTTCGCGACCACCTCCGACCTGGCCGCCGGCTTCCGCTACGGCATCCCGACCGTCGGCACCTCCGCCCACGCCTTCACCCTGCTGCACGACCGCGAGCGGGACGCCTTCCAGGCCCAGGTCGACACCCTCGGCCGGGGCACGACCCTCCTGGTGGACACCTACGACGTCGCCGAGGCCGTCCGTACGGCGGTGGAGGTGGCCGGCCCCGAGCTGGGCGCGGTCCGCATCGACTCCGGCGACCTGCTGCTGGTGGCCCACCGGGTGCGGCAGCAGCTGGACGAGCTGGGCGCGACCGACACCAAGATCATCGTGACCTCCGACCTGGACGAGTACGCCATCGCCTCGCTGGCCGCCGCGCCCGTGGACGCGTACGGCGTCGGCACCCAGCTGGTGACCGGCTCCGGGCACCCGACCTCCTCCATGGTCTACAAGCTGGTCGCCCGCGCCGAGTCCGCCGACCCGAAGGCGCCGCTGCTGCCGGTCGCGAAGAAGTCCAGCGGCGGCAAGACGTCCATCGGGGGCCGCAAGTGGGCGGCGCGCCGGCTGGACGCGGAGGGGGTCGCGGAGGCCGAGGTCGTCGGCACCGGGCCGGTCCCGGCCGAGCTGGCCGACCGGCAGCTGCTGGTGCAGCTGATCAAGGGCGGCCAGGTGGTCGCCCGGGAGCCGCTGGACGTGCCCCGCGACCGCCACATCGCGGCCCGCGCGAATCTGCCGCTCTCCGCTACCCAGCTGTCCAGGGGGGAACCCGTCATTCCGACGGAGTACGTCGACGGGCGCTCGGGTAGCCAGAGCGGGACCCCGTCCGCCCCTCGACGCCCCCTCCCGCAGGAGCCCGGAATTCTCTAGGCTCAGTTACTTCACTCTCAGTCGAAGGACACCCACCATGCGCCGCGCCTTGATCGTCGTAGACGTGCAGAACGACTTCTGCGAGGGGGGCAGCCTCGCGGTGGCCGGCGGTGCCGACGTGGCCGCCGCCATCACCGAGCTGATCGGCCAGGCGGCGGGCACCGGGTACCGGCATGTGGTGGCCACCCGCGACCACCACATCGCGCCCGGCGGCCACTTCGCGGACAACCCCGACTACGTCCGCTCCTGGCCCGCGCACTGCGTCGCGGGCACCGAGGGGGTGGGCTTCCACCCGAACTTCGCCCCGGCCGTCGCCTCCGGCGCGGTGGACGCCGTCTTCGACAAGGGTGCCTACGCGGCGGCGTACAGCGGCTTCGAGGGCACGGACGAGAACGGCGTCCCCCTGGCCGACTGGCTCCACGCCCGGGAGATCACGGAGGTGGACGTGGTGGGCATCGCCACGGACCACTGCGTACGGGCCACGGCCCTGGACGCCGCGAGAGAGGGCTTCCGCACGCAGGTTCTCCTGGACCTGACGGCGGGCGTGGCCCCGGAGACGACGGAACGGGCCCTGGAGGAGCTGCGGGAAGCGGGCGTGGAACTGACCGGCAAGCCGGTGGTCAGCGGGTAGGGGAGCGCCCGAAGGGGCGCGGGGAACTGCGCGGGCGGCCACGAGGGCCCGCGGTCGCCGTACCCGCGCCACCACCCCCACAGGGGCGTCACCCCTGCCGCACCACCGCCGGCCCGCGCAGCAGCGCCCGGATCGGACGCCACAGCTCGTTCACGATGACACCGTTGTCGGCCGGGGCCGTGCGCCATATCAGGCCGTCGGGGTGGTGCAGGACCGCCGTGATCTCGTCCGGCGTCGGAGGCGCGGCGTTGCCCCGGAGGTAGACCGCCCGCAGTCCCAGGTTCCGGAGCCTGGTCAGGGCCCGGGCACGGTTCTGGGCGTGCACGAGAACCCGCACCCCGGCGGAGCCGTACGGCAGGTTCAGCGCCACCACCACCGTGCCGTTCGGCAGCTTGCAGAAGCCTCCAGCGGCCATGCGGTCACATCCCCGTTCCGGTCGGTGTCAATAAGCGGTCCACAGGACGCACCTAAACACGACCGGCGGCAACCCGCCAAGGGGTTGCCGCCGATACGCCTGTGACCTGCGGTGATGCGGACTACTTCACCGCGGGGCCGACCTTGAGCTGGATCGTGGAGCCGTCCTTGGCCTCCTTGACGATCGTGATCTTGGTGTTGGTGTCAGTGACCTTCACCCCACCCGTCCGGTTCGACGGGTCGTAGTAGGTGCTGGTGTGGTCGTTGAAGACCCGGACACCCTTCGAGCCCTTGATCTTGAGCGCGACGTCGGCCTTGTGCAGGGTGATGCCGTCCGTGCCGTAGATGCTGAACGGCGAGTCGTAGGCCTGGATGCGGTTGCGCAGCAGCGTGCCGTCGGTCCACTTCAGCGCCTTCGGGTGCGAGTCGATCGGCAGGATCAGACCGGTGCCCGGGTGGCCGTTGGCGGCGTTCGTGTTGTTGTCCGCCTGGGAGGTGTCCCACTTCCAGATCAGCAGGCCGTTCTGGTACGGGTAGTGCTCCACCCAGTCCGGGCGCGACGCGAAGCCGAAGTTGTACGGGCCCGTCTTCAGCGTCTTGTCGTACGACACGTACTGCCGGTTCTCGGCGATGTAGTACTGCTTGTAGTCCTTGGTGAAGGACGCGCCGATGCGGGTGAAGCCGTCCGCGGTCCAACCGGCGTCCGCGGTCTCGGCGTTGTCCGAGAACAGCGGGGTGCCGTCGGCGGTCACGGCGATCTCGTCGGCCGTGAAGCCGTTCTCCGCGACACCGCCGTCGGTGGCGTAGCGGAAGCGCAGGTCGATCTTCTTGCCCGCGTAGGCGTCGAGGGGGAACGCCAGCTTCTTGTGCGTCTGCGAGAAGCCGCTCAGCGCAGGCTTTCCGCTGGCGTCACGCGGCAGGGCCTGGCCGTCGGCCGTGCCGTCCAGGGCGGTCCAGTTGGCGCCGCCGTCGGTCGAGACCTCGGTGTAGACGTAGTCGTAGCCGGCCTCGGTGGCCCACCAGCCGTCCAGGGTGAGGCTCGCCGAGGACGTGCCGGTCAGGTCGACGGAACGGGTCAGCGTGTTCTTCAGGTTGTTTCCGCTGCCGCTCCACCACTGGGTGGCGCCCTGCGCCGGCTCGGTGACGGTGGTGGTGACCGCCTTGTCCGGCAGGGTCACCACGAGGGCCTGCTTGTCCCAGGTGTTGTACTCGGCGACGCCCAGCTTGTGCGTGGACTGCTTGCCGGCCTTGGCGGTGTCGTAGTTCAGCCAGCCCAGCTGGAGCTTGTCCCAGGCGTTCATGTCGCCCGGCAGGTCGCCGATGGACTCCTTGCCGGTGCCGAGCCAGGAGCCGGAGGACATCAGCGTCCAGAAACCGGTGGAGTTGTCGCCGCCGGCGGTGTCGTACTCGTCCGGCAGGCCGAGGTCGTGGCCGTACTCGTGGGCGAAGACGCCGAGGCCGCCGTTCTCCGGCTGGATGGTGTAGTCGCCGACCCAGATGCCGGTGTCGCCGACCTGCGTGCCGCCGAGCTTGTTGTTCTGGGGGCCGGTGGCGCCGGCGTCGGTGCCGAAGGCGTACCAGCGGTGGGCCCAGATCGCGTTCTCGCCCTCGGCGCCGCCGCCGGCGGACTCGTCCTCACCGGCGTGCACGATCTGGAAGTGGTCGACGTAGCCGTCCGGCTCGTTGAAGTCGCCGTCGCCGTCGAAGTCGTAGCGGTCCCACTCGTCGTACTTGGCGAGGTCCTTCTTGATGTCGGCGTCGGTACGGCCGGCCTTCTTCTGCTGGGCGACCCAGGCGTTCAGGCCGTCGCTGACGACGTTCCACACGCTCGGGCAGTTGGTGTCACCGCAGGCGTTGTTGCCGTAACGGGCCTCGTTGTAGGGGACCTTGACCCAGTCGGTGACCTCACCGGAGACCGAGTAGCGGCCCGAGGACTGCTTCTCGTAGTACTTCTTCAGCGACTCGGTCTTCTTGCCGGTGCCGAAGTAGAGGTCCTGGTAGTGCTTCCGGTTGTAGTCCTTCTGCCAGGCCGTCGAGTTGTCCTTCTTGCGGTCCGGCGCGGCGATCTTGTTGTGCAGCGGGCCCGGGGTGCCGCCGAACTTGGGGTCGGCCTGGTCGCCGAACTCCACCAGGATCGTGAAGATCTTGTCGGTCTTCTCGCGGCTCAGCTCGACGTACTTGCTCCGGCCCTTGCGGCTCTTGAGCTCGACGACCTTGGAGCCGTTGCGCTCCTTCGCGGTGGCCTTGCCGGATATCAGCTGGTTCAGGGCCTCCTCGCGCTGGGCCTCCTGGGTCTTGCTCAGCGGGCCGTCCAGGTCGTGCGCGCGCTGCTTCACCGGAGCCGGGTCGTGCCGGTTGGCCGCGGCGCTCCGGGCCTGGGTGCTCGCCTCCGCGACGGCGAAGGTCGCGAACGTGGCGGAGGCCGCCGCGAGCGTCACGCCGATGGCGGCCGCTCTGAACGTCCAGGATGTGCTGGTCACTTGAGTTCCTCCCCCGCGCCGCGCACACGGACAGAGGGTTCCGGGTCATGGAGGAATCCGTGCGCGCACGATCAACGCGTGTAGTCAAGTGACGACATTTGACTAGAGGTTTAGCTGAAAAGACAGACCTTGACTTGAGCAGGACAAGTGCACTATGCGGAGGTGGCGTTCGCTTTACGGACACGTGTCCCCCCGTCAACGGGCGCAAGCGAACGCCCGTTTGGCCGGGACGGTGACTCCGTGCGCCCCCTGTGCACCGGTACCGTGGGTTAGGTCACGCTTACCGGGCGTCCCGCTCGGGCATGCAGGCCAACAGAGTGGCACCCCCGACTTCCGAAGACTGCCGAGGACACGATTGCCATGCCTCGTCCGACCGCCGCACAGCTCGCCTACGGTTCCTGCACCGTGATCTTCTCGACGCTCGCCATGCTGCTGCTGTCCCAGACGAGTTCGGGCATCGGGGTCGCCGTCATCGCCCTCGCGGCACTCGCGCTGGGCCTGCTGGTCGCCCTGACGGTCCCCGTCCCCGGGGCGCCCGCGGAGCGGGTGCCCGCCGAGCCCGTCGCGGAGGAGGAACGCGTCCCCACGACCCTGTGAGCGGACAGGGACACAGCACCGCGGAGTTGCGACAGTGGCGGTTCCGGGATGTCCGGAACCGCCACTGCCGTGTGAGGACCCGCAGCAGGCGGCTCAACCGGTGCTGACCACCACCGTCTTGGCCGCCTTGTCGTGCAGGCCCTGTTTGTACGGCTTGTCGAAGAAGCTCCAACCGCCCGAGACGGCCGTCCAGATGCAGGCGCAGCAGAAGGCGAACGGCACCCACAGCACCAGGGAGCGGATCAGCATCGTCTGCACGGAGGGCGTGGCGCCGTTCTCCAGGTTGGCCACCCGCAGGCCGAGCCACTTCTTGCCGAGGGTCTGCCCCGACCTGGTCATCATGAAGGTGTCGTACGCGATGTAGAGCACGGCCGCGATGAAGGACTGGGCGAGGGACCTGCCGACCTCCGCGCGCTCGCCGTCGAACGTGTACGCACTCACCCCGAACGCCCAGGTGAGCAGCAGCACGACGATGCCGACCAGGATCATGTCGATGATGCGCGCGAGCGTCCGTTTGCCGCTGTCGGCGAGCGGGGGCATGCCGGCCAGCGGGTCGGCGGGGTAGCCGCCGGGGCCGTAGGGACCGCCGCCCGGACCACCGCCGTAAGGGCCACCGTCGTAGGGGCCACCGCCGTAAGGGCCGCCCCCGCCGCCGGGGGGAGGGGGCTGGGCGCCGCCGTACGGGGCGTCGTACGGCGAGCCCGAACCCTGGTCCGACGGGGGCCGCTTCCTGAAGGGGTCGTCCTCGGGGGGCTGCTCTCCGGAGCCGGGGGGCGGTTCGCTGCTCATGGCCCGAGTGGAACCCGAAGATCCCGGCTCCGCATCCGGCAGACGGCCGGACGGAGTACGCGCGCTCAGCCGGCCACGAAGGTGTGGGCCGCCTTGTCGTGCCAGCACTGGTGCCAGGGCCGGTCGAACAGGCACCACAGCACGCCCACGATCCCGACGACCAGCAGGCCCGGCACGCTGAGGACCAGCCAGCGCCGCAGCGCCGCGCCGAACGTCGGAGGCTCGTGCGCCTCGATGTCCCGCACTTCCAGACCGCACAGCTTCTTGCCGAGGGTGCGGCCCCACTTGGCCGTGGGCAGCACCTCGTACAGGACACCGGCCAGGAGCAGGACGGCGAGGACGATGCCGAGGCTGGTGCCGGTCGTGCCGTCGAGCAGCCAGACCGTGACCTCGCGGCCGGAGAGCCGGGCCGCGTCGATCTTCTGCTGGACGTGGTCCACGGCCCGGATGCCGAGCGGGACCGCCGCGGCGGCCGTCACGGCGCCGATGGCGAGCAGGTCGATCAGCCGCGCGGCGAGCCGCTTGCCGAGTCCGGCGGGGCGGGCGGCTGCCTGCCGGCGCGCCGCGGCCTGGAAGAGGTCCTCCACCGGCGGCTTCCACGGCGCCACGGGCTGCTCGTCCCCGCCCCCGGCCAGCTGATGCACCTGCTGCGCCCAGGAGGCCTGCCCGCCACCGGGTCCGCTGGTCAGGGGGGGGACGGGGGCACCGGCCTGGACGGGACCTGCCTGGTGGGGCACCGACGGGGCCACCGGGGAGGGGGCGGCCGGGGAAGGCTGGGGCATGGGGGAGGGCTGCGGGGTGGAGGGCGCCTGCGGTACCTGGGCCGCCGGGGAGGGCTGCGGGATGGACGGTGCCTGTGGGCCCTGGCTCCCCGGGGAGGGCTGCGGGGTGGAGGGCGCCTGCGGTACCTGGGCCGCCGGGGGTGTCTGTGCGGCGGCGCGGGCCGCTGCGGCCTTTCCGGCGCCGAAGCCGGAGTTCGCGGGCGCGCCGACCGGACCCTGCGTACCGAAGCCGGACGGGCCGCTGTCGGTGCCGGACGGGGCCGGCGGGGCGGACGGGACCGGGCGGAAGGTCATCGTGCCGTCGTCGGTGCGGTCGGCTGCCGCCGGGCCGGGGATCGGGCGGCGGAAGATGAAGGTGCCGGGGTCGTGGGGGTCGTCCTCCGTCGGCGGGATCGTCGCGGTGCCGTCGGTACGGGTGGTGGCACGGCCGTCGGGGGCGTCGGAGGCTTCGGCCGGCACCCGGAGGTCGGCGCCCCAGGGTTCACCGAGCTGACCATGCTGACCGGGTTGACCATGCTGACCGTGCCGGCCCGGCGCACCCGGCCGGCCCCACTGCGCACCCCGCTCGGGCTGCCCGCCCTGCCGGTCCTGCTGCCCCGTGCCGCCCGGCTGCTCCCCGTCCGGCGGGTCCTCGTCGAAGAAGTGGGGGCCCGTTTCCTCCACGGAGGGGGACGCCGGGCGGGCGCCGGGGGGCGGGGTGAGCGGTTCGCCGTTCTCCGGCGCCGGGCGGCTCGTGCCGGGCACCCAGGAGGCGCCGTTCCAGTACCGGACGTAGCCGGGGATGGACGGGTCCGGGTAGTAGCCCTCGCGGGGCCGGTCATCGCCTGGGGCCGGGGTTGGGGCGCTCATGTCCGTCGTCCCGTATCTGCTCGGGGGTGGGATGGGGGCCTCCACATCTATCAGACCCGGGCATCCCGCACCGCCACTCCCGCCGGACCCACCCCTTTCCGGGCAACACCGCACCGGACTCCCCCGGGCTCGCGAAAAGAAGTTCCTCGAACCCGCGTAATGGCCCGGCCCCTGCTCCCTCTCCCCCGGTGCGGGCCCGTCCTGGCGGCCCCGACGCGAAAGGAGACGCAGGTCATGCGGCACACCGTGGTGGAGCGCGAACTGGAGCTGAGGCTCATCCTGTCACCGGGGCGGAGCGTGCCGGTGCCGGCCCGGCTCGGCTACCGCTCCGACGACCCCTACGCCGTCCACATCACCTTCCACACCGACTCGGACCACCCCGTCGGCTGGACGTTCGCCCGCGACCTGCTGGTGGAGGGGGTGTTCCGGCCGTGCGGGCACGGGGATGTGCGGGTGTGGCCGACGAGGGCGGGCGGGCGCGGTGTCGTGCTGATGGCGCTGAGTTCGCCGGACGGCGACGCGCTGCTGGAGGCGCCGGTCCCGCAGGTGTCGGCCTGGCTGGAGCGGACGCTGCGGGCGGTGCCGCCGGGCACGGAGGGCGGGCAGCTGGGCATCGACGACGCGCTCGGCCAGCTGCTCGCCCGGTGAACGGCCCCCGGGAAAGGACCGGACGAGCGTGCCCGGGTGCCGTCAGAAGAGTTTGCCCGGGTTCAGGATGCCCAGCGGGTCGAAGACCTGCTTCACCGCCCGCTGCATCTCCACCCCGACCGGGCCGATCTCCCGGGCCAGCCACTCCTTCTTCAGGACGCCGACGCCGTGTTCGCCGGTGATGGTGCCGCCCAGCTCCAGGCCGAGGGCCATGATCTCGTCGAAGGACTCGCGGGCCCGGCGGGACTCCTCGGGGTCGCGGGCGTCGAAGCAGACGGTGGGGTGCGTGTTGCCGTCACCGGCGTGCGCGCAGAGCCCGATCGTGAGGTCGTACGCGGCGGCGATCCGCTCCACGCCCTCCAGCATGGCGCCGAGCCGCGAGCGGGGCACGCACACGTCGTCGATCATCGTCGTGCCCTTCACCGCCTCCAGCGCGGTCAGCGAGAGCCGCCGGGCCTGAAGGAGGAGTTCGGACTCGGCCGCGTCCTCGGCCGGGACCACCTGTGTCGCGCCGGCGGCCTCGCACAGGGCGCCGACGGCGGCGAGGTCGGCCGCCGGGTCCGGGGTGTCGAACGCGGCCAGCAGCAGCGCCTCGGTGGTCTCGGGCAGCCCCATGTGGGCGAGGTCGTTGACCGCCTTGACCGTCGTACGGTCCATGAGTTCGAGGAGGGACGGCACGTGACCGCCCTCCATGATCCGGCAGACGGCGTCGCAGGCGGCCGCCGCGGAGGCGAACTCGGCGGCCAGCACCAGCTGCCGGGGCGGCTTGGGCCTGAGCGCGAGCACCGCCCGGACGACGATGCCGAGGGAGCCTTCGGAGCCGACGAAGAGCCGGGTCAGGTCGTAGCCCGCGACCCCCTTCGCCGTACGCCGGCCGGTGGACATCAGGCGGCCGTCGGCGAGGACGACGTCCAGGCCGAGGACGTACTCGGCGGTCACGCCGTACTTGACGCAGCACAGGCCGCCGGAGGCCGTGCCGATGTTGCCGCCGATGGTGCACATCTCCCAGCTGGAGGGGTCCGGCGGGTAGTACAGGCCGTGTTCCCCGACCGCGCGGGACAGGGTCGCGTTGACCACGCCCGGTTCCACCACGGCGATCCGGTCGACGGGGCTGATCTCCAGGATGCGGTCCATCTTGGTGAGGGACAGCACGACGCAGCCGTCGGTGGCGTTGGCGCCGCCGGACAGGCCGGTGCGGGCGCCCTGCGGGACGACGGGGACGCGCAGCTCGGTGGCCGTGCGCATGACGTGCTGGACCTGCTCGACGGTGCGCGGGAGGACGACGACGGCGGGGCTGCCCGCCGGGCAGAAGCTCGCCATGTCGTGGGCGTAGGACGCCGTGACGTCGGGGTCGGTGAGGACGGCCTCGGGCGGCAGGCCGGCCAGGAGCCGGTCGGTGAGGTTACCGGTGTGCTCGTCGCGCGGCGCTTCGATACGGCTCATGATCACAGCGTGTCACTCGCGGCCATCGGTGTGAACCCCGCCCGCGCCGCCCTGCGGCCACGCGGATGTGCTGGTCGTATTGACGCACAGTGAGCGCCATGGACAACCGACAGTGCGTGGGTACGTCCCTGGTCCCGGAGCCGCCGGCGCCGCCCCGGCCCCGGCGGGTGCTGCGGCGGGTACTGGTCGCCTCGCTGGCGGGCGGTGTCGTGGCGGGCACGGTACTGATGCTGCTGCCGCACGAGCGGCGGCACGGGCCGGCCGTGCCGCCCGCCGCCGGTCCGCAGGCGCGGCCACGGGTCCAGACGCAGGCGCTGACGACGGTGACCTACGGGGTGCCGGCCGCGCTGCCCGGGCTGACCGCGCTCATCGGGCGGCAGGAGCAGCGGGTGCGGGCGCAGCCACGGGACGCCCGGGCGTGGGCGGTGCTGGGGTCGGCGTATGTGGCACGTGGGCGCCGGGCGGGTGACGCGGCGGACTATCCGAAGGCCGAGCGGGCGCTGCGGACCTCGCTGGAGGTGCGGGGCGGCCGGAACACCGAGGCGCTGGACGGCCTGGCCGCGCTGGCGCTCGCGCGCCGGGACTTCCCGGCGGCCAAGAGCTACGGCGAGCAGGCGCTGAAGGCGGCGCCGAAGCGGTGGCAGGCGTATCCGCCGCTGATCGACGCGTACACCGGGCTCGGCGACTACGAGAAGGCCCGCTCCACCCTGGACAAGCTGCTGGCGCTGCGCAACGATGCGACGGCGCGGCCTGCCGTGATGGCGCGGGCCGCTGCGGTGTACCGGGACCGGGGCTGGCGCGAGGACGCGGTGGCCCAGCTGACCGACGCGGCTGCCGCCGCCCGCACCCCGGCGGAGCAGGCCGCGTGGCTCACCGCGCTGGGACAGCTGGCGTGGGAGCGCGGGGACCTGCCGGACGCACTGCGGCACTTCGAGGCCGCGCTGCGGCTCGATCCCGACCAGCGGGCGGCACCGGCCGGGCGGGCGCGGACACTGGCCGCGCTGGGGCGCACGCCGCAGGCGCTGGCCGCGTACCGGGCCGCCGTCGCGAAGCAGCCGGACCCCGAGGATCTGCTGGAGCTGGGCGAGCTGTACGAGTCGCTGGGGCAGCCCGGGCTCGCCGAGGAGCAGTACACGCGGCTCAAGGCGGCGGTGCGGCGGGCGGTGTCGGGCGGGGTGGACGAGGAGGTGCTGATCGGCCGGTTCGAGGCGGACCACGGGGACCCGTGGGAGGCCGTGGAGCGGTTGCGGGAGGAGTGGCGGCGGCAGCCGGGGATCGAGGTGGCCGACGCGCTGGGCTGGGCGCTGCACCGGGCCGGTGAGGACCAGGAGGCGCTGACCTACGCGACCGCCGCGACGGACAAGGCGAAGGGGGGCGGGGTGCGCAGCGCGCTGTACGCGTTCCACCGGGGCGTGATCGAGGCGGAACTGGAGCGGTACGCGCCCGCGCGGCGGCATCTGGAGGAGGCGCTGCGCATCAATCCGTACTTCTCGCCGCTGAAGGCGCCGCTGGCGCGGGAGACGCTGCGGGAGCTGGGCGACGTACCCGACGAGCCGCCGCCCAGCGAGTAGGTCCCGCCCTTACAGGTTGCCCCGCTTGGCCTGCTCGCGTTCGATCGCCTCGAACAGCGCCTTGAAGTTGCCCTTGCCGAAGCCCATGGAGCCGTGCCGCTCGATGAGCTCGAAGAACACGGTCGGGCGGTCCTGGACCGGCTTGGTGAAGATCTGCAGCAGGTAGCCGTCCTCGTCGCGGTCGGCCAGGATCTTCAGCTCGCGCAGGGTCTCGACCGGCACGCGGGTGTCGCCGACCCACTCGCCGAGGGTGTCGTAGTACGAGTCGGGGGTGTCGAGGAACTCGACGCCGGCCGCGCGCATGGTGCGGACCGTCTGCACGATGTCGTTGGTGTTGAGCGCGATGTGCTGGACGCCCGCGCCGCCGTAGAACTCCAGGTACTCGTCGATCTGGGACTTCTTCTTGGCGATGGCGGGCTCGTTGATCGGGAACTTGACCTTGAGGGTGCCGTCCGCGACCACCTTCGACATCAGCGCGCTGTACTCGGTGGCGATGTCGTCGCCCACGAACTCCTTCATGTTCGTGAAGCCCATGACCTTGTTGTAGAAGGCCACCCACTCGTTCATCCGGCCGAGTTCGACGTTGCCGACGCAGTGGTCGATGGCCTGGAAGACGCGGTGGGCGGGCGGCTCGACCATCGGCTTGGCGGCGGTGTAGCCGGGCAGGTAGGGGCCGTCGTAGCCGGTGCGCTCGACCAGGGTGTGCCGGGTCTCCCCGTAGGTGGCGACGGCGGCGAGGACGACCGTGCCGTGCTCGTCCTTCAGCTCGTACGGCTCGGTGACGCTCTTCGCGCCCTGCTCGACGGCGTACGCGTACGCGGCGCGCGCGTCCGGGACCTCGATGGCCAGGTCGATGACGCCGTCGCCGTGCGCGGCGACGTGCTGGGCGAGGAAGTGGCCCCACGTGCTGCTCGGCTTGATCACGGAGGTGAGGACGAAGCGGGCGGAGCCGCTCTCCAGCACGTAACTGGCGGTCTCGCGGCTGCCGTTCTCCGGTCCGGAGTAGGCGACCAGCCGCATGCCGAAGGCGGTGGAGTAGTAGTGCGCCGCCTGCTTGGCGTTGCCCACGGCGAAGACGACCGCGTCCATTCCCTTGACCGGGAAGGGGTCGTCCTGCCGGGCGGTCGTGTCGGGAGTGAGGTCTGTGGTCTGCGTCATAGCGGAAGGGTGGCTCTGCTCTGCAAGGTGCGCAATAGTTCGCGCTATCGCTGGGCAATCTGACCAGTGGTACGACCGTCCCGGCGGTCTTTCTGTACAGGATGACCATCTCAGGGGGTCCCATGGCGATCGATCATCTGGACGGGCGCATCATCGGGCTGCTGGCCCGGGAACCGCGCATCGGGGTGCTGGAGATGTCCCGGCGGCTGGGCGTGGCGCGCGGGACCGTGCAGGCGCGCCTCGACCGGCTTCAGTCGAACGGGGTCATCCGCGGCTTCGGTCCGCAGGTGGATCCGGCGGCCCTCGGCTACCCGGTCACCGCGTTCGCCACCCTCCAGATCCGGCAGGGGCAGGGCCAGGACGTGCGGGCACATCTGGCGACCGTGCCCGAGGTGCTGGAGCTGCTGACCACCACCGGCAGCGGGGACATGCTGTGCCGGCTGGTGGCCCGCTCGAACGCCGATCTGCAACGGGTGATCGACCGGGTCGTCGGCTTCGACGGCATCGTCCGGGCCTCCACGGCGATCGTCATGGAGAACCCCGTTCCGCTGCGGATCATCCCGCTGGTGGAGCAGGCGGCGGCGGACGCCGAACGGACGTAGGCGACCTGGGAATCAACAGCTCGGGACCGTGCCCTTGCCCGTCTCCAGCGCCACCAGGGAGTCGACCGCGCCCTTGAGCGTGGTCACCGGGACCAGTCGCAGCCCCTTCGGCAGCTCCGCCTCGGCGTCGGCGCACTCCGCCTTCGGCACCAGGAAGACGGTGGCCCCGTCCCGGCGCGCGGCCTGCGTCTTCAGGGCCACCCCGCCGACCGCGCCGACCTTGCCGGCCGCGTCGATCGTGCCCGTACCGGCGATGACGCGGCCCCCCGTGAGGTCGCCGCCGCTGCCGTCGCCGTCCAGCTTGTCGATGATCCCCAGGGAGAACAGCAGCCCCGCGCTGGGCCCGCCCACGTCGGCGAGTTTCAGCGTGACCTTGACCTGGCCGGCGCCGAGTCCCAGGTACTTCAGCGCCGCCTGGGTCGCCGCGTCCTGGGACTGCCGCATCTGCGCCTCGTTGTGCCGCTCGATCTCCTTGACGGTGTCGCCGCTCGGGTAGACCGAGTCGCGCGGCAGCACCGCGCGGTCGGTGCGGAACCAGCTGTCGACCACGTCACCGAGCCCGACCCGGGCATCCGGACCGGTCGCCTCGATCGTGGTCATCCGCAGCTGCCCGCTGGTCCTACGGGTCTCCGCCCCCGAGACCGTGATCACCGGGGTGCCCTGGTTCCGCCCGAGCACGTTCGCCGTCATGCCGGGCTGCGCCACCGAGAACGGCAGCGGCGCGAACGCCGCCGTGGCGAGCAGGGCCACGACGGGCAGCGCGCAGACGGCGAGGGCCTGGGGGCGTGTGAGACGTGAGAGCACGAGGTCAATCTAACGTGACGACCACGTGCCCTTTCTGCCGCGTGCAGGACCCGTCATGCCGCGCAGAGGTCCCGGCGCGTCCGGCAGGGGCGTGACGCCGATGCCGGGACCGTCCGGGACGGGCAGGCGGCCGTCCGCGCCGAGGACGAACGGCTCGGTGATGTCCTCCGCGAAACAGCGGCTGGACGCCGAGGTGTCCCCGGGCAGCGCGGCCAGGGCGAGGTCGGGCGCGTTCGGGTCCCGTCACGCCCTGTGAAGGTCCCGGCGCGCCCGCGTGAAGCGGCGCAGCGCGTCCGGCAGGGGCGTGACGCCGATGCCGGGGCCGTCCGGGACGGGCAGGCGGCCGTCCGCGCCGAGGACGAACGGCTCGGTGATGTCCTCCGCGAAATAGCGGCTGGACGCCGAGGTGTCCCCGGGCAGGGTGAACCCGGGCAGCGCGGCCAGGGCGAGGTTGGGCGCGCGGCCGATGCCGGTCTCCAGCATGCCGCCGCACCACACCGGCACCCCGTGCGCGTGGGCCACGTCGTGGACCCGGCGGGCCTCCAGATAGCCGCCGACCCGGGCGGGCTTGACGTTGACCACCCGGCAGGCGTCCAGGGCGATGGCGGACGCGGTGTCCCGGGCGTGGTGCAGGGACTCGTCCAGGCAGACCGGGGTGCGCAGCCGCTTCTGGAGCTGCGCGTGGGCGTGCAGGTTGTTCTCCTCCAGCGGCTCCTCGATGAGCAGCAGCCCGAACGCGTCCAGCCGCCGCAGGTGCTCGGCGTCGGCGAGGGTGTAGGCGGTGTTGGCGTCGACCTGGAGGGGGAGGTCGTCGCCGAAGCGCTCGCGGACCGCCCGCACCGGCTCGACGTCCCAGCCGGGCTCGATCTTCAGCTTGATGCGGACGTACCCCTCGGCGAGGTAGCGCTCGACGTCGTCCAGCAGCTCGGGCACCGAGTTCTTGATGCCGACGGAGACCCCGGCGGGCACCCGGTCCCGCACCGCGCCCAGGTAGGTCGCGAGCGACATGCCGTACCCGCGCAGCTCCGCGTCGAGCAGGGCCGTCTCCAGGGCCGCCTTCGCCAGCTCGTGGCCCTTGATCTTCGCCAGGGCGGGGGCCAGCGCGGCCGTGGTGAGGTGCGGGAGCGCGGCCACGCGGGGCAGCAGGAAGTCGCGCAGCACGATCTCGGCGCCGGCGACGAACTCCGAGCAGTACAGCGGCTCGGGGTCGGCGGCGAACTCCGACCAGCCCTCGGCCGAGTCGGTGACGACGCGCAGCAGGAAGGTGTCCTTCGTCGTCATGGTCCCGAAGGACGTACGGAACGGGGTGACCAGCGGGATCGCCACATGCACGATCTCCACGCGCTCCAGCTTCACGCGGCCTCCTCGGTCCGGGTCAGCGTGTACCAGCCGTCGCGGGACATCCCGGTGGCCCGGAACCCCTCCGTGAAGGCCTCCAGGAACACCTCGCGCACGGCGTGCCGCCAGCGCAGCGCCAGGGCGGGATCGGCGGCGCGCAGCGTGACGACGTCGTCCGGGACCCGGCACCAGACGTGCCGCCCGGCGCGCCGGACGAGCGGCCCGCCGTCGGGGGCGCCGCGCAGGACGGGCCCGTGCGGCTCGGCGTCGTACGGCGTTCCCCGCGCCGTCAGGTCCCAGGTCACCGTCAGGCGGTCGCTCTCGTCGCCGTCGTTCACGCCGTCGGTCATGGGGCCGTAGAAGTCGACCAGGTACTCGGTGCCGACGGCACCCAGCTTGACCAGGTTGAAGCGGGCGTTGCGGCCGACCAGCGGGTCGAAGGTCCAGCGCATGGTGCGGGCGCCGAGGGCGACGGCCCACTCCCGCTGGGCCAGCTTCAGGCGGTGCCCGAGACCGCGCTCGGCGGCGGCCACCAGGGAGTACGTGCTCCGGTCCGGGCCGAGGACGGCGACGGACGCCCCGGCGAGCCGCTGCCCGTCGTGGGCGGCGTGCACGGCGCCGCCGGCGTGGACCAGGCTGTGCAGGACCTCGGCCGGGTAGGGCGGGGCGGTGCGGGGTGTCCGCCAGACGTCGCTGAAGTGGTCGGCGACGGCCGCGAGCCCGGCGACGTCGTGGACGGTACGGATGGTGGCTCCTCCTGTCATGGGACGAGTCTCGGAGGCCCCGGAGGCGGATGTGTTGTGCGAGCGGCCAAGGCACGCGTACGTTCGTTGCACCATCCGCCAACCGGCAAGCTGAGGAACTCATGGACGCCTGCACCCTCGGCGACCTCCTGGACGTCGTCGGCGCCCCCGCGCTGCGCCTGCACACCGCCCCCGCCGGGCTCACCGCCCCGGTCACCGAGACGGTCCTGTACGAGGGCCGCACCCCGCTCCCAAGGCTGCCCGGCGCGCTGCTGCTGGCGGTCGGGGTGCCGGCGGCGGACGCGGGACCCCTGCTGGAGGCGGCGGCGGAGGCGGGGCTGACCGGGGTGGTGGTGCGCGGCGCGGACGGGCCGGTCGCGGCGGCGCGGGAGCACGGCGTGGCCCTGCTGTCGGTCGCGGACGACGCGGCCTGGCACCGGGTCCATCTGCTGCTGGCCTCGGCTGTCGCCGCCCGGCCCGCCGCCCTCGCCGCCGACACCGGGGCGGGCGACAGCGGGCTCGGCGATCTGTTCGCGCTGGCCGACGCCGTCGCGACGGCGACCGGCGGGGCCACCGCCATCGAGGACCCGCGCCAGCGGATCCTCGCCTACTCCACGGTCCCCGGCCAGCCCGTGGACGAGGACCGCCGGCAGGGCATCCTCGGCCGGCAGGTGCCGGCCAGCGCCGAGAACACCGAGCAGTACCGGCGGCTGTTCGCCGCCGACCGGCCGGTGCGGCTGCCCGCGCTGACCGGCAGCGGCCTGCCCCGGCTGGCGATGCCGGTCCGGGCCGGCGGGGAGACCCTCGGCTCGGTGTGGGTGATCGACGGCGGCTCGCTCGCCCCGGACGCCGAGGACACCCTCGCCCAGGGCGCCTCCACCGCCGCGCTGCTCCTGCTGCGCGCCCGGGCGGCCCGGGAACTGGCCCGGCACCGGGGCGGCGACCTGCTGCGCCGGCTCCTGGACGGCACGGCGGACGACCCGGCGACGGCCGCCGCCCGCCTGGGCGTCGACGGCCCGGCCCGGGTGGCGGCCTTCGTCCTGGACTCCGGCGCGAGCGTCCCGGACGCCGAACGCACCGCGCTGCGCCTGCTGGACGTCGTACGCCTGCAGTGCGAGGCCCGCTACGGCCGGCACGCGTGCGTGCTGCTGGACGGGGTGGTGTACGCGGTGCTGCCCGGGCCGGGAGAGCGGCACCGGGCGCTCGCCGGGGACATCGTGGCGCGGGCCGGGCAGGCACTGCGGGTGCCGGTCCGTGCGGCGCTCGGCGAGCTGGTGCCGGACGCGGACGGGCTCACGGACTCGCGGGCGGACGCCGACCTGGTGCTGCGGGTCCTGGACGCGGACCTGCCGGTGGCCGTGGTGGACGAGGTGCGGGCCCGGGTGACGCTGCTGCGGCTGGCCGAAGTGATGGAGGGGCGCCGGGAGTTGAGCGCGGGCGCGTGGCGGCGGGTGCTGGCGTACGACGCCGGGCACGGCACCGAGTACGCGCGCACGCTGGTGTGCTGGTTCGACGCGGGCTGCGACATGGCCGGCGCGGCCAGGCTGCTGGCCGTGCACCCCAACACCTGCCGCTACCGCCTCAGGCAGCTCCAGCAGCACGCCGGGGTCGACCTGGACGACCCCGACGAACGGCTGGTGCTGTGGCTTCAGTTGCGGACGCTGGCCGGGCTCAGCGCAGCCACGCCCTGAGCCGGGCCTCGCACTGCTCCAGGTGCGCCACGGGGACGTACTCCCCCGCCGTGTGCGCCAACGAGGGGTCGCCGGGGCCGTAGTTGAGCGCGGGCACCCCGAGCGCGGTGAACCTGGCCACGTCGGTCCACCCCAGCTTGGCCCGCGGCTCGGCCCCGAGGGCGGCCACCAGCGGGCCCACCCGGTCCAGGTGCGGCAGCGCCCCTCCGGTGACCTCGGTGACCCGCACCTCGTACTCCGGGAAGAGCCCCCGCACGTACGCCTCCGCCTGCTGAGCCGAACGGCTGGGCGCGAAACGGCAGTTGACGGTCACGACACACTCGTCGGGTACGACGTTCCCGGCGACCCCGGCGCGTACGGCGACCGCGCTGATCCCCTCCCGGAACTCCAGTCCGTCGATCACGACCCGCTCCGGGACGTGTGCGTCGAGCCGCTGGAGCACCTGCCCCGCCTTGTGCGCGGCGTTGGTGCCCTGCCAGGCGCGGGCGGTGTGCGCGCGGGCGCCCCTGACCACGATGTCGGCGGTCAGGATGCCCTGGCAGCCGGCCTCGACACCGGCGTCCGAGGGCTCCATGAGGATCGCGAGGCCGGCCTCCTCCAGCAGTCCCGGCCGGGCGGCGGCGATCCGGCCGAGCCCGTTCCGCTCCCCTTCGACCTCCTCGCACTCGTAGAAGACGTACGTGAGATCGCGGGCGGGCTCCGGCACGGTGGCCGCGAGCCGCAGCGCGACGGCCACCCCGCCCTTCATGTCACAGGCGCCGAGCCCGTGGACCCGCCCGCCGGCGAGCCGGGAGGGCAGGTTCCCGGCGGCCGGCACGGTGTCCAGGTGCCCCGCGATCAGGGCACGCTCGCCGCGCCCGAGGTCGGTGCGGGCGACGACGGAGTTGCCGACCCGGTCCACGACGAGGTGCGGCAGGCGCCGGAGGGCCGCTTCCACGGCATCCGCGATCCGCTTCTCCTCCCCGCTCTCGGAGGGCAGATCGACGAGGGCGCGGGTCAGGGTGACGACGTCGGCGGTGAGATCGAGGGCGGTCATGCGGGGTCTTCCTGGGTCTGGGCGAGCTTGGAGTGCCGGATGCCGTAGAGGCCGTAGACGACGAGCCCGGCCGCCAGCCACGCGCCGAACGCGATCCAGGTGTCGGCGCCGAGGCTGCACAGCATGAAGCCGCAGAAGGCGACGCCGAGCAGGGGCGTGACCGGGGAGAACGGCACCCGGAAGGAGCGGGGCGCGCCGGGGTCGCGCCGGCGCAGCAGCACCACCGCCAGGTTGACCAGCATGAACGCGAAGAGGGTGCCGATGCTGGTGGCGTCGGCGAGGCTGCCGAGCGGGACGAGCGCGGCGAGGACGGCGATGAAGCCGGAGACGATGACGGTGCCCGCGCGGGGCACCCCGGTGCGCGGGTGCACCTTGGCGAACAGCGGCGGCACGAGTCCGTCCCGGGCCATGGCGAACAGGATGCGGATCTGCCCGTACTGCACGGTGAGCACGACGCTGGTGGTGGCGACGACGGCCCCCACGGACAGCAGGACCGGCCACAGGCTCCCGCCGCCGACGGCCCGCACGAGCACCTCGCTCAGCGTCGCCTCGGTCCCCGCGAACTCCCGCCAGGGCATCGCGCCGAGCGCGGCGACGGCGACGAGGACGTACAGGGCGGTGACGAGGACGAGGGACAGGATGATCGCGCGGGGCAGGTCCCGCTGCGGATCACGCGCCTCTTCACCCGCCGTGGAGGCCGCGTCGAACCCGATGTAGGAGAAGAAGAGGGAGGCCGCTCCGGCGCTCATGCCCGCCGCGCCGAGCGGGAACAGGGGCTGGAAGTTGCCGGCCCGGAAGGCGGTGAAGGCGACGGCGCAGAACAGCACCAGAGCCGCGACCTTGACGGCGACCATGACGGTGTTGGCGACGGCGCTCTCCTTCGCGCCGCGCAGCAGCACCACCATGGCGAGGACGACGATGAGGGCGGCCGGGACGTTGAGCACACCACCGGCGCCGGGCGGCGCGCTGAGGGACGCGGGCAGGGAGAGGCCGAGGGTGAGCTCCAGCAGCTCGTTGACGTACTGCCCCCAGCCCACGGCGACGGCGGCGACCGACACCCCGTACTCCAGGATCAGACACCAGCCGCAGACCCAGGCGACCAGCTCGCCGAGGGTGGCGTAGGCGTAGCTGTACGACGACCCGGAGCCGGGGATCATACCGGCCAGCTCCGCGTACGACAGCGCGGAGAACAGAGCGGTGACGCCGGCCAGCACGAAGGACACGACGACGGCGGGACCGGCCTGAGGCACGGCCTGCCCCAGCACCACGAAGATCCCGGTGCCCAGGGTGGCCCCCACGCTGAGCAGGGTGAGCTGGGCCACGCCCATCGTCCGCTTCAGCGGACTCCCGGCGGCTTCACCGACGAGGTCCCCGATGGTCTGCCGCCGGGTGAGCCTGCCTGCCGTACGTCCTGTCCGCCGACCTGGTGCGGCAGCCGTCCCCACTCTGTCCACCGTGCCGTTCCCTCCGCCTCGGGGTTGCTTGGCCCTTGATGATGCGGAGGGGAGGGCGCGCGGGGGTGTGCGGATCGGCCAAAGGTCGGAGAGCGGGATTGGAGCAGTGGCCAAGGGGTGCGAGGGGTGACGGGGGGTGCAAGCGGTGAGGGGGGCCGGGTGCTGACGGTGCACGCGGTGCTGGGGGTGCGGGCGGTGCCGAGGATGCGGGGGCCGTTGGCGAGTGCGGCGAGCGGGTGGCTGGTCGCGCAGGTCCGCGCGTCCCTTCCGGGGCGCTGCGGTGCCGTCGGCCGCGACGGGCTCAGCGCAACGCTTCCGCGACCTCCCTCGCCGCCTCCACCACCCGCGCCCCCACCCGCTCGGGCACGGCGTCCGCGAGCATCACCACACCCACGCTGCCCTCGACCCCCGTCACCCCGACCAAGGGCGCCGCGGCGCCGCTCGCCCCCGCCTCCAGCTCCCCGTGCGTGAGCGTGTACCCGGGATCGGAGGACGCCGACTGCCGCGCGGCGAGGATCGCCTTGCCGGCCGCACCCCGGTCCAGCGGATGCCGGAACCCGGCCCGATAGGCCACGTGGTAGTCCGTCCAGGTGGGCTCCACCACCGCCACGGCCAGCGCCTCGGACCCGTCCACGAGGGTGAGGTGCGCCGTCGCCCCGATGTCCTCCGCGAGCGACCGCAACGCGGGCAGCGCGGCCTCCCGTACCAGCGGATGCACCTGCCGTCCGAGCCGCAGCACGCCGAGTCCGACCCGGGCTCGCCCGCCGAGATCACGCCGTACGAGCGCGTGCTGCTCCAGCGTCGCGAGCAACCGGTACACCACGGTCCGGTTCACGCCCAGTTTGGTGGACAACTCGGTGACGGTCAGCCCGTGGTCCGTGTCGGCCAGCAGCTTGAGGACGCGCAGTCCCCGGTCGAGCGTCTGAGAGGTCTCCGCGGTCACGACGCCCACTCCTTTGGCGGTGAGGTCGGCAGCCCCTGTTCGGCGGATGCGTCACCGAGTCCCGTCGGCGACGCGCTGGAGAGGCCGCCGATCGGCAGGACGGCCCGGCGGCTCCCGGGCCGAGTCGCTTCACGGCTGCGCTCCGCGGCGGCGCTGCCACGGGGCGTGTGCGTAGCGGGACAGTAGCGAAGCCGGTTCGCTCAGCGGAAGTCTTCGTCCAGAATCCGGGCAAGCCCAGTTCCGGCCTGCCTCCATTCGTCCGGATACGCACACGGCCACACCCGCAGACACGGCATCCCACCCACCCGTGATCCAGCGCGAACCCTGGGCGCGGGGTCCGGGGCGGAGCCGCTGGGCGGTGCCTGTTCAGCCGACCGAGTCGGGTGGGCGGGTGGGCAAAGCACATCCGCCCAAGCCCAGCGCAGCGTCACCGCATGCGCGTAGCCCACTCCCGTACCTTCTCGATCCGCTGCCGCAACTGCCCCGCCGTGGCCTCCGCACTCGGCGGCCCCCCGCACACCCGCCGCAGCTCGGTGTGGATCACCCCGTGCGGCTTGCCGCTCTGGTGCACATACGCGCCGACCAGCGTGTTCAGCTGCTTCCGCAGCTCCATCAGCTCCTTGTGCGTGACCACCGGCCGCCGCTCGGCCGGCAGCTCCAGCAGGTCGGCCTCGGTGTCCGGCTTCTTCCGGCTGTGCGCGATCTGCCGAGCCTGCCGTTTCTGCAGCAGCAGCTGCACCTGTTCGGGCTCCAGCAGTCCCGGGATCCCCAGGTAGTCCTGCTCCTCCTCGCTACCGGGGTGCGCCTGCATGCCGAACTCGGCGCCGTCGTACAGCACCCGGTCGAACACGGCGTCGGACTCCAGCGCCTCGAAGGGCAGCATGTCCTGCTCACCGGTGTCCTCGTCCTGCTGCTTGTTCGCCTCCTCCATCTCCTTCTCGGATGCGGCGTACGGGTCCTCCTCGCCCTCCTTCTTCGGCTTGTCGAGGGCGTGGTCCCGTTCCTTCTCCATCTCGTTGGCGAAGGTCAGCAGGTCGGGCACGGTCGGCAGGAACACGGACGCGGTCTCGCCGCGCCGCCGGGACCGTACGAATCGCCCGACGGCCTGCGCGAAGAACAACGGCGTCGAGATGGTCGTCGCGTACACGCCCACCGCGAGCCGCGGCACGTCGACCCCCTCGGACACCATCCGCACGGCGACCATCCACCGGTCGTCGCTCGCGCTGAACTCGTCGATCTTCTTCGACGCGCCGGCGTCGTCCGACAGCACGAGCGTCGCCTTCGTCCCGGTGATCTCCCGGATGAGCTTGGCGTAGGCGCGCGCGGAGTCCTGGTCGGAGGCGATGACGAGCGCGCCCGCGTCCGGGATGGCCTTGCGTACCTCGGTCAGCCGCTGGTCGGCTGCGCGCAGCACGCTCGGCATCCAGTCGCCGCGCGGGTCGAGGGCCGTACGCCAGGCCTGGCTGATCGCGTCCTTGGTCATCGGCTCGCCGAGCCGCGCGGCGACCTCGTCACCGGCCTTGGTCCGCCAGCGCATGTTGCCGCTGTAGGAGAGGAAGATCACCGGCCGGACGACCCCGTCCGACAACGCCGACCCGTAGCCGTACGTGTAGTCGGCGGCGGACCGCCGGATCCCGTCCGCCCCCTCCTCGTACGTCACGAAGGGGATGGGGTTGGTGTCGGACCGGAACGGCGTACCGGTCAGCGCGAGGCGCCGCGTCGCCGGCTCGAAGGCCTCCAGGCAGGCCTCGCCCCAGGACTTGGAGTCGCCGGCGTGGTGGATCTCGTCCAGGATCACCAGCGTCTTGCGCTGCTCGACCCGGTTCCGGTGCAGCATCGGACGCACCCCGACACCGGCGTACGTCACGGCCACGCCGTCGTACTCCCTGCCGAGCGGGCCCGCGCTGTACTCGGGGTCGAGCTTGATCCCTATCCGGCCCGCGGCCTCCGCCCACTGCTTCTTCAGGTGCTCGGTGGGCGCGACGACGGTCACCTGCTGGACGACGTGGTGGTGCAGCAGCCAGGAGGCCAGCGTCAGCGCGAAGGTGGTCTTGCCGGCGCCGGGCGTGGCGACGGCGAGGAAGTCACGCGGCTGCTCCTGGATGTACTTCTCCATCGCCCCCTGCTGCCAGGCGCGCAGCTTGCTGGCGGTACCCCAGGGGGCCCGGCCCGGGAAGGCGGGCGAGAGGTGGTGGGAAGAAGCGGACGAGGCGGCGGTGGTAGTCACGGTCTCCGAGCGGGGTAGGGCGGCTACGTATGACAACCGGGCCACCCTACCGGCGCCGCCCTCCGCTCAACGCGCGGACGACCCCGGGTCGCCCGCGGGTGGGAGCGACGTCACAACAGCCCCGAGCGCCCCACCGCACTCAGCGCGCCGGCGCCGTCCGCTCCCGCAGCCGCGTCGTCACCCAGGCCCCCACCACCGCCACCACCGCCATCGGCAGGAAGACGGCGGCGAAGGCGGCGGGATGCCCGCCGCCGGCCCCTGTGGCGGCGGCGGTGCTCCCTCCGCCCAGGGCCGCGAAGGCCGCGCCGGTGCCCGCCAGGAGGACGGCGTTGGAGAGGGCGTCGGAGATCTGGAGCGCGGCGGAGTTGGCGCCGGCCTCCTCCGGGGCGGACAGCTGGAGCAGCAGCACGCTGGTGGAGGAGATCACCAGGCCCATCCCGAAGCAGCCGACGCCCCAGGCGACGGCCACGGTCCACACGGGCACGGAGTGCAGCAGCACGCTCGGCGCGGTGACGATCGCGGCGGCGACCAGCACCATCCCCACGGTCATCAGCCGCTCCCGGTACGGCGCCAGGCGCGGCCGGGACTGCACGAACGAGCCCAGCGCCCACGTCCCGCCGCCGGCCGCCAGCGAGAACCCGGCGAGCGTCGGGGACAGACCGCGCTGGGTGACCAGCATCAGCGGCACGAAGGACTCGGCGGCGACGAAGGACCCCGCGGCCAGCCCGCGCAGCAGGACGACGGAGGGCAGGCCGCGGGCGGCCCGGTAGGTGCCGTGGGGCAGCAGCCCGAGAACGGCGGGCACCAGCAGGGCCACCCCGGCCAGTCCCGGGAGCAGGGCGAGGGGCCGCAGATCCTGGGCGGCGTACTGGAGGAGCCCGGCGCCGAGGGAGATCCCGGACGCGAGCCGGATCCGCCGCCGGTCGAAGGAGCCGGCACCGGCCTCCGCGTCCACCGGGCCGGCCGCCCGCCGCCGTATCTGGGGCAGGGCGAGGGCGAGCGGGAACACGACGAGGGCCGGGATGCCGAGGAAGACCCAGCGCCAGCCGAGGTGCTCGGTGACGGCGCCGGAGGCGAGGGGGCCGACGATGGAGGGGACGACCCAGCCGGCGGCGAAGGACGCCATGATCGCGGGTCGCAGCCGCTCCGGGTAGGCGCGTCCCACGACGACGTACAGCGCCACGATGACCAGCCCGCCCCCGAGCCCCTGCACGGCCCGCCCGAGGATGAACATCCACATGACCTGCGCGGTCCCGGCGACGAGGAGCCCCACCGCGAAGGCCGCGATGCCGGTCGTCAGCGCCCCGAGCGGACCCCGCCGGTCGGACCACTGCCCGGCGAGCACCATCCCGAAGAGGCTGGTGGTGAAGTACCCGGAGAAGGCGAACGCGTACAACGCCAGCCCGTCCAGCTCCCGCGCGGCCACCGGCATGGCGGTCCCCACGGCCGTCGCCTCGAACGCGATGAGCACCACGACGGACACGATCCCGACACTGAGCGCCCGGTACGCCCTGCTCAGCACACCGCCGTCCTGCTCGGCGGGCGGATCGAGGACAGCGGGCTCACGGGATCCAAGGGCACTCATGTTCGCCAGAGTAAGGCCCACAACCACCTTTGGCCCCTGTCAGGAGTCCGACCCCCGCTAGGCCCTTGGTCGTACATCCCGCGCCGCTGCGTGAACGGCGTATGGCAGTCCCGTTGCACCCCACCCCGTCCCCTTTCCGCCGCGTCCCCGACCCCGTACGTTCTTCAGCACGAACACGGCCGTGTGCCCGAGTGGTTCAGGGACTCGCCTGCAAAGCGAGTTACGCGGGTTCGATTCCCGCCACGGCCTCCAGGTCCTCGACCAGGCGAAACGACAGGGGCAGAACCTCTTCAGGGGGTCTGCCCCTGTCGGCTGCCGAGCGGCACCTCAGAACACCCCGCCCGCCTCGTCACGGAAGAGGTCCGTCCAGTAGTGCCAGGTCGTTTCCGGTGAGGTGCCCGTCGGGTCGATCGAGTGGAGGGTGTGGATCATCAGGGCGACCAGGTGGTCGTAGGCGCGGGTGGACAGTTCGTGGGCGAGGTGGCTGTCGATCGTGCGCTCGTGGTGGATGAGCCAGAGGGTGAAGGCCAGGGTGGAGACGTCGGTGTTGAGGGGGTAGAGCGTCGCCTCCGGCTCGTTGAAGGTGAGGACCGCGCCCGTTCTGCCGTCGATCACCAGGCTGTTCTCCTCCAGCAGGTGGCCGAGGCGGATCAGGTGGTCACAATGGGCCGGGAGTTCGGCGAGGGGGTAGTCCGGGCGTTCCTGGGTGACGTACTCGCGGAGCGTGGGGAGCGGGACGTCCGTGTCGGCGTGGAAGAAGACCGCCTCCTCGGGCAGGCCCGTCTCGCGCAGGAAGCGGCGGGTCGGCTCGTGGGTGAGCGTCTTCGGGAAGTCGACCTCCTCGAAGCGGGCCACTCTGCCGTGCCCGAACTGCTGGTCCAGGACGCGCGCGGGGACGTCCAGGGTGAGGCCCGATGCCGTGCCGGGGCCGGCGATGAGGGAGAGCGGGCGGATCAGGGCCGCCGCCTTCCAGTACGGCGGGACCTGGCCGTCCGTGCCCTCCTCGAAGAGGGTGAGGAGGCGGCGGGAGGCCTCGGTCACGGTCCTGGGGCCGTACTGGCCCGCCAGGGAGGCGAACCGGCCGCGCAGGCCCGCCAGTTCCTCGGTGACCGCGGCGAAGCGCAGCAGCGTGTTCAGGGAGGGCGCGAAGGGGCGCGGGTCGGACGCGTCGAAGAGGTAGGCCGTCGTCAGCTCGCCCGTGCGGCCGTCGAGCAGGATCGACTGGCGCTCCATGCCGGCCGGGGTGAGCAGTTCGCCTATGACCAGGCGGCCGCGCAGCTCCTCCGCCAGGTGGAAGGGGCTGTCGGCGGCGTCGGCGAGCGTACGCAGGCCGTACGTGCGCAGCGGGGAGAAGGTCAGCAGGTCGGTCTGAGCGGGCAGACCGGCGCCCGCGAGCAGGCCGCGGGTCGGCGCGTGCGTGACGTAGCGGTCCAGCTCCGCCTCGGTCAGCGTGATCGCCGGAACTTCGGCGTCCGTCGTGCTCATCGCTCCCCCGCGATCTCCCTGTGCGTGGCAGGCGCGCGTACCCCGTCGTACGCGGCCTCCGGGCAGGTGCCCCCCACTGCTCGGCACACTACGCCGCCCCACTGACAACGGCCCTCACGAGGAAGGACGCCAGGCGACCCGGGCCCGTTGCGCGTCCGCGGGAATCGCCTGGACCGTCTCGTCCGGCGTCCAGCCGGACGTGTCCGGCCGCAGGCCGGTGCGCGGGGTGCGCAGCCGCAGTTCCTCGTCCGACGCGGTCACGGTCCACCCGCCGCCGTATCCGGTCTTCGGGCGGCCGGCCTCGCGGGCCGCGACGCACCACCGCCGTGAAGCCCGCCGCCGCGTACCCGGCCGCCGTCGCCGCCGACAGCCGGTACCGCGACCGCAGTCGAGCCGCGGCCTACCCGCCGGCTCGGGACGCGCGCTCCCGGGGCGCGTACTCCGCCCGCCCCGACACGATCGTCCGGCGGAAAGCGTCGCCCCGGACGGGCGCGGCGCGCGGCAGTGCCTCCGCCAGGCGCTGGGCCGCCCGCCGACCCATCAGGTGAAGTAGATCCCGCCCAGGACCACGGCCAGCGCCGCCACCGCGAACAGCAGGATCCACAGGACCAACTTTCCGACGCCGGGCGGGGGTTCGTACCGCGGTTCCTCGGGCGGCGGCGCGCTCACCGGTCCGTCACCACCGCCGCCTGCGGGCGGATCGGGAGGCGGTTGACCGGGCGGCCGGTGGCGGCGCGGACGGCGGAGGCGATGGCCGCCGGGGCCGTCACCACCGGGACCGCGCTGACGGACTTGGCGCCGAAGGGGGCCACCACGTCCCGTTCCTCCACCAGTTTCACGATCCGGATGTCGGGGGCGTCCAGGGCGGTCGGCAGGGCGTAGCCGGTCAGGTCGGGGTGGCGGATGAGGCCGCGGGGCGTGCGCAGGTTCTCGGTGAGGGCGATGCCCACGCCCTGGGTGACGCCCGCCTCGATGCGTGCCGCCAGTTGCGCCGGGTTGAGCACCCGGCCGACGTCCTGGGCGACCGCCAGCTCCACCACCCGGACCGAGCCCAGCTCGACGTCGACGTCCACCACCGCGCGGATCGCGCAGAAGGCGAGGCCCACGAAGGCGTCGCCCTGGCCGGAGGCGTTCAGGGGCTCGGTCGGATGCGGGCGGCACTGGGCGGTGGCCCACAGCTCCTTGCCCTCCATCGCCTCGGCGACGGTGGTCGACAGCACTCCGTCGTACGACGTGATCTTGCCGTCCGTGATCTGGAGCAGCTCGGTGGACATGCCGAACTTGTGCGCCAGGGGCTGGAGCAGTTGCGCGCGGACCATCTTGGCCGCCCGCTCCACCGCGCCGCCCGACACCCAGGTGTGCCGGCCCCGGCAGCCCGCGCCGGCCGGCGGCTGGTCGGTGTCGACGGGGGCGACGTGGACCTCCTCGACGCCGAGGGTCTCCTGGACGATCTGCCGGGCCAGGGTGGTGAAGCCCTGGCCGGTCTCCACGGCCGCGCACAGCACGGTCGCGATGCCGTCGTGGACCTTGACCGTCGCGGTCGACACCTCGTCGGCGCCCTCCGCGCCGAGCATGTGCACCATGCCCAGGCCGTAGCCGACGCCCCGGCGCACCGCGCCCGGCTCGCCCGCGCCCTCGGGTCCGCCGGGCAGCAGCCACTCCTCCTCGGGCGTGTCCTTGGGCAGCGCCGGGAGCGGGAAGTCCCGGACGGCCTGGAGGAGTTCGGCGACCGGGGCGGGGCAGGTCACGGTCTGGCCGATCGGGAGGACGTCACCGGTGGCGAGGACGTTGCGCAGGCGCAGTTCGGCCGGGTCCAGGCCCAGTTTCCTCGCCAGCTTGTCCATCTGCGCCTCGTAGGCGGCGCACACCTGCATGGCGCCCTCGCCGCGCACATGGCCGGAGGGCGGGTTGTTGGTGCGCACGGCCCAGCCCTCGATGAAGGCGTTGGGCACGACGTACGGGCCGCACGCGAAGGAGACGGCGGCGGCGAGGGCGTCGGAGGAGGTGTCGGCGTACGCGCCCGCGTCCAGCAGGATCTGCGCCTCGACCTTCACCAGCCTGCCCTCGGCGTCGGCGTGGTGGCGGTAGCGCAGCAACGTCGGGTGCCGGTGGGCGTGGCCGAGGAAGGACTCCTCGCGGGTCGCCGTCAGCTTCACCGGGCAGCCGGTCTTCAGGGCGAGCAGGCCGAGCGGGAGCTGGAAGCCCTGGTCCTCGCGGTCGGCCGTGGCGCCGGGCACCCCGGTGACGACGATCTTCACTCGATCGGGGGACAGGCCGTAGCAGGCGGCGGCCGTGTTGCGGTCGGTGTGCGGGTCGGTGGAGGCCAGGTACAGCTCCACCCCGCCGTCCGGGCGCGGTACGGCGAGACCGGCCTCGGCGCCGATGGGGGCCGGGTCCGCGCGGCCGATGCGGTACTGGCCCTCGACGACGACCTCGCCGACCGCGCCCGGGTCACCGTGGTGCAGCGGGATGTGCCGGATCAGGTTGCCGTCGGGGTGCAGCGGCTCGGCCTCGAAGGCCTGTTCCGGGTCGGTGACCGGGTCGAGCACCTCGTACTCGACGATGACGGCGGCGGCGGCCATCCGCGCGGTGTCCGGGTGGTCGGCGGCCACGGCCGCGATGGGCTCGCCGTGGTGGCGTACGACCTCGGAGGCGAACACCGGCCGGTCGGGCGTGCCCCGGCCGTGGCGGGGGGTGCCGGGCACGTCCTCGTGGGTGACGACCGCGCGGACGCCGGGCATCTCACGCGCGTGGGTGGTGTCGATGGAGACGATGCGCGCGTGCGCGTGCGGGGAGCGCAGGACGGCCGCCCACAGCAGGCCCTCGGCCCACAGGTCGGCCGCGTACGGGAAGGTGCCCTCGGTCTTGGCGCGGGCGTCGGCGTGCGGCAGGGAGGCGCCGATGCCGTGCGGCAACGCCTCGGCCGCGGGGGCGGGTTCCGCCGCGGTGGTCGCGGTGCCGGCTTCGTTGCTCACGCCTGGCCTCCGTCCTGGCCGTAGTGCTGGTCGTGCGGTCCCGGCGGCGTGCCGTACGGGTCCGGTGTGTCGTACCGGTCCGGTCCGCCGTACGTGTCCTGCGTGTCGTACGTGTCCTGCTCGTACGTGTCCTGTCGCTGCGGGGTGTCGAACGCGCCGGGCGCCTCGAACGCCGACGGGTGGACGCCGCCGGAGCCGGGGCCCGCCTGGTGCGGGATACGGGCCGCCTCGTCCGGGTCCGTCCCGGGGCCGGCGTGGGACGCCTCGCGCTCGGCGACGACCTCCTTGACGGCCTCCAGGACGCCCCGGTAGCCCGAGCACCGGCACAGGTTGCCGCACAGGGCCTGCCGGGTCTCCAGCTCGGTCGGAGCAGGGTTGCCCTCCAGCAGGTCGTGCAAGGTCATCGCCATGCCGGGCACGCAGAAACCGCACTGCACGGCGCCGCAGCGGGCGAGCGCGCGCTGTACGTCGGAGGGCTGTCCGTCCTCGGCCAGGCCCTCGACCGTCCGCACCTCGCTGCCGGCCGCGGTGACCGCCGGGACCAGGCAGGAGGCCACCAGACGGCCGTCGACCTGCACGTTGCAGGCGCCGCACTCGCCCTGCGAGCAGCCGTCCTTGGCGCCCGCGAGGCCGAGCCGCTCGCGCAGCACGTACAGCAGGGACTCGCCGATCCAGGCGTCGGTGACCGGGCGGTCGGCGCCGTTGACGCGCAGGACGTAGGAGGCGAGCGGGTGGTCGTCGTGCGGCGGCAGGGGTACGGCGGCCCCCTCGGCGTCCTCTCCGGCTCCGGTTTCGGCTTCGGTGCCTTCTGCGGGGGCGTCCGGCGCGGACGTCCCGGCGGCGCCCTCGGGTACGGCTGTCCCGGCGGGCGCCGGGGAGTCGGCCGCGCCTGGCGTGCCCGGCGTTTCGGGGGCCGCGGTGGCGCCGGGGGCGTCGGCGGAGGCCGCGGGATCGGCGGGGGCCTCCTGGTCGGCCGTGGCGGGCGCTGTGGCGGGCTGGGACGCGGTCGCCGGGTCTGCGGGCCGCTCGTGGTCTGCCGGGGCGTCAGCGGGGCGTTCAGGGGCTTCGGCAGGGCCGTGCGCGTCGTCTTCCGGCGCCGCGCCGGGCTCGGTCGACTCGTGCGCCGACGGGGCCGGTTCGGCGGGCGCACCGGGAGCGGCCGTACCGCCGGGCGTGTCGTCGTCGGGTGCGGTGGCGTGACCGGTGTCCTGACGACCGGTCCCGGCGTGACCGCTCTCCACGTGACCGGCCGGACCGCGCGCGTACCCGTCCTGCGGAACGTACGCCTCCCCGGCGCCGTACCCGTCCTGCGAGCCGTACGCCTCCGCGGTGCCGTACGACTCCTCCGGCCCGTACCCGTCCTCCACGCCGTACCCGTCCGGCGCGCCCGCCGGGGCACCACCCACCGACGCGTCCACCGGCTCGTCCCCGGAGGGATACGCGTGGCTCGTGCCGTCCGTCGCCCAGGGGGCCGGCGCGCCGCCGGGCAGCGTGGCGGGCGGTGCGGCGCCCCACTGCTCGACCAGCGAGGAGGTGGTGAACTCGCCCGACTCGTCCGGAAGGTCGCCCCCGGCGACGGGGATGGACCACTGCCCGGTGACGTCGTGTCCCGGGGCGGCCGGTGCCGCGGGCTCCTCGAAGGTCCAGTGCTGGGTGGTGGCGGGCTGGTAGGTGAACCGGTCGTCCGCGGCGTGCGGCGGGGCCGGCGTGGCGTTCGGGTCGGGCCACTGGCCGCCGCCGTCGGGCGCGGGCCACGTGCCCGTGGTGCCGTCGGTGTGCGTGCCGTCGGTGTGCGTGGCCGCGATCTGCGGCGGCACATAGCCGTGTCCGGGCGCGGCCAGCGGGCTGTCCCCGGACAGCAGGGCGTCGATGCCGCCCTCGGGGAGTTTGACGAAGGCGGTGGCGCCGTCGTCGTAGTCGCCTTGCGGCAGCGGGTCCCAGCGTCCGCCGCCCTGGGGCGTGCCCTCTCCGTGCTGGTCGTCGGTCACGACAGCGCCCTCCCCAGTGCTCGTCGGGCCAGCGCGGCGACCGTGCGCCGCAGGTGCAGTACGGCGGGCGGAAGCGGGGTCACCGAGCCGTCGGGCTCGGGGGCCGGGTCCGGGATGCAGGCCGCGGCGACGTACTCACCGAAGGCGTGCAGGGCCTCCGGGACGAGCGCCCGGTCGTTGTCCCAGTCGATGAGCCGCGCGACCCACTGCTCGGCCTCCAGGGGCCGCAGCGGCATCGGCGCTATGGCTCCGACGGCGCAGCGCACGCCGCGCCGGGCCGGGTCGAGCACGAGGGCCACGGAGGCCAGCGCGCGGCCCGGGCCGGTGCGTCCGGTCGCCTTCAGGAAGACCTGCGGGGCGTGCAGCAGCGGTACGCGCACGTAGCCGATGAGTTCGCCGCCGCGCAGCATCTCCACGCCGGCCAGCAGGTGCGACACCGGGATCTCCCGGCGGGCTCCGCCCGGGCCCGCGATGATCAGCGTCGCTTCCAGGGCGGCCAGCACCGGCAGCGCGTCCCCGGTGGGGGCGGCGGAGGCGATGTTGCCGCCCAGGGTGCCCGCGTTGCGGATGTGCGGCGGGCCCGCGGCCCGCGCGGCGGCGGCGAGCGCCGGGATCAGGGCCGCGAAGTCGGGGCGGCCCATGCGCGCGTGCGTGAGGCCGGCGCCGAGCAGCGCGTGGCCGTCCTGGTACTGCCAGCCGCGGATCTCGCTGATCCGGCCGAGACCCACGAGCGCGGCGGGCCTGAGCTGACCGGAGTTGACGGCGGCCATCAGGTCGGTGCCGCCCGCCACGGGGACGGCGGTGGGCATGGCGGCGAGGGCCGCCACGGCCTCGTCCAGCGTCGTGGGCAACGTGACGGCCTGCGCCGCCTGCGGTGCGTGCGTGGTCAAACCGGCTGCCCCTTCCCGCTGCCCCACCTGGTCCCGCCTGTGTTGCCGTACGGTACGTGCTGACAGGGCGGACGACGCAACTCTGGCACATCTTCGCAACGCTCGAACGCGGGGGTCCGCTAGGGGGCATTCGCCCACCTCACCAGGGAGATGGTCCGTTTTCGCACGCATCGCCTGTGTGCACGGATTGCCACTCTTCGGTGATGCTGCCGGGGTTTTTCCGTTGCCTGTTCGGGCCGGCCCCGCGCTGTCACCTGTTCGGGGGCGGCCCCTCGATCGGGCGGCCGAGCACGCCGGGGCGCTTCTGCCACGGGCGGGGCCCGGTGGGCGGCCGGTAGGCGACACCGAGGGCGTCAAGTCGCCGGTAGTGGGCGGCCATCCGGCGTTCGAAGCCGGCGTAGTCCCGGTCCGCGGGGGCGGGCAGCGGGCTCCAGGCGACCTCGGCGAAGGCGGCGAGCCGGGGGAAGGTCTGGTAGTCCACGCGCGCGGTGTCCTCCAGCACCTCGGTCCACACGTTGGCCTGGGTGCCCAGCACGTGCCGGGCCTCCTCGTCGGTGAGCCCGTCCGGCACGGGCTCGAACCGGTAGACGTCCTCCAGGGTGCGCACGAAGCCGATCGGCACGGGCTCGTCCTCGCCCGGGGCCTGACGGTGGTCCAGGTACACGTACTGCTCGGGGCACATGACCACGTCGTGGCCGGCCCGGGCGGCGGCGACGCCGCCCTCGTAGCCGCGCCAGGAGGACACGGCGGCGCCGGGTGCGAGGCCGCCCTCCAGGATCTCGTCCCATCCGATGAGGCGGCGCCCCCGCGCGGCGAGCCAGGCGTCGAAGTGCCCGATGAACCAGGACTGCAGCCCGTCCTCGTCGGTGAGGCCTAGGTCGGTGATGCGGGTCTTTGCGGTGACGGACTCGGTCCACTGCTCCTTGCGGCACTCGTCGCCGCCGATGTGGACGAACTCCGAGAACGCGGCGGCGTCCGCGGGGAACAGCTCCAGGACCTCCTCGAACACCCCCTCGTAGAACCGCAGAGTGGCGTCGGTGGGCGCCAGTACGTTGGACGAGATGCCCCAGGTGTCCCAGACGGAGAGGGCGGTGGTGTCGATGACGTCGGTGTTGCCCAGTTCTGGGTACGCGGCGATGGCGGCCTGCGAGTGGCCGGGCACGTCGATCTCGGGGACGACGCCGATGTGCCGTTCGGCGGCGTAGGCGACGATCTCGCGGATGTCGTCCTGGGTGTAGTAGCCGCCGTGGGGTTTCTCCTCCCACAGCGGTGAGGCCCGGTGGCCGAATTTCGTCCGCGTGCGCCAGGAGGCGATCTCGGTCAGTCGCGGATAGCGCTTGATCTCGATGCGCCATCCCTGGTCGTCCGTCAGGTGCAGGTGCAGGACGTTGAGTTTGTGCGCGGCCATCAGGTCCAGATAGCGCAGCACGCCCTCCTTGGGCATGAAGTGCCGGGCGACGTCGAGGAGCAGACCGCGCCAGCCGAACCGGGGGGCGTCCTCGATGACCTGGTGCGGGACGCCGAGGGCGGTGTCCGGGCGTACGGGGGCGCGCCGGAAGGCGTCGGGGCCGAGCAGCTGGCGCAGGGTCTGGGCGCCCCAGAACACGCCGGCGGGCCCGCCGCCGCGGATCTCCACGCCCCGGTCGGCGGCGCTGAGCCGGTACGCCTCCGGTTCCAGCGTGTCGTCCAGCAGCAGCCGTACGCCGTCGGGGGCGTCCCGCGGTCCGGGGCGCAGCGGCAGGCCCAGGGCCGCGCCGAGGGTGGCGCGCAGCCAGCGTTCGGTGCGCTCGGTGCCCGGGCCGGCCCACAGCGTGGTGCCGGGGCCGAAAGGTACGGCGGCGGGCCCCTTCGGGCCCTCGATCGCGCGCGGCGCCGGAATCAGTTCCACGACATCAGCCCCTCCCCGCGTTGCGTGTCACGCAACGCTCCTGCCGCCCTGCACAACGCATGCACCGTCGTCTCGAAGGCTAGGGACTGCGCGAGGGCCCCACAAGAGGTCTGGACCACTTGGCGACCGGAGAACACGAAGATCCCCGGGACGCGCCTCACGCGCGTCCCGGGGACCTCACCGTCCGCGGGCGGAAGGGGTGCGGCCTACTTGTCGCCGCCCTTGCCCTCGTCGCCGCCGCTGCCCATGGACTCGTAGATCTCCTTGCACATGGGGCAGACGGGGTACTTCTTCGGGTCGCGGCCCGGCACCCAGACCTTGCCGCACAGCGCCACGACGGGGGTGCCGTCGAGGGCGCTCGCCATGATCTTGTCCTTCTGGACGTAGTGGGCGAAGCGCTCGTGGTCGCCGTCGCCGTGGGACACCTGTGGCGTCGGCTCTACGAGGGTCCCCGTACCAGTCCCGCGCTCGGGCTCAAGAGTGCTCATATCAGCAAGGGTACTGAAGCTCCTGCGCATCAGTTGAGCGAAGGGTCGTCCGGATACGTGGCCACCATCGCCAGCTCGTTGCGCTGGCGGCGCAGCACCTCCCGCCAGAGTCTCTCCGGGGCCGGGGAGGACACGTCGCCCGGCTCGGACTCGACGACGTACCAGGCGCCCTCCACCAGCTCGTCCTCCAGCTGGCCCGGGCCCCAGCCGGCGTACCCGGCGAAGATTCTCAGGGAGCCGACGGCGGAGGCGAGCAGTTCCGGCGGGGCCTCCAGGTCGACCAGTCCGATCGCGCCGTGCACCCGCCGCCAGCCGAGCGGCGCACCGTCCCCGTTCGCGCCGCCGGGGATCACGGCGACGCCGAGCGCCGAGTCCAGCGAGACGGGGCCGCCCTGGAAGACGACGCCGGGCTCGCCGGCGAGGTCGGCCCAGTCCTCCAGGATGTCGCCGACGACCACCGGGGTGGGCCGGTTGAGGACGACACCGAGGGAGCCCTCCTCGTCGTGGTCGAGAAGGAGCACCACCGCACGGTCGAAGTTCGGGTCCGCCAGGGCGGGGGTGGCCACGAGCAGCCGCCCTGTGAGCGAGGACACCTCGGTCATGCCAGACATGATCCCGCATCTTCCCCCGGTGTGGGGAGCCAATCGGGGGCACGGGAGTGAAGGCAGCTCAGGGCGTACGGGAGCGGCCCCGGCGCACGTCCCGCACCGGTGACCCGACGTGCCCGGCAGGGAACGGTTCGTGTTGTGACACAGCTATGACGCGGCTGGGCGGTACTTGGACTTACGGGCGGGGGGTGATCGGCGATTACCCTGTCTTCCCGGCCCGTGCGCACAGTGATCGGCCGGCCCCTGACCAACTCATCGGAACGCGAGATTCATGACCGTCAACGACGATGTCCTGCTTGTCCACGGCGGAACCCCGCTGGAGGGCGAGATCCGTGTCCGCGGTGCGAAGAACCTCGTGCCGAAGGCCATGGTCGCCGCCCTGCTGGGCAGCGAGCCGAGCCGACTGCGCAATGTTCCGGACATCCGTGACGTGCGGGTCGTCCGCGGCCTGCTCCAGCTGCACGGGGTGACGGTCCGTCCGGGCGAGGAGCCCGGGGAGCTGGTGCTCGACCCGACGCGGGTCGAGAGCGCCAACGTGGCTGACATCGATGCCCACGCGGGTTCCAGCCGCATCCCGATCCTCTTCTGCGGGCCACTGCTGCACCGCCTCGGCCACGCCTTCATCCCGGGCCTCGGCGGCTGTGACATCGGCGGCCGGCCCATCGACTTCCACTTCGACGTGCTGCGGCAGTTCGGCGCGACCATCGAGAAGCGGGCCGACGGGCAGTACCTGGAGGCTCCGCAGCGGCTGCGCGGCACGAAGATCCGGCTGCCGTACCCGTCCGTGGGCGCGACCGAGCAGGTGCTGCTGACGGCCGTACTGGCCGAAGGCGTCACGGAGTTGTCCAACGCGGCCGTCGAGCCGGAGATCGAGGACCTCATCTGCGTACTGCAGAAGATGGGCGCGATCATCGCGATGGACACCGACCGCACGATCCGCATCACGGGTGTGGAAAAGCTCGGCGGTTACACCCACCGCGCCCTCCCGGACCGCCTGGAGGCCGCGTCCTGGGCCTCCGCGGCCCTCGCGACCAACGGCAACATCTACGTCCGCGGCGCCCAGCAGCGCTCGATGATGACGTTCCTGAACACCTACCGGAAGGTGGGCGGTGCCTTCGAGATCGACGACGAGGGCATCCGGTTCTGGCACCCGGGCGGCCAGTTGAAGTCCATCGCGCTGGAGACGGACGTGCACCCCGGTTTCCAGACCGACTGGCAGCAGCCGCTGGTGGTGGCCCTGACCCAGGCCACGGGCCTGTCCATCATCCACGAGACGGTCTACGAGTCCCGCCTCGGCTTCACCTCCGCGCTGAACCAGATGGGCGCGCACATCCAGCTCTACCGCGAGTGCCTGGGCGGCTCCGCCTGCCGCTTCGGCGCGCGCAACTTCCTGCACTCCGCGGTCGTCTCGGGCCCCACCAAGCTCCAGGGCGCCGACCTGGTCATCCCCGACCTGCGCGGCGGCTTCTCGTACCTCATCGCGGCCCTGGCGGCCGAGGGCACGTCCCGGGTCCACGGCATCGAACTCATCAACCGCGGCTACGAGAACTTCATGGAGAAGCTCGTGGAACTGGGCGCGAAGGTCGAGCTGCCGGGCAAGGCGCTCGGCTAGGCGTCACGAACGGCGAAAGGGCGGCCCCCCTCGATGGAGGGGGGCCGCCCTTTTCGGCGTCCTCGGGTCCGTCCGGTGGACCGGCGCTCGAAGCGGAGCGGTTACTTGCCCTTGGCGGCTTCCTTGAGCTTGGAGCCCGCGGTGACCTTCACGCTGAAGCCGGCCGGGATGTTGATGGGCTCGCCGGTCTGCGGGTTGCGCGCGGTGCGAGCGGCACGGTGGGTGCGCTCGAAGGTCAGGAAGCCGGGGATGGTGACCTTCTCGTCGCCCTTGGCGACGATCTCGCCGACGGTCTCGGCGAACGCGGCCAGCACGGCGTCGGCGTCCTTGCGGGTCACCTCGGCGCGGTCGGCCAGCGCGGCCACCAGCTCACTGCGGTTCATGTTGTTACTCCCGTATTTTTCTTGCCGTTGGGGTGTGCCACGCGGCGGAGCCGCCCGAGGCACTGCGATGCCGATGCGCTCGCGCCCTTGGGGGTGCCCCCTGGGACGAAGTCCCTGGGGGAGCATCCTGCCCCTACCTGCGGCGGGAAAGCCAATCCGGCACCCGTAGGAGTCGTGAGAACACCCTGGGGAGTCACACGAAAAGCGCCTGCTCGGCCGTCACCCTAGAGCGCGCCCGGCATCGCGGGGTTCCACGACGCGCCGGTGCGGGGGGCCGCCGTGGTGATGTTCACAGCCCCCCTGCACATTACGGCACGCCGTGATCAGACGGTCGCGCCGGCCGCCTTGGCGGCCTCGCGGACCGCCCCGGCCACCGCGCCCGCGACCTTGTCGTTGAAGACGCTCGGGATGATGTAGTTCGGGTTCAGCTCGTCCTCGGTCACCACGTCGGCGAGGGCCTTCGCGGCGGCGAGCATCATCTCGGTGTTGACCGTGCGGGACTGGGCGTCCAGCAGGCCGCGGAAGACGCCCGGGAAGACCAGCACGTTGTTGATCTGGTTCGGGAAGTCGGAGCGGCCGGTGGCCACGACGGCCGCGGTCTGCCGGGCGATGGCCGGCTCGACCTCCGGGTCCGGGTTCGCGAGCGCGAACACGATGGCGCCCTCGGCCATGGCGGCCACGTCGGCGCCGTCCAGGACGTTCGGGGCGGAGACGCCGATGAAGACGTCGGCGCCGCGCACGGCCTCCTTCAGGGTGCCGGTGAGGCCCTCGGGGTTGGTGTTGTCGGCGATCCAGCGCAGCGGCGAGTCGGCCGGGGCGTTCACCAGGTCCTCGCGGCCGGCGTGCACCACGCCGTGGATGTCGGCGACGACGGCGTTCTTCACGCCGGCGGCGATCAGCAGCTTGAGGATGGCCGTGCCGGCCGCGCCCGCGCCGGACATGACGACCCGGATGTTCTGGATCGCCTTGTTGGTGACCCGCAGGGCGTTGGTCAGCGCGGCGAGCACGACGATGGCGGTGCCGTGCTGGTCGTCGTGGAAGACGGGGATGTCGAGGGCCTCGCGCAGCCGGGCCTCGATCTCGAAGCAGCGCGGCGCGGAGATGTCCTCCAGGTTGATGCCGGCGAAGCCGGGGGCGATCGCCTTGACGATCTCCACGATCGCGTCGGTGTCCTGGGTGTCCAGGCAGATCGGCCAGGCGTCGATGCCGGCGAAGCGCTTGAAGAGGGCCGCCTTGCCCTCCATGACGGGCAGCGCGGCCTTGGGGCCGATGTTGCCGAGGCCGAGCACGGCGGAGCCGTCCGTCACGACCGCAACGGAGTTGCGCTTGATGGTGAGGCGGCGGGCGTCCTCGGGGTTCTCGGCGATGGCCATGCAGACCCGGGCCACACCGGGCGTGTAGACCATGGACAGGTCGTCACGGTTGCGGATGGGGTGCTTCGACGCCATCTCGATCTTGCCGCCGAGGTGCATGAGGAACGTACGGTCCGAGACCTTGCCCAGCGTGACGCCCTCGATGCCGCGCAGCTTCTCGACGATCTCCTCGGCGTGGGCCGTGGAGGTGGCCGCGATGGTCACGTCGATGCGGAGCTTCTCGTGACCGGACGCGGTGACGTCGAGGCCGGTCACCGAGCCTCCGGAGGACTCCACGGCGGTGGTGAGCTGCGAGACGGCGGTTCCGCTCGCGGGCACCTCCAGCCGGATCGTCATCGAGTAGGAGACGCTGGGCGCCGTTGCCATGGCCGACTTCCTCTGCTTTCACCGTGTCGCGAGTTGTGCCGTCCGATCGTCGCACCTACCGCTCAGTACGTGGTAGTCGCCCTGGGTTACGGACGTTGTGTTCACGCGGGGTTCCCCGGCAGGTGCCGATTTCGGAAAATCACTTCCACCATACGAGAAACGATCAGTCGGGGAAAGAGGCGCGCGGGGCAAAGAAAGAGACCCACGTCACTGAGGTGACGTGGGTCTCTCACACGTTCATGACACCGACCCGCCATGCTCGCCTCGCGGCAAGTGGTCCCTCGAAGGGACGAAGGTTGGGCCCGGGGGCTTGGATCGGGCCGGTGCCACACCCAGGCTAACAAACGGATCCCGTAAGGCCATTCCCGTACGGCAGGTTCAGTCCCTGAGCAGGTCCGGGACCCCCGCCGCGTCCGGCTCGTCCCGCTCCCCCGACACCACCGTCAGCTGCTGGGTGGCCCGCGTCAGCGCCACGTACAGCACGCGCAGGCCGGCCGGCGACTCGTCGGCGATCTCCGCGGGCGAGACGACGACCGTCGCGTCGTACTCCAGGCCCTTGGCCTCCAGGCTGCCGAGGGCCACCACCCGGTCGCCGAGCCCGGCCAGCCAGCGCCGGGCCTCGTCGCGCCGGTTCATCGCGACGACCACGCCGACCGTGCCGTCCACCAGCCCGAGCAGCCGCTCGGCCTCCGCGCGCACGGTCCTCTCCAGCGAGTCCCGTACGACGGTGAAGCGCGGCTGGACGCCGGTGGAGCGCACCGCCGACGGCGCCTCGGAGCCCGGCATGGCGAGCGCCAGCACCTTGGCGGCCAGCTCGGCGATCTCGGCCGGGTTGCGGTAGTTCACGGTGAGCTGGAAGCGGCGCCGGGGCCGGGTGCCGAGTGCCTCGTCGCGGGCCTCGGCCGCCTCGTCCGGATCGGACCAGGACGACTGCGCCGGGTCGCCGACGACCGTCCAGGTGGCGTGCCGGCCGCGGCGGCCGACCATGCGCCACTGCATCGGCGTGAGGTCCTGCGCCTCGTCCACGATGACGTGCGCGTACTCGGTGCGCTCCTGCGCCAGCCGTTCGGCCCGCTCCCGCTGCGACTCCTCACGCACCGGCATCAGCTCCTCCAGGCCGGTGAGCTGGTCCAGCGGGTCCAGCTCCCGCTTCCTGCGCGGCCGGGCCGGGGCGCCGAGGATCGACTGGAGCTCGTCCAGCATGGCGATGTCGTGCACGGAGTAGCCGTCCCGCCTGAGCGAGCGGGCGACCTTGCGGACCTCGCCGGGGTTGAGGATCCGCCGGGCCCAGCGGCCGAGCCGCTTCTCGTCGGCCATGGCGGCGAGCACGGCCTTCGGGGTCAGCTCGGGCCACCAGGCGTCGAGGAAGGCGATGAAGGAGTCCTCGCTCGTGATGTCCTCGTCGAAGGAGGAGCGCAGCTCGGCGGCCAGCTCCGGGTCGGTGTGCCGGGCGGCGGCGCCGGAGCGGTCCCACAGGGCGTCCAGGAGCAGCTTGCGGGCGCGCGGGCGGAGCAGGTTGACGGGCGCGGTGCCGCCGAGGGCGGTACGGCGGACGCGTTCCAGCTCGTCGGCCTCCAGTTCCAGGCGGCGCCCGAAGGCGACGACGCGCAGGCGGCCCGGCGGACCGGTGACCGTTTCCTCACCCGACGCTTCCGCCGGAGCGGCCGGCCCCAGCTCCAGGGCGCCCCTAGCGGCCTTCCGCAGCACCTTCAGCATCCGGTGGGAGCCCTTGGCACGGGCCACGGCCGGGGAGTCGTACAGCCTGGCCTCCACGCCGTCGACCAGCGAGCCGATCGCGCGGATCGCGACCTGGCCCTCCTCGCCGAGCGAGGGCAGCACGCCCTCGGTGTAGGCGACGAGCAGCGGGGTCGGGGAGACGATGAGGATGCCGCCCGCGTAGCGTCTGCGGTCCTGGTAGAGCAGGTAGGCGGCACGGTGCAGGGCGACGGCGGTCTTGCCGGTGCCCGGGCCGCCCTCCACGTAGGTGATGGAGGCCGCGGGGGCCCGGATGACCATGTCCTGTTCGGCCTGGATGGACGAGACGATGTCCCGCATGGTGTGGCCGCGGGCCTGGCCGAGCGCGGCCATCAGGGCGCCGTCGCCGATGACGGGCAGCTCGTCGCCGTCGAGGAAGGCCGTCAGCTCGGGCCGCATCAGGTCGTCCTCCACGCCGAGGACCCGGCGGCCCTTGGAGCGGATGACCCGGCGCCGCACCACCCGTCCCGGCTCCACGGGCGTGGCCCGGTAGAAGGGGGCGGCGGCGGGGGCGCGCCAGTCGATGACCAGCGGGGAGTAGTCCTGGTCGAGGACGCCGATACGGCCGATGTGCAGGGTCTCGGCGATGTCGGCGGTGTTGTCCGGCCGTACGGCCCCCTCGGCCGGCTCGACCGCCGTGTAGGCCCCGTCGGGGCCCTTCTTGCCGTCCTTGCCGAGCAGCAGGTCGATCCGTCCGAAGAGGAAGTCCTCGAACTCGTTGTTCAGCCGGTTCAGGTGGATACCGGCCCGGAAGACCTGCGCGTCCCGCTCGGCGAGCGCGCCCGGGGTGCCGACCTGGCCGCGCTTGGCCGCGTCGCGCATCAGGAACTCCGCCTCGTGGATCTTCTCCTCCAGGCGCTGGTACACCCGGTCCAGGTGTTCCTGCTCGACGCTGATCTCTCGGTCGCGGACGGAATCCTGTGCGCCGTGTACCGAGCCGACCGCGGACTGCTGAACCTGAGCGGCCACCGGGCCCCCTTCTGACGTGCTGGGCAGCCGTCAACCGTACGCGAAGGGGACCCGTCGAAGCTACGCCGGCTACGCGTCCACCTGGACCAGCTTCTTGCCCTCGAACGTCACCACCTCGAAGTGGTCGATCTCGTTGGGCTGGAAGGCCGCGGCCCCGCCGATGTAGAGCGGTTGCTTGGCCTGCTCGGTCTTGGCCTCCGGGACGCCGTATCCCCAGTTGGGGACGGACCACGACGACATGGTCACGCGCTGCCCGTTCTTGGCGACGAGCACCAGGGAGCACTTCAGCGGGCCCTTGACGTTCTTCAGCTCCAGGACCGCCTGGGTGCCCCAGTCCTTCGGCGCCATGGCGACGGTCGCGCTGACGTGGGTCGACGCGTCCGTGGCGGACTTCTTGTCGGACATGGTCCGGAAGGTCGCCTGGGCGGGCGTCGCGGTGACCTGCCCGCCCCCGTCCGAGCCGCCGTTCACCGCCACCGCGGCCAGCGGCCCGGCGATGATCAGCGCGGCCGCCGCCGCGATCATGTAGAAGCTGCGCCGGCGCTTCTGGGCGCGCTTCTCGGCGACCTCGTCCACCAGCTTCTCCACCAGCCGCGGGCTGGGCCTGGCGGACAGCGACTCGCCGATCGCGGGGGTGCTGCCGGAGCCCGGCAGGTCCGCGAGCGCGGCGAGCATCGGCTCCATCCCGGCCAGCTCGTCCAGCTGCTGGGCGCACCACTCGCAGCCGGCGAGATGCGCCTCGAAAGCGGTTGCCTCGGCGTCGTCGAGAATCCCGAGGGCGTAGGCGCCGACGGTCTCGTGCTCGCTCGGCACCGAAGATCCCTGACTGGGGTTCATGGGCCCAGACATACCCGGACCACCCGGTCCGAATCCCTGCATTCCCCCGTACCCGCTGCTCATCACGCCGTCACCCCCCGCTCCTCCAGTGCCAGCTTCATCGACCGCAGGGCGTAGAACACCCGGGAACGGACCGTTCCGCTCGGTATGCCCAGTGTTTCGGCCGCCTCATTGACGGTACGCCCCTTGAAGTACGTCTCGACGAGCACCTCCCGGTGGGCCGGGGTCAGGTCGTCGAGCGCGTCCGACAGCGTCATCAGCCACAGCGCCTTGTCGATCTCGTCCTCCGCGGGGATGACCTCCAGCGGCGACGGATCGACCTCCTGCGGCCGGGCCTGCCGGCTGCGATGGCCGTCGATGACGATGCGGCGCGCGACCGTCACCAGCCAGGGGCGTACCGAACCGGTCGCCCGATTGAGCTGACCGGCGTTCTTCCAGGCACGGATGAGCGTTTCCTGCACGACGTCCTCGGCGCGCTGCCGGTCACCGGCGACCAGCCGCAGGACATACGCGAGCAGAGGTCCGGCGTGCTCCCGGTACAGCGCACGCATCAACTCCTCATCCGGCTCCGAGGGCTGTGAGGACATGCGATGTCGGGCCCTCGCTCCACGTTCATTGGCCACGGCCGCATCCTTGCGCACGCCCACCTCCGGTGTCCGGGGGTTCCCCCAGTCGGTCGCTCGCCCACCCGTACGGACGGGGGCGGCCCGGTGTTCAAACCGGAGTGACAGATTTCTTGGGGGTGACGTGACGAGCGGGACATGGGCGCACATTCCTGCCGCGCGATCTTTACATTTCCGACACATCACCGAGGGCGGTCCGCGCGTCACGTGGACGACCCACGTGAACCCGGTGTAACAGAAATCACCCCGCTCCCGCTGCCGCTTCAGGCCCGCGCGAGGGCGGCCGCCCGCCGCCGGTGCCGGGCGACCCGCTCCCGGTTCCCGCAGACCTCGCTCGAACACCAGCGCCGACGCCGCCCCCGGGAGGTGTCCAGGTACACGAGGGGACAGTTGTCCCCCTCACACTCCCGTACGGCGGTCCGCGCGACGGGATCGGTGAGCAACTCGACGGCGTCCCGCGCGACGACGGCGAGCAAGGCCCCGCAGCCGGGCGGCCCGGCCAGCTCCCGCACGAGCCGCCCGTCTTCGGCGCGTACGGCGACGGGAGCGGGGGGTGCGCCCAGGGCGACCTCGTTCACCCGCCGGAGCGCCCGCCCGTGCGACAGCGTGTCCCCGCCCCGCACCAACACCCCGATCCGGGTGCGCAGTTCCCGGAACCCGGCGAGCCAGACCCCGTCGGCGTGATCGAGCACCGTCCCGTCCGGCACCAGCCCGGCCCCCCGGATCCACGCGCACAACGCCCCGACCCCGTCCAGCCGTTCGCCGGGATGCGTGGTGGCGAGCAGGTCCAGGCACACCCGCCCGGCGTCGAACCGGAGCGGGTACGCGATGTCGGCGCTACCGAGTGCCATGTGCGAGTCACCGCCTGGGCAGGAACCGTGCGGAAGCGAGCGGGAGCGTGCGCGGAGCGGTGCGGGGACCCGTTCGCCCCGCGCCCCCTCCACAGTGCCCGCCGGAGGGGACCGCCGGAACCCCTCGCGCCGGCTGCTGTTTCCCCTGTTTCCGCGGGGGCGGCTCTCCGCGGACCCGCCTGGGCACCGCGCTGCCGCAGGCCGCGCCTCACCGGGCGCTCCCGGGCCGAGTGAGAGCAACGTTCCCTTCCGGTCACTCACAGCCACAGGCCGGAAACGCGTCCTGCCTACCTTCGGGCTGAGTCAGTGGTCGGCAGACCGAGCAGCCGGAGCACCGTGGAGGCGTGATGACAGGCCCAGCCCCAACCCGTCGCAGTGGCCGCTGGATCGAGCGCTGGGATCCGGAGGACGAGGCGTTCTGGAAGGCGACCGGGGAGCGGATCGCCCGCCGGAACCTCTGGTTCTCCGTCCTCTCCGAGCACATCGGCTTCTCCGTCTGGACCCTGTGGTCGGTCCTGGTCCTGTTCATGGGCCCGGAGTACGGCCTCACCCCCGCCGACAAGTTCCTGCTGACGTCGGTGGTCACGCTGGTCGGCGCGGTGGTCCGGGTGCCGTACACCTTCGCCGTGGCCGTCTTCGGCGGCCGTAACTGGACGATCATCTCGGCGAGCCTGCTGCTGATCCCGACCGTCGCCGCGTTCACGGTGATGGAGCCGGGGACGTCGTACTCCACGTTCCTCCTGGTGGGCCTGCTGGCCGGCATCGGCGGCGGCAACTTCGCCTCCTCCATGACCAACATCAACGCCTTCTTCCCGCTCAGGAAGAAGGGCTGGGCACTCGGCCTCAACGCGGGCGGCGGCAACATCGGCGTCCCCGTCATCCAGCTCGTCACGCTCGCCATCATCGGCGCGAGCGGCGGCCCGCGCGTGCTGCTCGGCATCTACATCCCGCTGATCGTCGTGGCCGCCGTACTCGCCGCGCTGTTCATGGACAACCTGTCCTCGGTGAAGAACGACACCGGCGCGGCCAAGGACGCCGCCCGGGACGCCCACACCTGGATCATGTCCTTCCTCTACATCGGCACCTTCGGCTCCTTCATCGGCTACAGCTTCGCCTTCGGCCAGGTGCTGACGAACGGGTTCGGCCGGACCCCCCTCCAGGCGGCGTACCTCACCTTCATCGGCCCGCTGCTGGGCTCCCTCATCCGCCCCCTCGGAGGCTGGCTCGCCGACCGCTACGGCGGCGCCCGCATCACCCTGTGGAACTACGTCGGCATGGCCGCCGCCACCGCCGTGCTCATCGTCGCCAGCATGCAGAAGTCACTGCCGCTGTTCGTGTCCGTCTTCGTCGTCCTGTTCGTGCTCAGCGGGCTCGGCAACGGTTCGACGTTCAAGATGATCCCCGGCATCTTCCAGGCCAAGGCGCTCGCCAAGGGCCTGGAGGGCGAGGCGGCCGTCGCCCACGGCCGGCGGCTGTCCGGCGCCTCCATGGGACTGATCGGCGCGGTCGGCGCCCTCGGCGGCGTCGGCATCAACATGGCCTTCCGCCAGTCCTTCCTCTCCTACGGCTCCGGCACCGGCGCGTTCGTCGCCTTCCTCGCCTACTACGGTGTCTGCTTCGCGGTCACCTGGGCCGTATACCTTCGCCGTACGGGGGCGCGGGTTCCGGCCACGGCCGCCGCGTCGGAGGCGAAGGCCCAGCTCAGCTATGCCGAGGTGTGACGTAACACCGGCGACATCGAGCCGAACCGAGCCTGTCACGCATCGTTGACAGGCTCGATCGGCGTGCCGGTCAGCTAGGAGAGCCCCATGTACGACGAAGAGCAGCACCCCGAGCACGGCCCCCTCGCCGGGTTCACCGTGGGCGTCACCGCCGCGCGCCGGGCCGAGGAGCTGGGCGCCCTGCTCCAGCGGCGCGGCGCCACCGTCCTGCACGCCCCCGCCCTGCGGATCGTGCCGCTCGCGGACGACGGCGAACTGCTCGCCGCCACGAAGGAGATCATCGACCAGGTGCCGGACGTCGTGGTCGCCACCACGGCGATCGGTTTCCGGGGCTGGGTCGAGGCCGCCGACGGCTGGGGCCTCGGCGAACAGCTGCTGGGCCGGCTGCGCGGAGTACGCCTGCTGGCCCGCGGCCCCAAGGTGAAGGGCGCGATCCGCGCGGCGGGCCTCACCGAGGAGTGGTCGCCCTCCTCGGAATCCCTGGCCGAGGTGCTGGACCGCCTCCTGGAGGAGGGCGTCGACGGCGACCGCATCGCCGTCCAGCTCCACGGCGAGCCGCTCCCCGGCTTCGTGGAGTCGCTGCGGGCCGCCGGGGCGGAAGTGGTGCCCGTTCCGGTCTACCGCTGGATGCCCCCGGAGGACCTCAGTCCCCTCGACCGCCTCCTGGACGCGGCCGTCACCCGCGGCGTGGACGCCCTCACCTTCACCAGCGCCCCCGCCGCCGCCTCCCTGCTGTCCCGCGCGGAGGACCGCGGCCTGCTGGACGACCTGCTGTCCGCCCTGGCCCACGACGTCCTCCCGGCCTGCGTGGGCCCGGTCACCGCGATCCCCCTCCAGGCCCGCGGGGTGGACACGGTCCAGCCGGAACGCTTCCGCCTCGGCCCGCTGGTCCAGCTCCTCTGCCAGGAACTCCCGGCCCGCGCCCGCTCCCTGCCCATCGCCGGGCACCGGGTGGAGATCCGCGGCCACGGCGTCCTCGTCGACGGCGACCTCAAGCCGGTCCCCCCGGCCGGCATGTCCCTCCTGCGCGCCCTGGCCCGCCGCCCCGGCTGGGTCGTCCCCCGCGCCGACCTGCTCCGCGCCCTCCCCGGCGCGGGCCGCGACGAACACGCCGTGGAAACGGCCATGGCCCGCCTGCGTACGGCACTGGGAGCGCCGAAGCTGATCCAGACGGTGGTGAAGCGGGGCTACCGCCTGGCCCTGGACCCGGCGGCGGACGCGAAGTACGCGGACGCGTGAGGTAGGGGCGGGGCCGCTCAGCCGACACCGGCTGCCCCCTGTCCACCCACCTCGAACCACAGCAGCTTCCCGGCACCCCGGTCCAGCGGGCTGTCGGCCAGGGACAGGCCGCCCCAGGAGTCGGCGTACTCCTGTACGAGGTGCAGCCCGCGCCCCTCTTCGCTGTCCACCGGGGCCACCGGTACGCGGTCCCAGGGCGGCTGTCCGAAGGGCGCCGGGATGCGCGGGTGACTGTCCCAGACGCCGACCCGCAGCCGGCCGTCCGCGAGGGCGGTGAGCCGCAGGGAGGCGGGGCCGGTGGTGTGCCGGTAGGCGTTGCCGACCAGCTCGGACGTCAACAGTTCGACCGCGTCCAGGACTTCGTGTCTGCCGTGTCCGTTCAGCACGGCCCGTACGGTCATACGTGCGACGCGTGCCGCGCGGGGATCATGCGGCAGCCGAAGGGCGTACACCCAGGTGTCGGGCGGGGATACGGTGCCCATGGAAACCTCCGGTGAGAGAAGGGAAGGGCTCGCTCAACTGGTCGCGCCGGGCGGTGGCTTTGCCTGGGGAGGTGCGCTTCCGGCTTATCGGCGCGGGGAGTTGAGAGGTACGCCGTTACCGTAGGGCAGATGGTTAGATGCATCTAACGAAACTGGCTGGATGTGTCCATACTTCACTCGTGTGAGGGAGCGCAACGCCGCTTCGCGGCCAGGAAGGAGACGTCGTGCCGCCCACCAACAGCCCTACGCTGCGGCAGCGAAGGCTGGGTGCAGAGCTGCGAAAACTGCGGGAGCGGGCGGGGCTCACCGCCACCGGTGCCGCCGAACTGCTCGGCGTCAACCAGTCGCGCGTCAGCATGATCGAAACCGGCCGCACGCCCATCAGCGCGGACCGGCTGCGCTCCATGGCACACGTCTACGACTGCTCGGACGAAGCGCTCATCGACGCCCTTGCCGCGATGACGGGACGACGCGCCCGTGGCTGGTGGGAGGAGTACCGCGAACACCTGCCCGCCGCGCTGGTCGACCTGGCCGAACTGGAGCACCATGCCTCCGCGTTGCGGGTGGCACTCATGATCCACATCCCGGCACTTCTTCAGACCACCGACCACGCCCGCGCCATCTTGCAGTCGGCAGCACCGCCGATGCGGCAGTACGAGATCGAGCACCGCCTCACACACCGCATGAAGCGGCAGGGCGTGCTGCACAGGACAGATCCGCCGCCGTACACGGCGATCATCCATGAATCGGCACTCCACATGAACTTCGGCGGCTCCGCCGTAAGCCGGGGGCAGCTCAAGCACCTGCTCGACATGAGCGAACTCCCGCACGTCACCGTTCGCGTCATCCCGTTCGGAGCGGACGAGTTCCCGACCACCGGCCAGCCCTTCGACTATGTCGAGGGCCCAGTCCCACAGCTCGACACCGTCCAGCTGGACTCCCATCACGGCGCCTGCGAATTCATCGACGCCGAGGCTCCGCTGAACAAGTACCGGGCAGTGCTGAACCGCATGGAGTCCTGCGCACTCAATCCCACCGCGACGCGTGACTTCATCCACCACCGCATCCAGGACCTGTGAGGAGAAACCATGCCGACCCTCCACTGGCGGAAGTCCACCTACAGCCCCGACGGCTCGAACTGCGTGGAGATAGCCACCACCCCCACCACCATCCACATCCGCGACTCCAAAACCCCCACCGACCGCCACCTCACCCTCACCCCCTCCACCTGGGCGGACTTCCTTCCCTACATCCGAGCGGGCCAAGGCTCTGGAACTGCTCAAGTGGTTTGAAGTGGGCGGCTCCTCGCGTCCACCCTGGCCGTATGAAGGGACTCGCGGGATTCGGCAAGAAGCAGGACCTGGTGCTGGTCATCCGGGACTCCGACCTGGTCGCGGCGGCGCTGCGGGAGGCCTTGGCCGGGGCCTCGGAGGAGGAGCGGGCGGGGCTGGAGCGGGCGGTCGCGCTCGTCGGGGCCACCGCCGGCGCCAGTGAGAGCCGGCTGCGGGCCGACTGGGTCCGCGCCAGGCTGGCCGACGTCGGCTTCACCGGGGACCTCGCCTCCGTCGCCGCCGTGAAGGCGCTGCGTCAGGCCGAGCCTGGTTTGAGCCTGCTGGCGGCCGTCCAGTTGCAGAAGGACGCCGTGGCCCATCGGGAGTAGGTGGTCAGCCGACCGGCGTCGCCTCCGGGACCGGGGGCCGCTCGGCCGGCGGTGCCGCCACCCCGCCCGTTCGGCGGAGTTTCTGCCAGCGCAGCCGGCCGCCGGTGAGGGCGGTGATCCAGGACTGGAGCAGGACGACGTACATGAGCTGGCGGTAGAGCAGCTGTTGGAGGGGCAGGGAGAGGAGCGGGGTGAGGGGTTCGCGGTCCAGGTGGAAGGCGTAGGCAGCGCAGGCCGCCTGGACGGCCAGGACCGCGCACCAGGCCAGGATCGTCTTGGCCGTCGGGCCGAAGACCAGGCCGTAGACCAGGAAGAGGTCGATCAGAGGGGCCAGGAGCGGGGCCACGACCATGAACAGCGAGACGAGGGGCAGGCCCACGCGGCCGAAGCGGCCCGACGGGCCCCGCTCGAACAGCGCGCCGCGGTGCTTCCAGATGGCCTGCATGGTGCCGTACGACCAGCGGTAGCGCTGGGACCACAGCTGCTGGACCGACTCGGGTGCCTCCGTCCAGGCGCGGGCCTTCTCGGCGTACACCACGCGCCAGCCGTCGCGGTGCAGGGCCATCGTGACGTCGGTGTCCTCGGCGAGCGTGTCGTCGCTCATGCCGCCGACCCGTTGCAGCGCCGAGCGGCGGAACGCCCCGACCGCACCCGGGATCGTCGGCATGCAGCGCAGGACGTCGTACATGCGGCGGTCGAGGTTGAAGCCCATCACGTACTCGATGTGCTGCCACGCGCCGATGAGCCGGTTCTTGTTGCCGACCTTGGCGTTGCCGGCGACGGCGCCGACGCGTGGGTCGGCGAAGGGCTGGACGAGTTCGCGGACGGTGGCCGGTTCGAAGACGGTGTCGCCGTCCATCATCACGACCAGCTCGTGACGGGCGTTCGCCAGGCCCCGGTTGAGGGCGGCCGGCTTGCCCGCGTTGGCCTGGCGGATCACCCGTACGTCCGGCAGGTCCAGCGCCTCCACGATGTCGGCCGTGCCGTCCGCCGAGCCGTCGTCGATGACCAGCACTTCGACGGGGTGCTCGCTGCGCGTCAGTGAACGGACCGTGTTCTCGATGCACTTGGCCTCGTTGTACGCCGGCACCAGCACCGACACCGGCTCGGTGACCGGATCCTCGCCCCAGCGGAAACCGGGGCGCCGGGTGCGGCGGGCGTGCGCGCCGGACAGCAGCAGCATCAGGCCGAACCGGGTGAAGACGAGGCAGCCGACGACGGCGAGACCGGCGACGAGGACCGTGGTGATGTCGTCGGACGCCTTCACCAGGAACACCCAGGCCTTCCCCTTCCACAGGTCGAGGCCGGTGACCGGGGTGTCCGCGCTGGGGGCCCGCAGCGCTCCGGTGAGGGTCTGGAAGGTGTAGCCCTGGTCCTGGAGCCGGGGCAGGAGCCGGTCGAGCGCCTGGACGGTCTGGTGCCGGTCGCCGCCCGAGTCGTGCATGAGGACGACCGCGCCCCGGCCGCCGCCGGGCGTGGCGTTGCGGATGATCTGCTCGACGCCCGGCTTGCGCCAGTCCTCGCTGTCGGCGTCGTCCACGACCGTGAGATAGCCGCGGCTGCCGATGTACCGCGTCACCGGCCACGACCGGTTGTCGATCGCGTTGGCGGAGGAGGAGTACGGCGGCCGGAACAGCGAGCTGCGGATGCCGGCCGCCCCGGCGAGCGCCAGCTGGTTCTGCGACAGCTCCCAGTCGATGCGCTTCGTGGAGTGGTACGACAGGTCGGGGTGGCCGAAGGTGTGCAGGCCGACCTCGTGCCCCTCGGCGACCATGCGCCGGACCAGCTCGGGGTGGCGTGAGGTCATGGTGCCGGTGACGAAGAAGACCGCGTGCGCGTGGTGCTTCTTCAGCACGTCGAGCACCTTCGGGGTCCAGGTCGGGTCGGGGCCGTCGTCGAAGGTGAGGACGATGCGGTGGTCGGGTATGCGCAGGCTGTCGCTGCGGCCGTTGCGCGTGTCGATGACCGGACCGCCGTCCAGGATGCGCTGCGGAACCCTGTCGTGCGCCGCGGAAGGCCTGATGCGGTGGTCGGCGAGGATCTCGTTGTGCACGTAGCCGCGCAGCATGAGCATCGCCAGGGTCGCCACCAGGACCAGGAGTGGGAGCAGGTAGCGCAGCGGCAGCCGGGTACGGCGGCGGGGGTGTGAAGCCATCTGAGGGTGTTCCGCCCGGTCGTCAGAGGGAGAGCTTGGGGTGCGGGCGCCGGGTGTGACCGGGCGGGGTGTGGGTACGGCCCGACGGGGTCGGGGTGGGCGCCGGAGCGCTGGCGGTGCCGGTGGCGGACGGTGCCGGGGACACGTCGGTGGCCGGGGCCGACGGGGCCGGGGAGCCGGTGGTGCCGGCGTCGGCGGCGGGCGCGGAGGCGGTGCCGCCGTCCGGCTCGGTGGACGCGGAGGCGTCGGCGCCGGCGGGCGCCCCGCTGCCCGGTACGGCGGTGCCGCCCGCCTCGGCGCCGGCGACGGGTGCGGTCACCGTGCCGGCTCCCGGCGGGGTGGGGGTCGTGGAGACGCTGGGCAGCGGCGAGGTGTCCACCTTGCCGGCCGGCTTGTCCTCGTGCTGGCCCGGCACCGGCAGCCAGGGGGCGGCGGAGTTGCCGGACAGCAGGGTGGCGACGATGACGACGGCGTAACCGGCACAGGCCACCGCCACGGCCAGGCCGAGACGGCGGAAACGGCGGCTACGACGGCCCGACTCGTCCACGAAGACCGGCCCGTCGGAGCCACGCGGGTCCCGTACGGCCGACCCCGCGCCCGCAGCGCCGAGTTGTACGTCGCCCAGCTCGATGGTTTCGTCGTGCGGGGTGGAAGCAGGAGTGGTGGCGGGGGGAGGTTCCGGGGAATCCGCGGTGCCGTCGGAGGTCTCGGAGGGCTCCTTCGCGGCGGCGGCCTCGACGGCGTCGGCTGACTCGGCAGACATGCCGGGTCCGGCGCGCTCGGCAGACTCGGCGGGCTCGGCTGACTCGGCAGGCATGCCGGGTTCGGCGTGCTCGGCAGCCTCGGCGGGGTCGGCAGACTCGGCAGGCATGCCGGGTTCGGCGTGCTCGGCAGCCTCGGCAGACATGTCAGGTCCGGCGGGCTCGGCGGGCTTGCCGGGTCCGGCAGACTCGGCGGGCATGCCGGGTCCGGCGGGCTCGGCGGTCTTGCCGGCTTCGGCAGATTCCGCGGACTGGCCGGGCTCGATGGGTTCCGCGGGCTCGGCCGATCCGGCGGGCCGCTCCGATTCGGCGGACGCCTCGGATTCGGCGGACGCTTCCGTTTCGGCGGACCCCTCGGATTCGGCGGACCCCTCGGATTCGGCGGACCCCTCGGATTCGGCGGACGCCTCGGATTCGGCGGACCCCTCGGTTTCGGCGCGCGTCTCAGGCCCGGCGGGCTGCCCGGGTTCGGTGGCGTCGCCCGACTCACCGAGCCCGGCAGACCCAGCCGACTCGGTCAGCGTCTCAACAGCCTCCGCGGCTTCGCCAGACTCGACGGCGCCTTCGGCACCAGAGTCGGCGACAGCCCCCGCGTCCGATTTCATCCGCTCGTCGCCCCCGCCCACCGGCTCACCGCGTCCTGCGGACGCCATCTCTCGCCCCTCGGGTTGGGCGTCTTCAGGACACTTTTTCACGCGCGTTTCATCCCCCCACGGGACAGTTCCGGGCGCGCTCGCGATCCCGGGCACCCGCCGACCGAACCAGGCCCACCCGGTCCGAGCGCCCCCACTACCACCCTGTTGCCCGGGCCAAGAATGTAACGCACGCGGAGGAGTGCTGCGCGCCGGGTCGGCATCGGTGGACGCCGTCGCCGGCCCGTCACACGCCGTTCATCACGTCCTCGTCCATGGCCGGAATCCATCCGTCGACGGGCCGCCGCAGCCACCCCTCCACCCGTGCGATCTCGGCCACCGCCTTCCGCAGCGCGGTCAATCCGGGATGTACCAGCCCCTTCCGCCAGACCAGGGAGACGGGCGACAGCGGGACGGGGTCGACGAGGGGCCGTCGTACCGTCCCGGGCAGTGGCGGGAAATCCACGACGGCCAGTACCGGATTGCGGGTCTTCGCCATGATGCGGCCGAACTCCTCGTCGCCGACGGCCAGCGGGAGCGGCGGGGCGAGCCGGATGGCGCGGTCCTGGAAGAGGCGCTGGGCCAGGTCGGTCCACTCCCGGGTGCGCGGGTTGCCGGCACCGGCGTACACCGTCTCGCCGGCCAGCGCGGCCAGCGGCACCCGTGCCGACGCGGCCAGCGGGTGGTCCTCGGGCAGCACGACGGCCATCGGCTCGTACCGCACCGGCTGCTGCTCCAGGCCGGAGCGGAGCGCCGGGTCGAGGCCGGCGAACCGGCCGAAGGAGGCGTCCAGGCGGCCGGCGAGCAACTCGGCGGCGGCTCCGGTGAGACCGCTCTCGTAGCGGGCCATCAGCTCGCAGTCGGGGGCGAGTTCGCGGGCCCGGTGCAGGACGCGCCGGCCGGTGGTCAGGCCGGGCGAGTTGAGGTCGACCAGCAGCGGGCGGCCCTGGCCGGCGGCGAACGCGGCGAGCAGGTCGTCCTGGGCGGCGAGGACCCGGCGCGCGTGCGGCAGCAGACGCTCGCCGTCCGGGGTCAGCGTGACCTGCCGGGTGGTCCGGACGAACAGCTCGGCACCCAGCTCCCGTTCCAGCCGCCGTACGTCCCGGCTGAGCGCCTGCTGGGCGACGTACAGACGGGCCGCCGCCCGGGTGAAGTGCAGTTCCTCTGCGACGGCGACGAAGGAACTCAGCAGGCGGGGGTCTATGTGGGCGGCGGGAGCGGACATGGTGGCGAATTTACAACGTGGGCGTGTGAATCGGGCCCCATAAGGTGTTGGACCTGGTGATCCACTCCGGGCGACCGTTGAGCCATGCCCCAAGAGACCGCCCAGGACGCTCAAGACAGCCGAATAGACGGCAAGAGAGACCAACCCGGCGGATATCGCCGTCTGTTCCGTCTCCCCGGCACCCGCGCCTTCACCACCGGCAACCTCCTCGCCCGCCTGCCCATGGGCATGTTCAGCGTGAGCGCGGTCGTGATGATCGCCGGTTCCCGTGGCTCGTACGCCCTCGCCGGTGCCGTCACCGCGACGGGGCTCGCGGCGACCGCGCTGGCCGGGCCCTGGCTCGCCCGGCTGGTCGACCGGCACGGGCAGGCCCGGGTCGCGCTGCCGGCCACGGTCGTGTCCGTGCTGAGCAGCCTCGCCTTGCTGCTGTGCGTCCGCTACGACGCCCCGGACTGGACCCTGTTCGCCGCCTACGCCGGCACCGCGGCCACCCCCAACATCGGCGGCCTGTCCCGCGCCCGCTGGGCGTATCTGCTGCGGGACGAGCCCGGCGCGCTGCACACCGCGAACGCGTTCGAGCAGGCCGCGGACGAGCTGTGCTTCATGCTGGGGCCGGTGCTCGCGTCCTTCCTGACCGGCACGTTCTTCCCGGAGGCGGGCACGCTCACCGGGGCGGTGCTGCTGCTCGCCGGCATGCTGCTGTTCCTCGCCCAGCGGGCGACCGAGCCACCGCCCGCGCCCCGCACGCAGGGGCCCTCGCCGCTGCGCAGCCCGGGCGTCCCGGCCCTGCTGGCCTGCTTCGCCGCGACGGGCGCGGTGTTCGGCTCCATGGAGGTCGTCACGATCGCCTACGCCGATACCCAGGGGCATCGGACGGCGGCCGGTGCCGTGCTCGCGCTCCAGGCGGCGGGCTCGTGCGCGGCGGGGCTGGTGTACGGGGCCCGGAAGCCGGCGAGGGCGCGCTTGACCTGGTGTCTGGCGGCCATGGCCGGGCTGATGACCCTGCCCTGGCTCGCGGCCACCACCCGCTCCCTTCCGGCGCTGGCGGGAACGCTGCTGGTGGCGGGGATGGCGACGGCGCCGACCATGGTGACGGCCATGACGCTGGTACAGCGGCGCACCCCGGCCGACCGGCTCAACGAGGGGATGAGCCTGATGGTGACGGGATTGCTCACCGGTATCGCGTGCGGCTCGGCGACGGGCGGCTGGGCGGCGGAACACCTCTCCCCCACCACCGCGTACGCCACACCAGTCGCCGCCGCTGCCCTCGCCCTCGGGGTGGCGACGCTCACCGGTACCGCAGGGGCGCGGGGAACTGCGCGACCAGCTCACCACCCACTCGGGCCCGGCACACAACAGCCCCCCAACGGCGCCATCCCATGACAGAGGCCCCGCCGCTCGAAAGCGACGGGGCCTCTGCCCACATGGGGTGACCCCCAAAGGGGCCTCGTGGAGATGGCGGGAATCGAACCCGCGTCCAACGGTGCGGAATCAGGGCTTCTCCGTGTGCAGTCCGCTGCGCTTTTCTCGGCCCCGGAGATCACGCGGACAAGTCTCCGACGGGCTCAGTCACTGTTTGATTTCCCTCTACACCCCGTGACCGGGTCTAGAGGTTTAGTTCCCTAGCTGATGCCAGGATCCGGGTCGGGAACAGCCCCGGGCTGACACTTCGCAAGTCGCTACTTAGGCAGCGAGGGCGAAGGAATCGCGCTTGGTGTTGGCGATTATTTTTTGCGACATATGGTTTACGAGATCATTGCCGCTTCCTCGACACGCTTCCCCTGCTTCGACAGCCGCTGTCGAAACCGATCATCCCCATGTTGATTTTTCAACCCCTCCGCGAGGAGGGTTCGCGCACCCTCTGTGGAGTGCACTGCCATCGTACGTGACCAACGCCCGACGATGCCAGCCTATTCCCGTCGGCCGGCCGGCTAGACGCCGCGCTGCCTGCGCTTCGCCGCCGCGATCGCCCGGTCCGCCTCCCGCCGGTCCTGCTGCTCCCGCAGCGTCTGCCGCTTGTCGTACTCCTTCTTGCCCCGTGCCAGGGCGATCTCGGCCTTCGCCCGGCCGTCCTTGAAGTAGATCGCGAGGGGCACGATCGTGTGTCCCGTCTCCTGGGACTTCGACTCCAGCTTGTCGATCTCCTCGCGGTGCAGGAGCAGCTTGCGCTTGCGGCGCGCGGAGTGGTTGGTCCAGCTGCCCTGGTGATACTCGGGGATGTGGGCGTTGTACAGCCACGCCTCACCGCGGTCGATCTGGACGAAGCCGTCGGTCAGCGAGGTCCGTCCCTCGCGCAGCGACTTGACCTCTGTGCCCATGAGCACGAGCCCGGCCTCGTAGGTGTCGATGATCGCGTAGTCGTGCCGGGCCTTCTTGTTCTGGGCGACGATCTTGCGCTTGCCGCCCTTCTCGCCGTCCCTGGCCTTGGCGGCCCCGCCGCCCTGCTTGGGCTGGGACTCCTTCGGTACGTACATTCCCTTGCTCATAGTGCCCACCATTTTCGCACCACACAGGGGGTGTGCGTACAGCCGATTACGGCTGGCTACGACGGGGCGCCCAGCCCGGTGAGGACTGTCTCCGCCCGTGGCAGGGCCTGCTCCGGCCCCGCCTCCAGGTCCGGGGTGATGCCCCGGCCGTCGACCGCGCGGCCGGAGGGCGTGCGGTAGTGGCCGACGGTCAGCTCGGCGACCGAGCCGTCGGGCAGCTTCGTCGGCATCTGGATGGAGCCCTTGCCGAAGGTGCGGGAGCCGATCACCACCGCGCGGCCCCGGTCCTGGAGGGCGCCGGTGAGCAGCTCGGCCGCGCTCATGGTGCCGCCGTCGACGAGGACGACCAGGGGGCGGGCGGTGTCACCGCCGGAGGCGGCGTGCAGGGCGCGCTGGGCGCCGTCGACGTCGTAGGTGGCGACCAGGCCGCCGTCCAGGAAGGCGGAGGCGGTGTCCACGGCCTCGGTGACCAGGCCGCCGGAGTTGCCCCGCAGGTCCAGCACGGTCCGGCCGTCGGCGGGTGCGTCGCGCAGGGCCTCGCGGACCGCGTCGGCGGAGCCCTTGGTGAACGCGGCGATCGTGAGCACGGTGACGCCGTCGGGCAGTCGGCGCACGCTCACGGAGTCGGTGGACAGCCGGGCCCGGTGCAGGGTCTCGGTCCACGCGCGCGTGCCGCGCACCAGGCCGAGGGTGACCGTCGTACCGGCCGCGGCGTCATCGGTGCCGCCGCGCAGCGCGTCGCCGCGGAGCAGGGCGACCACCTCGGTGACCGGGCGCCCGTCGACCTTCCTGCCGTCGACGCTGCGCAACCGGTCGCCCGCCCGGATCCCGGCGTCGGCGGCGGGCGAGCCCGGCTGCACCCTGGTGACCTCGATCCCGCCGTCCGCCTCCTGCCGCGCCCACAGGCCGACACCGGTGTACCGGCCGTCGAGCGCGTCCTGGAACTCCTCGTACTCGCCCTCGGAGTAGACCGCGGCCCAGCGGTCCCCGCTGCGGCTGACGGCCCTTTCCGCCGCCTCCATGGGGGACTTGCCGTCGGCCATCGCCTCCGCGGCGGCCCTCTCGACGGCCTCGTGCCGGGCGGCCGGGCCCACCGGACCGGCAGCGGACTTCCGCGCGGGGGAGTCGGGTTCGGGGAAGGAGCCGGTGGCGGCGCCGGCGATCAGCACACCGGCGAAGACCAATGTCAGGGTGGCCCCACGGCGGACGCGGCGGGGCTGACAGAACAGGTCACGGCCTGACATGGCGGCGAGTCTAGGGCAACGCGAAGGGGCCGTACGGCCGGATGCCCGTACGACCCCCTTGGCATGCGTCACACCTTCAGATACTTGCGCAACGCGAAGAACGCGGCGAGCGACGGCATCAGGACACTCGTGGCGAGAATCAGCGGCAGCTTGGTCAACACCGCGTCCCAGCCGACGAAGTTGATGAGCGTGAGCTTGTGGGACAGCTCCATGCCGTGGTCGATGGTGAAGTACCGGCCGACCACGAGCGCCACACAGGCGAGGCCGCCGCCGATGAGTCCGGCGACCGCGGCCTCCGCGATGAACGGCGCCTGGATGTAGAAGCCCGAGGCACCGACCAGGCGCATGATCCCGGTTTCGCGCCGTCGGCTGAACGCCGAGACGCGCACGGTGTTGACGATGAGCAGGAGCGCGACGATCAGCATCATCGCCATCACGCCGAGCGCGCCCCGGTTCATCAGGTTCAGCAACTGGAAGAGGTTGTCCAGGATGCCCTTCTGGTCCTGCACCGACTGCACGCCGTCCCGCCCGTTGAACGCGGACGCGATCACCTGGTACTTCTGCGGGTCCTTGAGCTTGATCCGGTACGACTCCTGCATCTGGTCCGGCGTCAGCGAGCCGGCCAGCGGGGAGTTGCCGAACTGCTCCTTGTAGTGCTTGTACGCCTCGTCCTGCGACTCGTAGGTCACCTTCTCGACGACCGGCATCTTGTCCAGGTCCGCGAGGATCTGCTTCTTCTGGTCCGCGGTGACCGCGCCCTTGGCGCAGTGGACGTCGTTCTCCGCGTCGTGCTTGTTGCACAGGAAGATCGAGACGTTGACCTTGTCGTACCAGTAGCCCTTCATGGTGCTCACCTGGTCGCTCATCAGCAGCGAGCCGCCGAACAGGGCCAGGGACAGGGCGACGGAGACGATGACGGCGAAGGTCATCGTCAGATTGCGGCGGAGACCGACACCGATCTCCGACAGGACGAACTGGGCGCGCATGGCGGGTTCTTCAGGCCTTTCCGGAACTGGGTGCTGGTGCGGTCAGTGCTGGTAGCCGTAGACGCCGCGGGCCTGGTCGCGGACGAGGCGGCCCTTCTCCAGCTCGATGACGCGCTTGCGCATCTGGTCCACGATGTTCTGGTCGTGCGTCGCCATGATGACGGTCGTGCCCGTCCGGTTGATGCGGTCGAGCAGCTTCATGATGCCGACGGAGGTCTGCGGGTCGAGGTTGCCGGTGGGCTCGTCGGCGATGAGCAGCTTCGGCCGGTTGACGAACGCGCGCGCGATGGCGACGCGCTGCTGCTCACCACCGGACAGCTCGCCGGGCATCCGGTCCTCCTTGCCGCCGAGCCCGACGAGATCGAGCACCTGCGGCACGGACTTGCGGATCTCGCCGCGGGACTTGCCGATGACCTCCTGGGCGAAGGCCACGTTCTCCGCGACCGTCTTGTTCGGCAGCAGCCGGAAGTCCTGGAAGACCGTGCCCAGCTGGCGGCGCATCTGCGGCACCTTCCAGTTGGACAGGCGCGCGAGGTCCTTGCCCAGCACGTGCACCTGGCCGTGGCTGCACCGCTCCTCGCGGAGGATGAGCCGCAGGAAGGTGGACTTTCCGGAGCCGGAGGACCCCACGAGGAAGACGAACTCGCCCTTCTCCACCTCCAGGGAGACATCCCTGAGTGCGGGGCGGGTCTGCTTGGGGTAGACCTTGGAGACGTTGTCGAATCGGATCACGGATGCACCACGGGTCGCCGGGGGTAGATGAGCGTGACCATACGCGAACCGGGTGTGCAAGTGCAGTCGCAGGTTGAGGTTGGGCAAGACTTGTACGTTTTTGTACCGCCCGCTTCCCGCACCGCCTTCCCGGAGGCCCCGCGCACGCGCCGCGGGAACCTGGCACAGTGGAGGGGAGACGAAGGACGACGGGAACGCGGGGGAACGTTCTCGTCCCCGTGAGCGTTGTGCATGTGATGGCCGGTGCAAGGAGGGCGAGCGCATGACGTACGACCGGTTGGTGTGCGCGAACTGCGCGGCGCCCGTGAGCGAGGGCCGGTGCCCGGTGTGCCGTGCCAACCGCGAGCGACTGCAGCAGGAGGGCTTCTTCTCAGGCCTGAGCGGGTTGAACCCGATGGCGCTGATCGCGCTGCTGGCGGTGCTGATCGCCGCGGTGGCGCTGCTGGCGCACCAGACCGCCTGACCGAAGCGTCACAAGGGCCCGGAGCCGAGGCTCCGGGCCCTGGCGCGTGTGCCGTGCGTGCCCGTGTGGCTACGGTCAGGCGGCGGCGCCGCCGCGGCCGCTCACCAGGCGCGGCAGGACGCGGAAGCCGATGCCGCCGGCGATCATCGTCGCGGCGCCGACGAGCAGGAACGCGGTCTGACCGGCACCGGTCTCGGCGAGCTGCTTGTCGCCGCCCTGGGCCGAGGTGTCGGAGCCGGTGTCGGTCAGCGCCGAGGAGCCCTCGTCCTGCGGAACGTTGTTGTTGCCGCCGTCGGGGCCGGTGTGGTTGCCGCCGGTGCCGGAACCTCCGGTGGTGGAACCGCCGGTGCCGGAACCGCCGGTGCTGCCCGAACCGCCGTCGGTGGAACCGCCGCCCGTGGAACCGCTGGTGCCGCTGTCGCCACCGGAGCTGTCGCCACCGGAGGTGCCGTTGCCACCCGAGTTGCCGTTGCCACCGCTGTTGCCGTTGCCACCCGAGTTGCCGTTGCCACCCGAGTTGCCGTTGCCACCGGAGTTGCCGTTGTCGCCGCCGGTGGAGGCGTCGCCGCCGCTGTTGCCGCCGGAGGTGCTGTCGTCACCGCCGATGGAGGCGCTACCGCCGATGGAGGCGTCACCGCCGATGGAGGCGTCACCGCCGATGGAAGCGTCGCCGCCGATCGAGGCGTCACCCCCAATGGAGGCGTCACCACCGGAGGTGACGTCACCGCCACTGGCAGCCGAGCCGTCGGTGCCGGCCGAGCCGGTGACGGAGCCGCCGTCGGTGCCCAGGGTCGTGCCCTCGGTCACGCCGATGGTGGCGCCCTCGATGGAGCCGCCGTCGGCGGTGCCACCGTCCGTGTTGCCGCCGTCGGCGCCGACACCGCTCACGCCGAGGCTGATCGGGCCCGCCTGGACATCGAGGTCCAGGGCGGAAGCCGCGCCGGCGGCGGTCAGCGACGCACCGGCCGCGATCACGGCGCCGGCGGCTATCCGCGCGACCCGGATCCGCGTCTTCTTCGTCATATGGTTGCTACCCCCAGTAGCTGTTCGTCAATGAGGCGGCGCGTGGGGCGTGCCGTGATCGACGGAGGCAGCTGGTGACGAAGTGGCGTCAACTCGATCCCCCGGTTCACATGCGCCCCCAGAGTACGCATGCCGCGCCTCACCCTTCCCATTTTTCAAAGCAACGTCAAGGGCGTTGCGGGCGCAATGTCCGATGGGGTGGCGTTTGCCGGGAGTTGAAGCCTGTGAGTGTGATGTAAAACCCAGACAAATGACAACTGCCGCCTCTGGGGCGGCAGTTGTCATGTCGACAAAGTCACTTCTCCTGCTGCTTGCGCCAGCGAATCCCGGCCTCCAGGAACCCGTCGATCTCGCCGTTGAACACGGCCTCCGGGTTGCCCACCTCGTACTCGGTGCGCAGGTCCTTGACCATCTGGTACGGGTGCAGCACGTACGAACGCATCTGGTTGCCCCAGGAGTTGCCGCCGTCGCCCTTGAGGGCGTCCATCTTGGCCTGCTCCTCCTGCCGGCGCCGCTCCAGCAGCTTGGCCTGGAGGACGTTCATCGCGGTGGCCTTGTTCTGGATCTGCGACCGCTCGTTCTGGCAGGAGACCACGATGCCGGTGGGCAGGTGCGTGATGCGGACCGCGGAGTCGGTCGTGTTCACGCCCTGGCCGCCGGGGCCGGAGGAGCGGTACACGTCGATGCGCAGCTCGGACTCGTCGATCTCGACGTGGTCGGACTGCTCGACGACGGGCAGCACCTCGACACCGGCGAAGGAGGTCTGCCGGCGGCCCTGGTTGTCGAAGGGCGAGATGCGCACGAGGCGGTGCGTGCCCTGCTCGACGGAGAGGGTGCCGTAGGCGTACGGCGAGTGCACGGCGAACGTGGTCGACTTGATGCCGGCCTCTTCGGCGTACGACGTCTCGATCAGCTCGGTCTTGTAGCCGTGCTGCTCGGCCCAGCGCAGGTACATGCGCTGGAGCTTCTCGGCGAAGTCGGCGGCGTCGACGCCACCGGCCTCGGCGCGGATGTTGACGAGTGCCTCACGGGAGTCGTACTCGCCGGACAGGAGGGTGCGGACCTCCATCTCGTCCAGCGCCTTCTTCACCGCGGTCAGCTCCGACTCGGCCTCGGCGCGGGTGTCCGGGTCGTTCTCCTCCTCGGCCATCTCGAAGAGGACCGCGAGATCGTCGATCCGGCCGCGCAGCGCCTCCGCCTTCCTGACCTCGGCCTGGAGGTGGGACAGCTTGCTGGTGATCTTCTGTGCCTCGTCCGGGTTGTCCCACAGGGACGGGGCCGCCGCCTGCTCCTCGAGCACGGCGATATCTGCCCTCAACCTGTCGAGGTCCAGGACGGCCTCGATCGACTCCATGGTCGAGGAGAGGGACTTCAGCTCTTCGGATACATCGACGACTGCCACGCCTTCCAGCGTAACGGCTGTGGCAAGCGACCTGGCCCGCATCCCGGCCGAGCGAGCCGGGTGGGAGGCGGGCGGGGGCCGGCTCAGGGGGCCGACGTGCTGTGGGTGGCCGGGGCCGGCTGGTCGTCGTCCCCGCCGGAGGAGGCGAACCAGGCGCCGACGGCCACGACAGCGGCCACCACCACTGCGGCCACTCCCAACGTCACCCTGCGCCGGCGTACCGCGGCCTTGTGGCGGGCCGAGCCCGGCCGGGGCGCACCAGTGGCCCGAGGAGCGCGAGCGGTCCCGTGCGCGCCCCCCGCCAGCTCGTCCGGCGCCGGCACCCGCATCGAGGTGTGCGTGTCGCGGTTGGAGTCCGGCTTGGCTCCGGGAACCAGGGAGACCGCGCCTCGCCGCCGTACCGGCTCACCCTGCGGAGCCGACGGCACGGACTCCTCGGTGGCTTCCTCGGAGAGGTCGGGCTCGTCCACGTCCAGCGGCGGCATCCCGGCCAGCGTGGGCAGCTGCTCGCGCAGCCGCGCCGCCAGCTCCGAGGCGCGCAGCCGGGAGGCCGGGGCCTTGGCCAGGCACTGCACCAGCAGCTGCCACAGCTCCTCGGGGATGCCGGGCAGCGGTACGACGGTCTCGGTGACGTGCCGCCGCAGGACCGCGCCCGGGTGGCCGCCGCCGAAGGGCGTGAAGCCGGCCAGCAGCTCGTACAGGACCGTGGCGAGCGCGTAGATGTCCACGGCGGCCCGGGGCGGCAGGCCCTCCACGATCTCCGGGGCCAGGTAGTCCGGCGTACCGATGATCTTCGTGGCGCGGGTCCGCCGCGGCGAGTCGATCAGCTTGGCGACGCCGAAGTCGGTGAGCAGGGCGGGGTGGGAGCCGCCCGGGCCGATAGGGCCCCGCATGTCGAGCAGGACGTTCTCGGGCTTGACGTCCCGGTGGACGACCCCGGCCGCGTGGGCCGCCGCCAGCGCGTCGGCGACGTCGGCGACGATCGCCACGGCCGCCTCGGGCGCCAGCCGCCGCTCCCGCTCCAGCCGGGTGCGCAGGTCGGTGCCGCGCACGAGGTCCATGACCAGGGCCAGGTCGTTGCCGTCGACCACCAGGTCGCGCACGGTCACGATGTGCGGATGCTCCAGGCCGAGCAGCGCGGTGCGCTCCTGCACGAAGCGTCCGACGAGCTCCTGGTCGGAGGCGAGGTCCTCACGCAGCAGCTTGATGGCGACGGGGCCGTCCGGTCCCTCGCCCAGCCACACCGTGCCGGCGCTCCCCCGCCCCAGGATCTGGTTCGCGGTGTACCGGCTGCCGATCTTCCGTGCCAAGACTGCTCCTACAGACGCGTGTTGTCGCCAAAACTACGCGTCCGACGAGCCAACCTTCACCGCGGAGACGGAAATCACCCGGCAGATGTCGACAAATCTCCGAACCAGCGATCAGTTTCCGCTGCCGGAACCGCCCAGATCCTTGATCCAGCCGCCCACCGTGCCGATCCAGTCGGTCATCTGCTGCCAGTAGCCCTTGCCGGTGCCGATCCACTCCTGCAGCGGGGTCAGCTCCCAGATCAGCCAGCTCGCGACGATCAGGATGACGATCGTGAACAGGCAGCCCTTCAGACAGCCCAGCCCGGGGATCTTCATCCGGTTGGCGCTGCGCTGCCGCGGCTCCCGGGGCTCCCGCGCGGGCCGCTGCGGCGCGGGCGGGGCGGGCGGCGCGTACCGCTGCGGCTGCTGGGGCTGCTGGGGTTGCTGCGGCGGGGCGTACTGCTGGGGCTGCTGCTGCGGATAGCCGTACCCGGCGCCCTGCCGGTTCTGCCGGCCACGCGGCTGCGGCTGCTGCGGGCGGCCCTGCGGGGCCGGGCGCGGCTGCTGCTGGGGCCGGGCCACCTGCCGCTGGGGGCGGCGGCGCAGCGGGTCCTCGTCCGGGTCCAGGTACTGGATCTGCGTCTGCTCGTTGCGGTCGCGGGCGGCCCGCAGCTGGGTCTGCCAGGGATGCGGCTGCTCGCCCTGCTGGCCCTGCCCTTGCTGGCCCTGCCCCTGGCCGTACTGACCCTGCTGGCCCTGCGGGACGGGCGGCAGGACCGCCGTCGGGTCCGCCGCGCCCGTGTTCGGGAGTACGGCGGTGGGATCGGCGGCGCCGGCCGGGCCGCCGGTGTGCGGCAGCACGCTGGTCGCCGCGTTGGGATCGTGCTGGCCGTACGCCCCCTGCGGCGCGTTCGACGGCAGCACCTGGGTGGGGTCGGCGGCGCCGGGCACGCCCGGGACGGCGGCCGGGGCCGGGTCGGGCACGAGCAGCGCGCCGACGCCCTCGGCGGCGGCGATCTGCGCGGCGTTCGCGTGCACCCCGACGCCCTCGGCGACGACCCGCAGCCCGCGCGCGAGGTTCTCGGCGCTCGGCCGCTCGTCCGGGTTCTTGCGCAGGCAGCGCTCTATGACCGTCCACAGCGGGTCCGGGACGGTGGAGGGACGGCGCGGGTCGGCGCTCAGGTGCTGGTGCAGGACCTCCAGGGCGGAGCCGCCGGCGAACGGCGGTCGGCCGGTGACCAGCTCGTACAGCAGGATGCCGGCGCCGTAGATGTCGACGGCGGAGGTCTGCGGGCGGCCCTCGGCGGACTCCGGCGCCACGTACGCGGGCGTGCCGACGAACTCGTGGGTGCGGGTCAGGCCCGGGGAGTCGGCGAGGCGGGCGATGCCGAAGTCGGTCAGCATCGGGTGCATCTGGCCGCCGTGCTGCATGAGCAGCACGTTGGCGGGCTTCAGGTCGCGGTGGACGACGCCGTCGGCGTGGCTCGCGGCGAGGGCGTCGGCGATCTGGGCGGTCACCAGGGCCGCGGCGACCGGGGTGAAGGGGCCGTTCTCGCGCAGGTAGCGGTGCAGGTCGGGGCCGTCGACGAGGTCCATGACCAGCGCCAGCAGGTCGCCCTCGACGACCAGGTCGCGGACCCGGACGATGTTCGGGTGGGTGAGCCGGAGCAGCACGGAACGCTCGCGCAGGAAGCGCATCACGATGTCCGGGTCGCTCGCCAGCTCCTCCTTCAGGACCTTGATCGCGACCGTCTCTCCCGGCTGTCCGGGCACGGCCGCCTCGGCGCCCGCGGTCTCGCGCTGGCGGGCACGCCAGACGGTGCCTGTGGCGCCGCGTCCGAGCGGTTCCTCAAGCAGGTACTTGCTGCCGACTGGCCGCACGTCTCGCGCTCCCTGCTGGTTGCTGTTGCTTCACTTGCCTGCGTTCCGGTGTTCCGACCCACTGTAGTGCCGTGCTCCACGGCACCACGTACGCGTTCCGGGCACGTGCGCGCGGGCTCGACGGAAAGACGCGCGTCCCGGTCCGCTGGTTGCCGGGGCCGGACGTGACCGATCTCAACTGATCGCCGGTGACGTACTGGTCAGGCATTTTTGGGGGCAGAGCCGACCAATCAAGATCACTTCTGCCCGGGTCACGGGCGCGTTGTCGGTGGCAGGTGCGAGGATGCCTGCAGCAGCACCCTGGGATGCCTTCAGTGGCTGCTGGCCGACGTGCTCGTGCGGGGGTGGGGGGAAGTCCGCGCCCGCGCAGATCCGCGCAGAAGGGACCGCTGACGCCGATGCAGATCCGGCTGACCGTCGTAGACCCGCTCGGCCCGTCCCCGCAGCGAGGCCGCGCCGCGAGCCGCGACGTGCTGGTCACGGCTCCTGCGGGCACTGAGCTGGCCGCGGTCGCGTCGGCGCTGGCCGGGGCGGTCACCGGAGAGGGCGGCACGGGGCGGGAGACCGGCGGCGCCTCCGTGGTGCTGTACGCGGGCACCGAGCGGCTCGACCCGCGCCGCAGCACGCTCGGCGAGCCGCCGCTGGTCGACGGCGCCGTGCTGTCCCTGGGCGCCCCGGCGGCACCCGAGCCGCATCCCGAACTGGACGACGCGCCGACCCAGCTGCACGTGGTCGCCGGCCCCGACGCGGGCGGGGTCCATCTGCTGCACGGCGGCCGGATCACGGTCGGCCGCTCCGCCGACGCCGACGTCCCGCTGGACGACCCCGACGTCTCCCGTCTGCACTGCGAGGTCACCGTCGGCACGGACGGCCGGGTCTCGGTCGCCGACCTCGGCTCCACGAACGGCACGTCGCTGGACGGCGTACGGGTGACGGAGCGGCCCGTACGGGTCCCCGCCGGGGGCTTGCTGCGCATCGGCGAGTCCGCCCTGCGGGTGACTCCGTCCGGGGGACCCGGGATGCGGGTGCGGACGGTGGCCGACGGGGAGGGGTGCGTGCGGGTCGCCGTGGGCGGGGAGCGGGGGCCGTCGGGTACGGGTCCGCTGGGGGCCGGATCCGCTGTGCCGCCCGCACGGACGCCTTCCGCCGGTGTGAGCGGACCCGGCAGGGCGGGTGAGACCGGTGCCGGTGGCGCTGGGGCACGAGAGGCTGCCGGTGGTGCGCGGCATCCGCGCGGCGTGGCGCCCTCCGTCACTGGGCGTTCCGGTGCGTGGGGGTCCTCCGGCGGTGCCCAGCATGCCTACGACCCCCACGGCTCCGTCGGCTGGGACGCGCAAGCTCAGGAGCACCGGCGTGGGCAGTCGCCCGTCGTGCCGGGGCAGGCCGGCGCACCGAGCGTGGAGAGCCGGAGCGAAGGCCCCGCCGGTGCGCCTGGCGCGGCGACCGGTGGGGACACTCATGCGGGCCGATCCGGTGTCGCCGGGGCCGGTGACGAGGACGCGCGGGCGCGCGGGCGCAAGGGGACCCCCCTCAGGGGCACCGACATCCCGCAGGGTGTCCGGCGGCGCGGGCTCGGGGCCTGGGCGCGTCGGCTGACCGGCGGACGCGGGGAGCAGCCGGCCGGTGCGGAGTCGTACGACGGTACGGCCGCCCCCGCCGACGGCACCCCGGCACCCGGTGTCCCACGGCAGCCGGAGACCTGGCCGGACCCGGCCGCACTGCTGCTCACCGCGCTGGGCCCCGGGCCCCGGCTGTGGGAGCGCGGGCCGGGACACCCCGAGGCGCTGACCGTACGGCTCGGCACGGCCGACCGGAGCGCGCCGGACGGCTCGGGCCTGCTGCCGGCGGTGCCGGTGACGGCCGCGCTGCGGGAGGCGGGCACGCTGGGCCTGGCCGGTCCGCGCCCCCGGCTGTCCGGGCTGGCCCGCGCGGTGCTGGCCCAGCTCGCCGCGCTGCACTCCCCCGACCTGCTGGAGATCGTGCTGATCAGCGCGGACCGCTCACGGCCGGTGGCGGACCGTACGGCCGAGTGGGCCTGGCTGGGCTGGCTCCCGCACGTCCGGCCGGGCCACGGCCAGGACTGCCGGCTGCTGCTGGCCTACGACCGTGAACAGGCGGCGGCCCGCACGGAGGAACTGCTGCGCCGGGTGGAGGACCACGCGGCGACGGGCCGCACGACGGCCCACCCCTCGCTCGCGCGCGGCGCGGCTCCCGCGGCGGGTGCGACGGGCGCCCAGGGGCCGGCTGCGCCGACCGCGGCCTCCGGCGCCCACCACGGACCGGACGCCTCCCGCGGGACCCACGGGACCTATGGGACCTACGGCGGCCCGGGGCACCCGGTGCACCCCGACGCCGCCCCCAGCAGCCCGGGCCATGCCGCGCACCCCGGCACCCCCGGCACGCCCACCCCTCCCACTCCCCCCGCTCACGCCGGACCCGCCACCCGCCGCCCCTCCTGGGCCGAGGAAGGCCCCGAGTCCGGTGCCGCTGGTGGCTTCGCCGGGCCGTTCACCGTCGTCGTCGTGGACGGGGATCCGGGCGGGTCCGCGCTGCGGGACGCGCTCGCGCGGCTGGCCCTGGCCGGGCCGCGGGCCGGGGTCCACGTGGTGTGTCTCGCCGAGACCCCGACCGCGTCGCCCGCCTCCCCCGTGACGGAGACGTACGAGGCCGCCTGCGCGGTGACGCCGACGTTCCGGCACTGCGGTGCCGTGGCGCTGCTCAGCGGAGACGTCGCCGCCACGCTGCGGCTGATGCGGGTCGCGCCGGGCGGTCCCGTCGGTCCCGGTGCGCCCGCCACCGTCGACGCCGTCTCCGCCGCCTGGGCGGAGCGGTTCGCGCGGGCACTCGCGCCACTGCGCCCGGACGGCCCCGCCGGCGAGCACCACGCGCGCGTGGCCACGCCGCTGCCCCAGTCGGCCCGTCTGCTGGACGAGCTGGGGCTGGCCCGGGCCACCCCGGCCTCACTGATGGCCCGCTGGGCCGACGCGGCCGACGACACGCGGTCCCTGGGCGGGCGGGCGCGCGCGGTGCTGGGTGCCGGGCCACGCGGACCGGTCACCGTGGACCTGGTGGCCGACGGACCGCATCTGCTGATCGAGGGACCGGCCGGCAGCGGCCGTACCGAGCTGCTGCGGGCCGTGGTCGCCTCGCTGGCCGCCGCCGAGCGGCCGGACCGGCTGGCCATGGTCCTGCTCGACGGCCGGGACGGGGTCGGCACGGGCGCCGGCCGCGGTGAGGGCCTGCGCGTGTGCACGGACATACCGCATGTGACCACGCACCTCATCGCCAACGACCCCGTCCGCATGCGCGAGTTCGCGCAGTCGCTGGCCGCGGAGCTGAAGCGCCGGGCGGAGCTGCTGGGCCGGACCGACTTCGCCCAGTGGCACGCCGGGCAGGAGGTGTCCGGCCGATTGGTCGCCCAGCGCACACCCACCCCCGGCTCCACCGCCGCACCCGCTTCCGCCTCCGGTGACATCGAGACGCCCCCCAGCTCCACGCTCCGTCTGCGGCCGGGCGCCGCCGCCCGGCAGCGGGCCGCGGCCGTGGCGCCGTTGCCCCGGCTGGTGGTGGTCGTGGACGACCTGGACGCGCTGGTCTCCCCGGCGCTCGGCTCGCCGGGCCGGCCCGCCGCCGGCTCGGTGATACGGGCGCTGGAGGCGGTGGCCCGGGAGGGCGAGCGGCTCGGCGTCCACCTGGTGGCGGCGGCCGGGACCGGCGGCCGTACGGCGGAGTCCGAGCCGGCGCGCCGGGCCGCGCTGCGGGTCACGCTGGACGCCCCGCAGCCGGGGCCGGACCAGCCGGCGCCGGGCCGGGGCACGCTGGCGGACGCGGACGGGCGGACCACCGGTTTCCAGGGCGGCCGGGTGACGGGCCGTATCCCGCGTACCGCCACCCAGCGGCCCACGGTCGTCCCGCTGGACTGGGAGCGCATGGGCGACCCGCCGGCCCGTCGGCCCGTGCGGGAGCTGGGCAACGGCCCGACCGACCTGGCGCTGCTGGCGAGCGCGGTGGAGCGGGCGGCCCGTGAGGTCGCGGCGGCGGAGGTGCCCTCCCTTCTCTGAGAGAACCCCGTCCCCCCTCCAGGTGAACCCGTCCTCTCCCCGGCGAACCCGCCCCGCTCCCGCGCCATCGGAAATCCGCGGGCATGCACCCCTGGTCACGAGCCGGTCACGATGAGCCGGTGGACACCGCAGGCGCTCTTGCCCACCCGTCGCGGCCCGGCGTACACCGGACCGCACGGGAGAGAGTTCTGACGTTCAACAGCGTTCAACGGAGAACGACGAACGGGGAAGTGATGCGCAGCAAGAGCAGCACGTTCCGGGCACACAGGGCCGTCACCGCACTCGCCGCACTGCTCACGGGAGCGCTCGCGCTCTCCGCCTGCTCCGGCAGTGACGACGACAAGAAGGACAACGGGGACAAGAGCAGCGGGGCCGCCGGCTCCACCGTCACCCTGCCGAAGCTGAACGGCGCCCATCTGGAGGTGGCCGCCGTCTGGACCGGCGGCGAGCAGGCCAACTTCAAGAAGGTCCTCGCCGAGTTCGAGAAGCGGACCGGCGCCAAGGTCACCTTCGTGCCGGCACAGGACCCGATCATCAACTTCCTCGGTTCGAAGATCGCGGGTGGCCAGCCGCCGGACGTGGCGCTGCTGCCGCAGCCCGGCGCGATCAAGCAGGCCGTCGACAAGGGCTGGGCCAAGCCGCTCGGGGCCGAGGCCCGGCAGGAGCTGGCGAAGAACTACTCACAGGGCTGGCAGGACATCGGCACGGTCGGCGGCAAGCAGTACGGCGTGTACTACAAGGCCGCCAACAAGTCGCTGATCTGGTACAACGCCAAGGTCTTCGAGAACGCGGGCGCCCAGGAGCCGAAGACCTGGAAGGACCTGCTGACCGCCTCGCAGGCGGTGTACGACTCGGGTGTCACCCCGTTCTCGGTGGCCGGCGCGGACGGCTGGCCGCTGACCGACTGGTTCGAGAACGTGTATCTGTCGCAGGCGGGGCCGGAGAAGTACGACCAGCTCGCCCAGCACAAGATCAAGTGGACCGATCCGTCGGTGAAGCAGGCGCTGACCACCCTCGCCCAGATCTGGGGCAAGAAGGACTACCTGGCCGGCGGCCAGAAGGGCGCGCTGCAGACGGAGTTCCCGCAGTCGGTCACCCAGACCTTCACCGGCGGCGACCAGCCGAAGTCCGCGATGGTGTACGAGGGCGACTTCGTGCAGGTGAACATCGGGGAGACCAAGGCGAAGGTGGGCACGGACGCGAAGGTGTTCCCGTTCCCGGCGGTCGGGCAGTCGGCGCCGGTGGTCTCCGGCGGTGACGCGGCGGTGATCCTGAAGGACTCCAAGGCGGCGCAGGCCCTCGCCACCTTCCTCGCCTCCCCGGACGCGGCCACCATCCAGGCGAAGCTCGGCGGGTATCTCTCGCCGAACAAGAACGTGCCGATCTCGGCGTACCCGAACGCGGTGCAGCAGAAGATCGCCAAGGCGCTGATCGCGTCCGGCGACGACTTCCGCTTCGACATGTCCGACCAGGCCCCGCAGGCCTTCGGCGGGACGCCCGGCAAGGGCGAGTGGAAGGACCTCCAGGACTTCCTGAAGAACCCGCAGGACGTCGCGGGCGCCCAGGCGAAGCTGGAGAAGGACGCGGCGGCGGCGTACGGGAACGGGGGCTGATCCGGCCATGGCGTCGGCAGCGGCGGCCGGGGCCCCACCGGGCCCCGCCGCGCCCCGCAGTCGCAAGAGCGTGACCGGCACCCGCAGGACCGTGGCAGCGCTGTTCCTGCTGCCCGCGCTGGTGCTGCTGGGCGCGCTCGTGGTCTACCCGATCGGGTACTCGCTCGTCCGCAGTTTCTCCAACGCCTCCGGCGACGGCTTCGCCGGCTTCGACAACTACACGACCCTCTTCACCGACGACGGCATCCGCACCGCACTGAAGAACAACGTCCTGTGGGTGGTGTTCGCGCCGACGGTCTCCACCGCGCTCGGCCTGGTCTTCGCGGTGCTGACCGAACGGGTGCGCTGGGGAACGGCGTTCAAGCTGGTCGTCTTCATGCCGATGGCGATCTCGATGCTGGCCGCCGGGATCATCTTCCGGCTGGTGTACGACCAGGACCCGGACAAGGGCGTCGCGAACGCGGTGTGGGTGGGCGTGCACGACACGTTCGCGCAGTCGTCGGCGTTCCCGAAGGCGCACCCGGGCCGCGAGTCGCCGCTCGTGGCACAGGGCGGGGGCTTCGTCACGAAGGCCGTCGTGCACGCCGGGCAGCCGGTCGCCCTGCCGCTCGTCGGCGTCGCCCCGGACCAGTTGCCGGACGGCGCGAAGAAGGCCGCCGCCGCGAAGCCCGAGCCGGGGAAGGTCACCGGCACCACCTGGCAGGACTTCACCCGCGGCAAGGGCGTCGGGAAGCTCGGCGCGCCCGATCCGTCCGAGGTGGGCTATGCCGGGATGCGGATCGAGGCGGTGAAGGACGGCAAGGTGGTCGCCTCGGCGAAGGCGTCCGGAGACGGCACCTTCGCCCTCCCCGCGGCGGCCGACGGGGCGCGGCTGCGGCTGCCGGCGAGCAACTTCAAGGAGCCGTACAACGGGGTCGACTGGCTCGGCCCGGCACTCGTGACGCCGTCGATCATCGCGTCGTACGTGTGGATGTGGGCGGGCTTCGCGATGGTGCTGATCGCGGCCGGACTCGCGGGTGTGCCCCGGGAACTGCTGGAGGCGGCGCGGGTGGACGGCGCCACCGAGTGGCAGGTGTTCCGCAAGGTCACCGTGCCGTTGCTGGCGCCGGTGCTGGCGGTCGTCGTCGTCACGCTGATGATCAACGTGCTGAAGGTGTTCGACCTGGTGTTCATCATCGCGCCGGGCTCCTCCCAGGACGACGCGAACGTGCTGGCGCTGGAGCTGTACCGCAAGGGCTTCGCGGAGGGCCAGCCGGGCATCGCGAGCGCGATCTCGGTGTTCCTGCTGCTGCTGGTGATCCCGGTGATGCTGTTCAACATTCGTCGGCTCAGGCGGGAGGTGCGGCGATGACGGCGACCGCCGGAAGCATCGGGAAGGCCGACCCGGTCGGCACGGTGAAGGCCAGGCAGTCGGTGGCGTCCCGGATCGCGGAGCGGCTGAGCGGCGGGCTGGTCCGCGTGGTCCTGATCGTCGTGGGCCTGTTCTGGCTGGTGCCGACCATCGGTCTGCTCATCTCCTCGCTGCGCACCCCGCAGGACATGAGCGCGAGCGGCTGGTGGACGGTGTTCACCGAGCCGTCCCAGCTCACCGTGGACAGCTACCAGAAGCTGCTGGAGAACTCGGACATCACCGACTCCCTGGTGAACACGGTGCTGATCACGGTCCCGGCGACCGTCCTGGTCGTGGTGGTCGGGGCGCTCGCCGGGTACGCGTTCGCGTGGATGGAGTTCCCGGGCCGGGACTGGTGGTTCCTGGGCGTGGTGAGCCTGCTGGTGGTGCCCGTGCAGGTGGCGCTGATCCCGATCGCCGAACTGTTCGGCAAGATCGGGCTGTTCGGGACGATCCTCGGGGTGATCCTGTTCCACACCGGCTTCGGTCTGCCGTTCGCGGTGTTCCTGCTGCGGAACTTCTTCGCGGAGATCCCGCGCGAGCTGCTGGAGGCGGCCCGGCTGGACGGCGCCGGTGAACTCCGGCTGTTCGCACGGGTGGTGCTGCCGCTCGGCGGGCCGGCCATCGCGAGCCTCGGCATCTTCCAGTTCCTGTGGGTGTGGAACGACATGCTGGTGGCGCTGGTGTTCACCAAGTCGGGCACCCAGCCGATCACGGTGGCGTTGCAGACGCAGGTACGGCAGTTCGGCAACAACATCGACGTGCTGGCGCCCGGCGCGTTCATCTCCATGGTGATCCCGCTGGCCGTGTTCTTCGCGTTCCAGCGGCAGTTCGTGTCCGGGGTGATGGCGGGCGCGGTCAAGTAGCCGCAGAAGGACATCTCGCAGGGGGCGGGCCGTCGGCGGCCCGCCTCTTCGCGCTCATCTGAGGTAGCCCGAATGCCGTAGGGGCCGTAACCCATTCACTCCATCGGCCGTTCCCGGGCAGAACGCCCGCGCCGACCGACCCATGGATGCCCCTTGCCCAGGTTCAGTGTCATTGTTCCCGCGTACAAGGTCCAGGCGTATCTCTCCGAGTGCCTGGACTCGGTGCTCTCGCAGTCGTACCCCGATCTGGAGCTGATCGCCGTGGACGACTGCTCACCCGACGCCTGCGGCGCGATCATCGACGAGTACGCGGCCCGGGACGCGCGCGTGAAGCCCGTCCACCTGGCCGGGAACCAGGGGCTGGGCCGGGCCCGGAACGCGGGGCTCGCCGAGGCGGCCGGTGACTACCTGATCTTCCTGGACGGCGACGACACGCTCACCCCGGACGCGTTGCGGGCGGTCGCCGACCGGCTGAAGGAGACCGGCGACCCGGAGGTCCTGGTCTTCGACTACGCGCGCACCTACTGGGACGGCAGCGAGGTGCGCAACCAGCTCGCCGCCCAGCTCACCGAGCGGGGCCCGGCGCCGTTCCGGCTGGAGGACCGGCCGGGGCTGCTGCGGGTGCTGATGGTGGCCTGGAACAAGGCGTACCGGCGGGAGTTCGTCGCCCGGCACGGCTTCACGTTCCCGCCGGGCTACTACGAGGACACCCCCTGGACCTTCCCGGTGCTGCTGACGGCCGAGTCGCTCGCCACCCTGGACCGGGTGTGCGTGCACTACCGGCAGCGCCGGCGGGGCAGCATCCTCGGCACCACCAGCCGTCAGCACTTCGACCTGTTCGAGCAGTACGACCGGGTGTTCGCGTACGTCGAGGAACGGCCCGAACTCGCCCGCTGGCGCCCGGAGTTGTTCCGGCGGATGGTCGACCACCACGCCGTGGTGTTCACCCGGCGGGGACGGCTGCCGCGCGGCAGCCACGGTGAGTTCCTGCGCCGGGCCCGCGCCCACTACCGCCGCCACCGCGTGCCCGGAGGACGCCCGCGACTGCGGTACGGCCTGATCCGCTTCGGGCTGCACCGCACGTTCCGGGCGCTCCGGCTGGCCGCGGCCGTCCGCCGGCGCGTACTGAGGTCCGCGCTGAAGCTCGCCCGCGCCCTGCGCACCGGCGCACTCCGGCTGCACTACGGCATCCAGCTGCGGCTGCCACTGCGGTCCGACCGGGCGGTGTTCGCCGCCCGGGAGGGCTGCGGCGACCCGGGCGCGCTGGAGGAGGCGTTCCGGGCGCACGCCCCGCGGCTGCGCACCGCGTGGGTCGCCCCGCCCGGGCGCGCGGTGCCGCCGGGCCCGCGCCCTCTGACGCCCGGCACGGCCGCCTACTGGACGGCACTGGCCCGCTCCCGCTACCTGGTCAGCGACGCCCGCTTCGAACGGCGGCTGCGCAAGCGGCCCGGGCAGGTCGTCGTGCGGGCCCTGGAGGGCACCCCGCTCGGACACGCGGGCCTGGACCTGCTGGAGCGCCCGGCGGCGGCCCGTGACCTGGACTTCGCGGAGCTGCTGCGGGACGTCGACCAGTGGGACTACGTCCTGTCCGGCAACCGGCACGCCACCCTGACCTGGGAGCGGGTCCTGCCGGGCGGCTACACCACGCTGGAGTACGGGCTGCCCCGCAACGACGTCCTTCAGCGGGCGACCGCGGCGGACGTGTCCCGGATCCGGCGGGAGCTCGGCGTCCCGGAGGGCGCGGTCGCCATCCTGTACGCGCCCGCGCACCGCGACCACCGGCGCACCCAGCGCCCGCTGCTCGACCTGGCACGGATCCTGCGCCGCCTCGGCCCGCGCTTCGTGATCCTCGCCCGCACCCCCGTCGCCGTCGAGGGCACCCGGATCATCGGCGTCCGCGGCCATCCGGACCTGGCGGAGCTGTGCCTCGCCTCGGACGCGCTGCTCACCGACTACGCGCCGGTCATGTTCGACTACGCGGGCCTGGACCGGCCGATCGTGGTGCACACCGAGGACTGGGCGGCGTACGAGGCGTGCCGCGGCGCCTACTTCGACCTGCGGGAGTTCCCGCCGGGCGCGGTGGCGCGCAGCGAGGACGAGCTGATCGACATCTTCGCCTCCGGGCACTGGCGCGGCTCGCGCTCGGCGCAGCTGCGGGCGGCGTTCCGGGAGCGGTTCTGCCCGTGGGACGACGGGCACGCCGCCGAGCGGGTGGTACGGCGGGTGGTGCTGGGCGAGACGGAGCCGCCGGCGGCGGTGCCGCTGGCGGACCGCACCCCGGCCCCGTCGTCCTGCGCACGCTCCCCGCTGACCACCGTGCCGCAACCTTCCGGCCCCCTCCCCGTCACCGACAGCCGCTGAACAGCGTTGGTCCTTCCGGGAGTTCCCATGCCCCTCGGCTCGACGCGGCCCGCCCCGAGCCGGCCGTCCACCTGGCGTCCGGCGGGACGGCCCGGCCGCGTCCGCAAGACGACAGAAAGAACAGAATGTCCCGCTTCAGCATCATCGTCCCGTCCCACGGGGTCACCGGCCGGTTGTCCCAGGCGCTGGACTCGGTCCTCGGCCAGTCCTTCGACGACCTGCAGCTGATCCCGGTCTGCGACGCCCCCGACGCCCCGGCCGCCGAGGTCGCCGCCGACTACGCCGAGCGGGACTCCCGGGTGACCCCCGTCCACTCGCCGCCGTCCGCCGGGCTGAGCGGGGCGCGCAACGCCGGGATCCGGGCGGCGACCGGCACGTACCTGCTGTTCCTGGACGGTGACGACCTGCTGCTGCCGGGCGCGCTCGCGGCGCTGGACGCCCGGCTGTCCGAGACGGCCGGCGTGGACGTGCTGTACACCGAGCACGAGCGCGTCCCCTGGTGGGAGGGCGAGCCGGCCAACCCGGCCGCACCGCTGCTCGCGGGAGCCCCGAAGGGCGCCTTCGCCCCCGCCGACCGGCCCGCGCTGACCGGCGTCCAGCTGCCCGCGTGGAGCGCCGTCTACCGCCGCGCCTTCGTCACCGAGCGGGAACTCGCCTTCCCCGAAGGCCACTTCACCGACCTCGGCTGGGGCGGGCTGGTGACCGTCGCCGCCGAGCGGATCGCGGTGCTGCGCCGGACCGTCGTACGGCACCGGCTGCGCCGCCAGGGCAGCCGGCTCAATCTGCCCGGGCCGCACCAGCACACGCTGCTGGACCAGGTGGAGCGGGTGCTGACGCGGGCGGCCGAGCGTGCCCTGCCGGCCGAGCGGACCGGGCCGCTGTTCGACCAGTTGTTCGCCGTGGTGCTGAAGACGGCGTCCCGCCCGGAGCGGCTGCTCTCCGGGCGCCGGGCGTTCTTCCGCCGGGCGGCCCGCCTCTACCGGCGGCACCGGCCGGCCGGCCACCGGGTGCCGGGCGGCAGCCTGGGCGTGCAGCACCGGCTGCTGGCGGCGGGCGCGTACACCGCGTTCCGCGCCCTGCGCGGCGCCAACCGGGCGGCCGGCGGCGCCACCGGCCGGCTGCCCCGCCCGCACATGCTGCGCACCCGGCTGCGCTACGCCCGCGACCTGCGCCGCCCGCTCGACCCGAACCTCGCCGTGTACTGCGCCTACTGGGGTCGCGGCTACGCCTGCAACCCGGCCGCGATCCACGCCAAGGCCCGCGAACTCGCCCCGCACATCCGCTCGGTGTTCCTGGTGGAGGCCGGCCAGGAACACGCCGTGCCGCAGGACGTCGAGTACGCGGTGATCGGCTCCCGCCGCTACTGGGAGGTGCTGGCCCGCGCCACGTACCTCGTCAACAACGCCAACTTCGCCGAGGGCGTCGTCAAACGGCCGGGCAGTGTGCACCTGCAGACCCAGCACGGCACCCCGCTGAAGACGATGGGCGTGGACCAGTCGACGTACCCGGTGGTGGCCGCGCAGTCCGGCAGCTTCACCAAGCTGCTGGGCCGGGTGGACCGCTGGGACTTCAACCTGTCGTCCAACCGCCACTCCACCCAAATGTGGGAGCGCGCCTTCCCCGGCTCCTACGAGCACCTGGAGTACGGCTATCCGCGCAACGACGTCTACTACACGGCGACCGCCGGGGAAGTGGCCCGGATCCGGCGGGAGTTGGGCATCCCGGAGGGCAGGACGGCCGTGCTGTACGCGCCGACCCACCGCGACCACCACACCGGCTTCGAGCCCGGCCTGGACCTGGAGGCGTTCTGCGCGGCGGCCGGCGAGGACGTCGTCGTGCTGCTGCGCGCCCACTACTTCTACGACCGGGGCGGCGTCCGGGGCTCCGGCCGGATCATCGACGTCACCGCGCACCGCTCGTCCGAGGACGTGTGCCTGGCCGCGGACGCGCTGGTCACCGACTACTCGTCCATCATGTTCGACTACGCCAACCTGGACCGGCCGATCGTCGTGTACGCCGACGACTGGGACGTCTACCGGGAGACCCGGGGCGTCTACTTCGACCTGATGGCCGAGCCTCCCGGGCTGGTCGCCCGGACCCCCGAGGAGCTGGCCGCCGTCTTCCGCGACGGCTCGTACGCGGGCCAGGAGGCCAGGGCGCTGCGGGCCGCGTTCCGGGAGCGGTTCTGCCAGTTCGACGACGGGCGGGCCGCCGAGCGGGTCGTGAGGCGGGTGCTGCTCGGCGAGCCGCCGGAGGCGGTCCCGGCCGTGATCCCGCTCGCGGAGCGCATCCCCGCCCCCGCCGCCGCGACCCTCGTGAGGAGCTGACCCGCCGTGCCCCGCTTCAGTGTGATCGTGCCCTGTTTCAAGGTGCAGGGATTTCTGCGCGAGTGCCTGGACTCGGTGCTCGGGCAGTCCTTCGGCGACTTCGAGCTGATCGCCGTGGACGACTGCTCCCCGGACGGCTGCGGTGCGATCCTGGACGAGTACGCCGAGCGCGACCCGCGCGTGAAGGTGCTGCACCTGCCGGAGAACGTGGGCCTGGGCCGGGCCCGCAACGCGGGCATGCCGCACGCCACCGGCGACTACCTCTTCTTCCTGGACAGCGACGACACCCTCACCCCGGGCGCGCTGCGGGCCGTCGCCGACCGCCTCCTGGAGGCCGAGGACCCGGACGTGCTCGTCTTCGACTACGCGCGCACCTACTGGTGGGGCGGGACCCGGCGCAACGTCCTCGCCCACGTCCTGGCAAAGGCCCCCGGCACGTTCGCCGTGGCGGAGTATCCGCAGATCCTGGACCTGCTGATGGTGGTCTGGAACAAGGTCTACCGGCGCGAGTTCGTCACGGAGAACGGCTTCGCGTTCCCGCCGGGCTACTACGAGGACACCCCCTGGACCTTCCCGGTCATGCTCAGCGCCCGCCGGATCGCGGCCCTGGACCGGATCTGCCTGAACTACCGGCAGCGCCGGCAGGGCAACATCCTGTCCACCACCAGCCGCAAGCACTTCGACATCCACGACCAGTACGAGCGGGTCTTCGCCTTCGTCGCCGAGCGGCCGGAGCTGGCGGCCTGGCGGCCGTATCTGCACCGCAAGATGGGTGAGCACTGCCTGGACATCCTGGCCAAGCCGGACCGGCTGCCGCCCGCCGACAAGGCCGAGTTCTTCCGGCGTACGGCGGAGATGTTCCGCCGGCACCGGCCCGAGGGCGCCCTGCCGGCCGGCGAGGTCTCCGTGCTGACCGGTTCCTGGACCGGGTACCGGGTCAAGCGGCAGGCGGCGCGGGCCGGGCGGGAGGCGGCCCGGCGGGCGGACCGGGCGCGCCGGGCCGCCGCCGCGCGGGCCCGCACCGGCTGGTCGGCCCTGCACGCCCGCCGGCCGCTCGACGAGAACCTCGTGGTCTACTCGGCGTCGTCGCACCGGGGCCTGCTCGGCGACCCGGCGGCCGTCCACGCCGCCGCCCGGGAGATCGCCCCGCAGCTGCGCGGCGTCTGGGTGGTGCGGGACGCGGAGACGGCCGCGCGGCTGCCGTCCGGCGTCGAGCACGTGATCGTCGGGTCCCGGCGGTATCTGGAGGTGACCGCGCGCGCGAAGTTCTTCGTCAACGACGTCAACTGGCCCGGCACCCTGGCCAAGCGCCCCGGCAGCGTGCACATCCACACCCATCAGGGCACCCCGCTGAAGTACCTGGGCGCCGACCTGCTGGACAAGCCGGGTGCCCGGCTCGGCTTCGACGTGCCGCAGATGCTGCGCCGGGCCGACCGCTGGGACTACAGCCTGGTCGCCAACCGCCACTCGGAGCTGGTCTGGGAGCGGGCGTACCCCTGCCACTTCACCTCGGTGCGCACCGGCAGCCCGCGCAACGACGTGCTGGTGAACGGCGGTCACAGCGACTTCCGGGAGCGGCACGGCATCCCGGCGGACCACACGGTCGTGCTGTACGCGCCGACCCGGCGGGACTACCGCCGCAGCGGATACGCGGAGCGGATCGACCTGGCCCGGTTCGCGGCCGATCTCGGCGAGGGGCACACCCTCGTGGTCCGGTTGCACCCGTCGCTGGCGAACGGCCCCGCGCGCGGCATGGGCCTCACGGAGCTGGCCCGGCGCGGGGTCGTGGTCGACGCGACCGACGAACCGCTGCTGTCGGACGTGCTGCTCGCGGCGGACGCGCTGGTCACCGACTACTCGTCCGTGATGTTCGACTACGCCAACCTGGACCGGCCGATCGTGGTGCACGCCGACGACTGGGCCGCGTTCACGGCGAGCCGGGGCACGTATCTGGACATCACCGCGGAGCCGCCCGGCCATGTCGCGCACTCCTACCGGGAGCTGGCCTGGCTGTTCGCCTCGGGCGGGTGGCGGGACGAGGAGTCGGCGCGGCTGCGCGCCGACTTCCGGGCCCGGTTCTGCGCGTACGAGGACGGGCGGGCCGCCGAACGGGTCGTAAGGACCCTGCTGCTGGGGGAGCGGATGCCCGCGCCGAAGCCCCGGATCCCGGGCCAGGCGACGGCCCCGGACGCGCTGACGTCGGCCTAGGTCCTGTCGTCAAACTCCCGTCGTCCGCCCGGAGGGCGGGCCGCGCGGCGTCAGGTGCGTGCTCTCGGCGTGCCGGGCCCCGGCCCTCGT